>CAYGQC010000118.1:3496-12375 GCA_964351875.1 uncultured Pseudomonadales bacterium
CGCTTGCCTGTCGTTGCGAACCGGCGCCGACAGGTGCGCGCGGCTTCGGCAGGTGAGTCCGGGTGTAGCAGGCATCGTGGGCGTATGGCTGGTGTCGTTGCTGTCGCTATCGGTCGCGCCGTCTGTATCTGCCGCCGAGTGGGATCCGAAACCCTCGCAGAACTTTTCTCAAAGCGAAGGCATCTCACCGGCGCGAGCTGCAGCGCTGGTTCGATCCAGCTATGGCGGGCGGGTTCTGTCAGCCGCACCGGCATCACGCGGCGGTAGCTCGGGTGTTGTCGTTCGAGTTCTGATTGACGATGGCGCGCGCGTCAAAACGGTTTTTGTCGATGCGCGTGGGCGCATGCGCGCAGGGCGGTAGCCCGAGTGTCGAGCCTGGTCACCGGCGTTTGGCCGGTCCCTCGTATCGCTGTTCTACGCATCAGGTTGGAGCCATATGCGCATTCTTATAGTTGAAGACGAAGCCGCGCTGTCAGAGCAGCTCGCCCGCCATCTCAGAGACACAGGCTATGTGGTCGACTGCGCGGTGGATGGCGAAGAAGGCCTCTACTACGGTAGAGAGTACGACTACGACGCGGCCGTTATCGATATCGGCCTTCCGAAGATGGACGGTATCGAAGTCATTCGTCGTTTGCGGGATGACGAGCGCCGATTTCCCGTTCTGATTCTCACGGCCCGTGGCCATTGGCAGGACAAGGTGACTGGGCTCGAGTCAGGCGCTGACGACTATCTGACCAAGCCTTTTCATATGGAAGAGTTGACGGCGCGCCTTAACGCGCTGGTCCGCCGAGCTGCGGGATATGCGTCCCCCGTCATCGAAGAGGGTGACTTGAGTCTCGATACCGCGAAGAAAGAGGTGCGGGTCAGTGGCGCTCCGGTCGAGCTCACCGCTTTCGAATACAAGGTGCTCGAGTACCTCATGCTGAACCCGTCCCGGGTCGTCTCGAAGAGTGAGCTGACGGAGCATCTCTACGAGCAGGATTACGATCGGGACAGTAATGTGATTGAGGTTTTTGTCGGCCGCCTTCGTAAGAAGCTTGATCCCGTAAAGGCGATCAAGACAGTGCGCGGACAGGGTTACCGATTCGTCACAGCGTCCTGATCTGACGTGAGCCGCGGCGCGTTCAAGACGTCTGTTCGCCGCCTGGGTCTGCAATGGCGACTGTCGATCATCACTATTGCCGTTCTCGGCTTGTTCTTGAGCCTCGCCGGTCTGGTCCTGGATCGATCCTTTCGCACGAGCATCATGACCGGTGCTGAGGAACAGCTTCAGCTCGTGACCTATGCCCTCATGGGTGTGGTTCAGGAGGCAGAAGACGGCATTGGGTTCCCGATTGATCTCGGCGAACCGCGCCTGTCGCAGCCGGAATCCGGCCTTTATGCGGCCGTATCTGCGGCGGATGGCGTGGTCATCTGGCGATCACCCTCAGCGCGCACCAGCGAAGTGACAATGCCGCGGGGCGCGACTGACCTTCAACCTGGCCAGTGGCGCTTCGAAGTTAAGAATCAGGCGAGCGCCGCGAAGGCTCGCGCCTACCTGACCTATGCCGTGATCTGGGAGGCGGCGGGGGAGTCGGTCCTGCGTTTCCACGTGGCAGCGGACCTCGCGCCGTTTCAGTCGCAGATCAACAGTTTTCGGCGCTCTCTGATATTCGGGCTCGCGATTGTCGTTCTGCTCTTCATGGTTGTTCAGCTATGGGCGATCCGCTGGGGCTTGAAACCAGTCAGGCGCATGGCACGCGAAGTCGAGCAGATGGAATCCGGCCACCGGGACAAGATGGGGGCTGTCTACCCGTCAGAACTGACGGGCCTGGCAGCGAACCTGGACCGGTTTATCGACCATGAGAAACGCTCGCGAAGCCGCTACAGAAACGCCATGGATGACCTTGCCCACAGTTTGAAGACGCCTCTCGCGGTGATACGTAACGCGTTGGCCGACAATAACTTCGATCGGAAGCTGCTCGAAGAGCAAGTTGATCGCATGGATACAACAGTCGGGCATCAGCTATCTCGTGCGTCGATAACAGGGCCAGTGGTGGTGGGCCAGAGCGTCGAACTGCGAGCGCTGATTGAGCGCCTGTTGCGGGCGCTGGCGAAGGCTTACCAACACAAGGCTGTGGTCGTTGAGCTACGAGCTGAGCGAAGCGTGGAGGTGCGCGGTGATGAGCGAGACCTCATGGAACTGCTCGGTAACCTGATCGAGAACGCCTTCAAGTACACGCATTCGAAAGTGCTCATTTCTCTATCTGAGGAGTCAGTGGTTCGCATCGCCATCGATGATGATGGCCCGGGCATCCCCGCAGCCCTGCGCGAGCGTGTACTGAAGCGCGGCGCACGTGCCGACACCGTGCAACCCGGCCAGGGTATTGGCTTGTCAGCGGCGCTGGAACTGGCCTCGATGTATTCCGGCGCGTTGCGCATTGAGGACAGTGAGCTGGGCGGCGCGCGGGTCGTTGTGGAATTGCCTTAGCCCTGGACGCACCTCACTAGCCGCAGGGAGGCTCAACTTCTACGGTCCAACCTGATCTTGAAGCAGGTAGGGTACTGCCGACGAACTGTTTCGGCGGCCGCATCCAAGCGTCGGTCCAAGGATAGGTTCCCTAGATTGTCAGTTTACGGCGGAATCCCGGATATCGATTGTCAGCGGGATGCGGTGCCACCCTGCGCCGCCAAAGCTGGAAGCGCCGCAAATAATCGATCCTGATAGCCCGCGGCCGCGGCGGGCACCGAGCCCAGCACTTGCCAGTTCTGGGCAAGTTTTTTCGGGTCTCGTTCGATGGGATCCTTGCCACTGAGTTTGCGCTGCAACTGCTCGAGATGCAGCCTGCTGCGCAGCTCGGCGTCCTCTGCGGGGCTATCGATGCCCGCCGTGAGCTCGACCTCAACAGCCAGCCGCCGGAAGGGCTCGACATCGCCGTCGCCAGTCGGTTCGCTGCGAAAGGCATTCAGGTCTGCCAGGCGTTTAACGGCCTTCGCGTGTTTCTCTGCTGCGTTGCAGGTTTCGCGCGCCTGTTGGAAGGCATTTAGAGCCTTCTTAGGCAGATCATCCGGCGATAACGGCAGAGCATTCAGCTCGTCCCGGTAGCGATTGAAGACACTCATGGCGGGATTGTCGGCAATCTCCTCAACCAGCCTATCGATCACGCCGATGGCGGATTCGATGTGTGTCTTGCGTTCCGCTTTCTCGGACTTACGCTGATTGTCGCGACTGTTGAAGACCGCGTCAGATGCGGTGCGTAGCCGCTTCCACAGTTTTTGGTCTTCGCCGCGCGGTGTCGGTCCAACGAGCTTCCAGCGATTCTGCAGAGCCTTGATCTTGTCGATAGAGCGATTGTCGTCGGTTGTCTGGGCCAGGGCTTCCGCTTCGGCAACGATCACTTCCTTTTCGGCGATGTTTGCCTGCCAGCAATCTTTCAACGCTTTGTGCAGCGCGTCCATGGCGGCCTCAAAGCGCTTGCTGCCTGCCTTTTCTTTCTTACGATCCACTGGCCGCAGGCTGTTCCAGGTTTCTCGGGAGTTGCGCAGCCTCTGCTGGGCTTCTTTCAGATCAGTGCTCGGCCAGTCGCGTCCGTCGAGG
This sequence comes from uncultured Pseudomonadales bacterium, assembly GCA_964351875.1. Taxonomy (GTDB): domain Bacteria; phylum Pseudomonadota; class Gammaproteobacteria; order Pseudomonadales; family Azotimanducaceae; genus JANSWO01. The sequence continues at coordinate 7,074 of CAYGQC010000118.1, forward strand.
TAGGTCTCCAACTCGACACACAGGGCATCGCGCGCTTCTGCGTTTTCTTTGCGCAGCGTTTTCTGCTCGGCAAAGTAAGCGCGCGACGGTTCGAATGCCTTCTCTGCGGCTGCGTCAAACTGCTCCAGCAGCGCTCGGTCTTCCGGTTTTCGTATGCTGCCTAGCTCAAGCCATTGCGCTCGCAGGCTCTTCACTTCCTTCGCCTGTGCATCCCCCTCCAGTGGCGTTTCGGCCAACTCAAGCATTGCCTTGACGAGAGCTTCTCGTTTCGGCCTGGTCGCAAAATCCTGCCAATCTGTGAGTTCGTCATAGCGGGCCGACACCTGAGCCAGACCTGTTTCGAGATCACCCTCCTGGTTTTTCGGCAGGCAGCTGATCACGGTTCGGGCGTTGCCCAGCATGCTGCCGACATCATCGGATTTGCCGTCATCCAGTTTTGCAACTATTGCCGTCAACGCGTCCTGCGCTTTTTTCTTCAGGCGATTCGTTTCAGTCTCTGCGTCGCTGACGGCTTGTTGCAGATAGCTGAGCTGCATCTGCGCGTCGGTGAGTTCTGATGGCTCTGCGGCCCAGGCCGGCCAGCGCAGCGCTTTGATCGCCCGGGTCATCTCAAGGTGCTGCCTCTCGGCCGCGCGGCATTGTTGCCAGAATGGCCGGTATTCTTTTGCAGTCTCTTTTATGGGGAATACGAGCTCGGCGTCTTCCGGCTTCAGCCGCTCGATGCTGGCCAATGCGGCGAGGGCGCCGTTCAGCTCCGCGCTGCGATTGCGCAGCTCAACCACTCGCTTTTCGACAGGCTCGGCTGCCTGCTCGTGGCGGCTAACGTCCTGCCAGTGCGCGATCAGCATGACGGCCTGGGATGCTCCCGCTGGCGTTGCTGTCTGCAAAGCTGCTTCGACGGTGGGCAGGCGCTCGATCAGGCGGGGCATTCGGTAAGTAGCGCGTTCTTCTTCGATGCTCTGAAGCAGTGTGCTGGCATCACCCAGCAGGTTGCTGGCGGAATCAACATCCGGGTGGAAGGTGGCCAAATTTGAGCAACTCTCCGTCAGGCTTTGGCTGACGCGGGCGAGATCTGCGCTCTAACCATTGAGCTTACTCAGCCAGTTACCGTCCACCGCTGCCTGCTTGTGAACGCCGAGGCTGGCGCATAGGCGCTCGATTTCGCTGCAGCCGGACGCAACCGATGCACTCGCGGATTTGAGTTGGTCCAGGCGCTCGCGCGCCAGGCGATTGAGCGTCTTGTCGCCGTCTCTGCTCGCGAGTTCGAGTTCATGCAGGGCTTCACCCGTGCGCAGACTTCTGGCGATGTCCATCCTGGCATCGACGCTTGGGTGCGCGAGCGCCGCTCGGATTCGCTCGCTCACGGGCATGGCCTCGATGGCTGCGCCGATTTCGTCGCCAGCGGCCGATTTGAGCGCGATGACGTGGCGCAGCATTGGGTGATCGGGCGCTCGTCGGCTGTCGAGGCTGAGAAGGGTCTGCGCCGCTTGCTGGGCAACCGCGGCATCGTCCAAAAGCGGCTTAAGTGCAGTGGCGTCGGTAACCAGGCCGATAGCCGCTTGCCGAACGGCGACGTCACTGTCGCTGCTGGCCAGCTCGATCAACAGGGCAGCCTGTTTGCTGCGCTCCTCATCTGGAGTGTCGGGCTGCGCGAGATGGTTGACTCCGTCGAGTCGAACGGATGCATCGTCGCTATTGAGAGGATTGCCGGCGAAGAGTTTGCTGAGCTTGTCGAACACGGTGTTTTCCTGTTTCCACGACAACGGCGGGCTTGTCGGTAGGCGTCGGCGCCACGGTCTGTGTGATCATCGACGGGAGTTGAGGAGCGCTGTCGCCTGCGCCCCGGGCAGAGTGAATGTCGTTGTGCCTGTGAACTCACAGGCAAGTATTGGGAATAATTTTACAGCGCGTCGCTAAAGCGCGTCTTTAAAGCGAATTGTGGCTTCCATCGCAAAACGCGCCGTTCTTGCTGTGCTTGCAACCGCAGAAATACAGGGTCTTATCCGCATCTGCCTCGAAGGCTATCGGGGTGAATTCAGAACCCTGGTGAGAACCGTCGCAAAACGGTTGCTTCTCGGACTTGCCGCAGGAACACCAGAACAGTTTCTGGCCGCTCGTGACGTCAATCGGAAAGGGAGCTTTCTGAACGATAACGGGCTTACTCATAGCATCTGTCCTGATTGAAATTCATCGTTGTCATCTTTGTTAGCAGCGCCGCTATGAGCCGCTATGAAAACTGGCGCTCTTCCCACCACGGGTAAAATTCTGGCATGTCACTGCTGACTTTGCCTGGAAATTCCGCTGGCCGCTTCTCCAGAAACGACTCGACGCCTTCGCGCGCATCGGCCGAACGCCCGAGATTGTAGATGCCGCGAGAGTCGATCTTGTGTGCTTCCATCGGATGATCTGCACCAAGCATTCGCCACATCATGGCGCGGGTCAACGACACCGAGATCGCGGAGGTGTTGTTGGCGATCTCCAGAGCGATCGCGCGCGCTGCCGGTAACAGCTCGTCGCTGTTGTAGAGCGTTCTGACGAGGCCGCCCTCCAGGGCTTCGGACGCCGGGAAAACGCTACCGGAGTAGCACCATTGGAGCGCCTGGGATATGCCGACCACTCGCGGCAGGAAGTAGCTTGAGCAGGCTTCCGGCACGATGCCGCGGCGCGCAAACACGAACCCGAACTTCGCGTTGTCTGAGGCGAGCCGGATGTCCATGGCTAACGTCATCGTGACGCCGATACCGACGGCTGGACCGTTTATCGCACCGATCACCGGTTTTTTGCTTTCGTAGATGCGCAGCGTAAGCAGACCGCCACCATCTCGGTTCAGGCCGCTGTTGCGGTCATCTCGCGCGTCCGAATCGAAGGTGTTGCCGCCGGATGAAAGGTCAGCACCGGCGCAAAACGCCCGGCCGGCTCCGGTGACGATAATGGCTCGGATGTCGTCATCCGCATCAGCTCGATCGAATGCGTCAATCATCTCGCTCATCATAGTGTGCGTGAACGCATTCAGCTTGTCTGGCCGGTTCAGGGTGATGGTCAAGACGCCGTCGCTGACCTCATAGATGATTTGCTCGTAGTTGTCGCTCATATCGATTTTCTCCCCGCTAAATTGGCGCTTGCCGTGTTTCGTGCCGGCACAATCTGGATTGTGACCGTCGGAAAGCGCGCATGGTGCCGTTTTGTAGGCCCGATAACCAACTGTATACCCGACCAGTAGTATGTTGTCTGGCGCCGTCCGGAGTCCCCTTGCCCCCGTCAGTGGCATCGACAAGCAGCCGGGCATCCGCCAGAATTGACGGTTTGGGGCAAGCGGGTCGATACCCGTCGGCGGCCGAGTGCAACCGCGGAGTTCTCAGGAGCGCGCGCCAACACACTCGCACAACCGGCTGGAGCGTCAGTCGGATTCGTCAGCCGTATCAGTTAACTACTCGCACGTACTTCTCGCACACATCGCACAAATAAGGGAGAGCCGCCGATGGACTTTTCGTTCACCGAAGAGCAAACGCTGTTGCAAGACAGCGTTGAGAAATTCATTACCAACGACTACCACTTTGAGGATCGTCAGAAGGTCATCAAGTCCGATCTCGGCTTTAGCGCGGACAACTGGAACACCTTTGCCGAGCTCGGATGGCTGGGCGTGCCCTTCGCTGAGGAAGATGGTGGTTTTGGTGGCGGTGCGGTCGAACTGATGCTGATGATGGAAGCCTTCGGTAAAGGGCTGGTTGTTGAGCCTTTCCTGCCGTCGATCATCATGGCCGGCGGTGTGATCAAGCACGGCTCGGCGGCGCAGAAAGAGTCGCTGCTTGCACCGATGATTGTCGGTGAGAAACGTGGGGCGCTAGCGTATGCAGAGCCGCAAAGCCGCTTTAACCTTGCTGATGTCACGGTAAGCGCAAAGAAGACTGGTGACGGCTACGCGTTGAACGGCGCCAAGTGCGTAGTCCTGGGCGGTCCCGGGGCGGACTTGTTTGTCGTCTCTGCTCGAACCGATGGCGGCCAGCGTGATCAGGCGGGCATCTCACTGTTCGTCGTGCCAGCAGATGCTAAGGGCGTTAGCCGGCGTGACTATCCCACGGTAGATGGCGGCCAGGCGTGTGAGCTCATGCTGGATAACGTCGCGGTTGCGGCCGATTCGCTAATCGGCGGCGAAGGCGAGGGTTACGCGATCCTTGAGCAGGCTATTGATGAGTCAATTCTCGCAGTCGGATCCCAGGCCGTCGGTGCAATGGAAGTCCTCTACAAGGCCACCGTTGAGTACTGCAAGACTCGCGAGCAGTTCGGTCAGCCCATCGGCAAGTTCCAGGTGCTTCAGCACCGGATGGTCGACATGTTCATGGAGCATGAGCAGTCGAAGTCGCTCATGTACATGGCCGCGATGCGCATGGATGAGGGTTATGGTCCGCAGGCGCAGAAAGCGATTTCAGCGTTTAAGGTTCAGATCGGCAAATCGGGTCGATTCGTCGGCCAGAATGCCATCCAGTTGCATGGTGGTATGGGCATGACAGACGAACTCAGCGTCGGTCACTACTTCAAGCGCATTACGGTCATTGAGACCCTGTTCGGTAACGCCGATCATCACCTGCGCCGATACGGCTCGCTGTAGGCGCATGGCAAACTGGCGGGATGCGGGCGGGTCATCGATCCCGTCCTGGTTCTTTGAAGCGATAGAAACCCAGGCCCGAACAGGCACGGTCGAGGTCGATGACTGCGACGTCGCCTGGCGCGCCTGGGGTGACCCCGGCAAACCTGGCCTCCTTCTGATGCACGGCATGCGAGCGCACGCCCGTTGGTACGACTTTATCGGCCCTCAGCTCGCGGATCGCTATCATGTTGTGGCGATGGACGTGTGCGGCATGGGTGATTCCGATTTTCGCTACGATTACTCGTTTGACGGTTTTGCGGCCGACGTGCGCGGCGTGGTGGACGCGGTGGGTTTCGACAACGATTGTTCTGTCGTTGCACACAGTTTCGGAGGTTATTGCGCGGTACGTGCGTGCAACACCTGGCCAGACCGATTTGGCCGCCTGATTCTCATCGATTCGGGGTTGCGGCATCCAGAAGAGAATGAGCCGGACCGTCCACCAATGGGTGGCCGAGCGAAGGTGTATCCGGATCGAGAAACTGCCGAAAATCGATTTCGGCTGGCGCCGCCTCAGCCCTGCGACAATGAGTACATTCTGCGTTACATCGCCAAGCACTCGCTCATGCCCAATGACGGTGGTGGTTTCGTTTGGAAGTTTGACGAAGACCTGATGGAACAGTTACCCGCGCTGGATAAGCTTCCCGAGGAGTATCGAGC
>CAYGQC010000119.1:0-12259 GCA_964351875.1 uncultured Pseudomonadales bacterium
CTGCCGCAAACGTGCACAGTCCTCCAGCGCGGGTGATCACGGCCGTTAGGCGTCGTTCCAAACGCTATCCGAAATTGAACCGAGAAGCGAAAACTCTATCGATCGTTGCGAGCCACCTCGTCAAAGTCGCACGATGGCAAAGCGGTACACGCTCATCTCCGTGGATCCACGTTGGCTTGGGGTCTAATTTCAAACCACGGGTCGTGCAGGCAGCTGTAGATGCCTTTTTCGAATCCGGCGAACTCTATTTATCGATTGATCGACATCGAGCAACTTCCATAGCGCGTTCTGAGGTTGCAGTTGAGGTTTGTGCACATCTCGACGAAGAATATCTTCGAGTACTGGACGATACGAACGCGCGCATAATGGAGTTCGCGCCCCAGGGAGTCATGCGGTATGGCACTACAATTACTACATAACTCGATGCCAGTACCAAAGCGATGTTCTCGCGTCGAGAGTTTCAGCTAGTGGATAGCAAGACTAGGAACTAGACCGGATGACTCTTGCAGCACGTGTATCGGCGAGCTTGCTATTTCTTGTTACGGGTTTGCTTGTTGTTCGGCTACATGCTCCCAGCTGGGTCTTTCTAGGACTGCTCTTCGGCTCCTTCGTCACGATTATTGTTACTGTGTACGTTATGTCTTGGCGGCAGGGACACAGCGGCGTAGTGATTCTTCCCTTAAGAGACGGCCCTTTCGGATGGAAGGGGCTCAAGAACAAAACGAACTCAACAGAACGGGATATCGTTGTCTGTTGTTCAGCTCTTATCGCGGGTTTGATTATCGGGGTCGCGATCGTGATCTAACCATTTCAGTGAGGTCGGCTGTTAGGATCCAACAACACGAACAACGACGAGAGTTTCAGATGCCGCCTAACCATGTAATGCACCCGACGCTTGACCACTGCTTCGCTTGCTGTCGCAAGCGTGCGCAGTCCTCAAGCGCGGGTGATCACGGCCGTTAGGCGTCGCACCATGACTCTCCGCGATTGGCGGATTTCGGGCCAAAGCTGGCGAATTGAGCCGAGGTAAGCCTCACTGAATCAGGAGTTTCTATGACTAACACTGAGCGCGTAAACAGTTACCTAACTGTTGGAGCAAACGTTGCTGTTCTAATTGGTCTGATCTTCGTAGGGCTAGAGCTGCGAAACAGTGGCGTCGCTGTTAGCTCTCAGGCATCCGCCAATATCGCTAGTGGTTTCAATCAAATCAACATGCAGCTAGCGAGCGATCCCGATTTAGCTAGGACTGTTGCTCATGGATCGACAAATCCGAACAGCCTCACTACGGAACAAGCGATTCAATACTCTCTGATAACCCGCAGCGTAGTAAATCAGTACACACAACTGCTCAGTTTGAAAGAAGAAGGATTGCTGTCGGAAGACCAATGGGCGGTCTACGCTCGCGAGGCGTATCACATTCTCTCTAGCCCCGGAGGTAAGGCATTTGTTGATGGGAACGCAATCGCTCAAGAACTGCTCGCTGCAGTTCGTCCTTACTCTACTCATCCATACTCATTTGATGATCGATTAGGTCGAGAGTTGCCTGATAGATGAGTGTTGACGATTGAAGGCTGGCACAGGGATGGTTCAACCGACGCCTAACCAAGCATTGCACCCGACGCTTGACCGCTGCTTCGCTTGCTATCGCAAGCGTGCACAGCCCTCAAGTGCGGGTGAATGCAGTAGTTAGGCGTCGCTTGAAGATCATCTTGCAGCGAGGGGATGCCGTGAGCCGAAAAAGGCTTGAATCCTTTGTGGCTGAGGTACCTGCTCCGTGGTTGAACCGCATTCACTCGCTCGTTGTGTTCGCGGCCCTAGAAGGGCCTTTGGAGTTTCGTTTCCACCCTAAGGGCGGACAGTTGAGTATTTTTGTGTCCGATGAGTGCGTTGAGCTAGGCAATGATCTGATGGAAAGGCTAGCCATTGCTGTACAGACGATCTCGAATGAAGGCTATCTTGTAGAAAAGCTGAGCCAATCTCGACGGAATGAATATGCGAAGCGTTGGCGCGATTTAGCCTTGAAGTGACCGCCAAGTGCGTCCCGAGAATGATCGACCGTTGGGTAATACCAAGAAGATAGACAGAGCGATGAACCGAGCAACGCCTAACAAAGTAATGCACCCGACGCTGGACCACTGCTTCGTTTGCTGCCGCAAACGTGCACAGTCCTCCAGCGCGGGTGATCACAGCCGTTAGGCGTCATGATGCAATCTGATAGACCCTTCAACTACCCACTAGTTCTATCTATTTCGGTGACACTAGGGCTTGTGCAAATCGGGCTTGAGCTGTTTCGTGATGGACCTATTCAGTGGCCGCTCGTAGCTCTGGCTCCAGTCTGCGCTGGCTTTGTCGTTTCCTTTTTCGAGTTCTTTCGAACCAAAGCTAAACATTGGAAGTATTCGTATCGAATATTGGTAGCGTCCTTGTCGGGAGTGCTGATACTTTTTGTGTTTGAGGTTCTAGGCGGCCTATCCTTTCCTGGGATTGGTCTCGTGATAGTGGGTCTACTGCTTGGTCTAGTTCCTGTCGCTCTCATTGCCGGGATGCGAATCAAAGCTGACGATATAGAAGTTCTAGAGAATGACGCCTAACAAAGTAATGCACCCGACGCTGGACCACTGCTTCGTTTGCTATCGCAAACGTGCACAGTCCTCCAGCGCGGGTGATCACAGCCGTTAGGCGCCGTTCGTGATTAACCCAGTTTTGAGAATATTCCTACTGTCGATCGGCCTGATAGGGGCCATTCTTTACAGCGTTGTTTTGGTTCTTACCCTCTTGAACCCGACATGGCTAGAACGAGTCGGTTCAACCTACATAGAAGGTGAAGTCCTAAAGACCATTGACCTCACGATAGATTCTGTCCGCCCGCCAACTGGAAAGACGCTGCTAGACAAGGCTGCAAGAAAACTCTACGAAGTGAACAGTGTTCAGATAGAAGGGGCCAAAGAACAGCTACGCACGGGCGCGTACAAGGTTTTTGTTGATGCTATTGCCCAGATTCGAGACCTATCCTGTGATTGTAGATCGCTTCTAGAACAAAATGTGGCATCTAAACTCAGGATATCGATTGAAACCCTCCAATCTATGAATGAAAACCTCGCTGGATTTGTCCAGCGTTCTTACGCTTCGGTGATGCAACAAATACGGCGAGATGTCCGCATATTCTCATCGGTGAATCTTCTGGCATTTCTCGGTTTGTTGGGTGCTCTTATTGCCAAACCTCAGGCTAGTGTTCAACTCGTGGTGCCAAGCGCACTTCTGGCGATATCTGCCCTTGTCTGCAGTTTCTTCTATGTCTTTGAGCAGAACTGGCTAATGACGATCGTGCACAACGACTATGTTGGATTTGGCTACCTAGCGTGGCTGGCCGTAGTATTTGGCTTTCTACTAGATACAGTTATGAACCGTGCTCGGGTGACCTCGACGATCATCAACGCCGTCGCGAGCGCGGTCGGATCTGCGTTCGAGGTTTCACCTTGCTAACAACAGCGCCTAGTTTCACATTTGAACTGCGACAACTACTGGAACGATCTGTATAGCTGTTCTGGCGTCTTGAAGCCATGCCGTTTCCTCGGTCGTTGATTGATCTTGTCAGCGATCTTGTCGCAGCGCAGCTGCGTCACTCTTGCCATTGATTTCCCTTTCGGCAGGTACTGCCTGATGAGTCCGTTAGCGTTCTCATTCGCTCCTCGCTCCCAGGAGTGATAGGGATGTGCGAAGTAGAAGAGCGTACTGGTGGCTCGCTCTATCTGCTCGAAGCCATGGAACTCGGTACCGTTGTCGGCAGTGATTGAGAGAAACCGATGGAAGCCTTCTTTGGCCATGAGCTCGAGTAGCACTCGATTGGTTTCAGCGACGGTTCGCGCTTTGAGCTTCCCGATCAGTAGCTGCCTGGTTTTGCGCTCAACCAGAGTCAGGATGCATGGCCGCTTTGCGTGTTGCCCCATGACGGTATCGATTTCCCAGTGGCCAAAGAAGCGCCGGGATTCAACAGACTTAGGTCGTTGATCTATCGATCTTTTGCCGGCTAACCGCCCTCTGGAGTCACGAGATCGATAGCGTTTGCGCTTCTGCTTGGAAGCGTGTCGCAGATGCTTAAACAGTCGGCCTCCGAGCTTCTTGTCGCGCCAGATATGTCGATAAATTGTCTCGTGACTGATGCGCATCCGATGGCTGCGCATCAGAGAAGCAGCCGCCTGCTCCGGCGATAGATCCTCCCGGATCAAGCCATTCACCAGCGACCAGGTGGCCTTGTCGAACTGAGAATTGCGACGTGAGCGGCTGCGCCGCCCTCGCGTGTTCTCACCGGCCCTCTGCGCTCGATAGACGCGATCCAGAGACGATCGATTGCGCTTGAGTTCGCGGTATATCGTGGATCGATGACGCCCCAAGACGTCAGCGATCTGAGCGATAGAGAAACGCTTCATACGAAGCCTGGCAATGGTGTACCGTTCTTCAGAGGTGAGCTGGGCGTACTTCATGCGTGTCTCCTTTTTCCGCCAAGATCCAGGAAACACGGAGTATCCCAGCTTGCCTCGCTAGGAGAGAGACATGTCGCACTTAGTTGTTGAATCCACGGCAGTGGGTATCAAGGAGGATGTGGGGAGAATCTCACGGACGCCCAACAGAGTACGGCACCGAATCGCTGACCGCCGTCAGGTCCTGATAGGGCGTTATTCCAGGCTGGCGAAGATAGGCCTTGGCGTGAGAGAAGGAGTGGGCTTTTGCGAAACGGGCCTTCACGCGCATGCGTCAACACGGAGAGCCACACTCGTGGGGGTAGCCTGGCTCGGATAGATACCTAAGGCGGCCATCACTCGAGCACCGGCGTACTTTTCCATCTTCAAGCCGTGAACCATTTCCGCCATCGTCCCGTCGTCCTGGAGCACGGGCACCACGCATTGTTTCCGGCCAAAGCGGGATAGCTGGAACTGGCGCCCATGCAGGTTGTGCGTTTGTGCTTTCTGTCGCGCCATACCCAACCAGGAGTAGCCATCACGCTCAACGATCCATAACGGCAGATCTTGGGCGTCGGCATGCAGCACAACGACTTCTTCAGCATCATGCAACTGCTTGAAGAGGAATAGAAAGCCAAGTACGCCGCCGATCGCTACTCCCAGCAACATCCATGCGATAGCCTTCATTCTTTGTCTCCTCGTCATCTAATAGAAGCTGCTCGCGAGCTCGTTGCTCTGAGCCTGGACTCAACGTGAATGTACAAGTTAGCTCCTCCAGATGCGAATAGGAGTTCTTCGTCGAATGCGAATATCGAGAGGAATCAACCGGGGCCTTCGCGAGATTCCGCTTCGAATTCGCGACAGCCACCCTGAGTCTTCCTGCTATTGTGTGTGGGAGAAATCCCTTCGTTAGGCGTTCGCCATGTGTGCGGCGCTTCGATTAGATTCCTGATGATGGGTTAGTGTTTACGGTTTCTTCCAATCCCTGGGGAGGGGTTCAATATGAGCGCAAGTGTCGTTTGTCTTCTTGGCCTGATTGTTTGGTCCATTCTTCTCACCATTATGGTCGTGCTAGTTCGAGCTAAGCCTATTCTAGGGGGTGCAATCGTCTTCGAGCAGGATGGTAGTGATCTGCCCGGTTTCGCGCAGCGTGTGACGCGCGCCCATGGTAATAGCCTTGAAAATCTAGCGATACCAGCGGCGTTAATACTATTCGGAATTGCAACAGATCAAAGTGCTGTAACCAACGGTCTTGCCTTGTTTGTCCTTGGTGCGAGGGTCGCGCAGTCCTTGGTTCATATGGCTTCCGGCGCGTTTCCTGCAGTGCTCACAAGAGCAATACTGTTTGTTGTCCAGGTAGTGATTTGGATTATTTGGGCAATCAGTTTCTATGCTGCTTAGTGATCGTTCAGCTTCTGCTTCTCGCTAATCGGGACTGAATAGCTGAATCCGCGACGCCTAACGAAGTAATATCCCGGACCCATGATTGCTACCTCATGTGCTGCGCAAGTGTGCGCGGCCCTTACGTGTCGGTGATCACGGCCGTTGGGCGCTCCTGCGACCTCTCCTGAAACCCACTGACAAAAGCCCTAAGCCGGCTATGAGATGGGCAATTGTTCCAGGTCTTGAACCAGAGCCAGTACAAACCGGATAAACAAAAGAGCAGAGACGGTAATCGTGCCGCTAAGCGCGAACGTGTACGCCACTTCTATCAAGTCTGGTCGTAGTGTTAGGGTGATCGCTTGAAAGGCCACGCCAGACAATGCCCACTCGATGCAGATTACAGCTACCACATCCGATGAGAAACGTTGGTTGGTCGTCATTCTGACAGGCCTTCATCTGAAAGACGGCGAGGGCTCGTGATCGTTGTGATTGAGATTTCTAATAGGGAGCGCTAAATGATGGATCGGAAGGAAGTTGAAGCTGCCGTTGAGAACGCATTACGAATTCGGCAATCAAATAGTCCAAGTGACGTTGTTCGCTTGTTCGCAGATAGCACGCGGTTTCGGATGGCGGGATCACCCGATGATAGTGAGATAGCGCGTTCCGCCTCAACCCGCGAAGAATTGCTAACAGCGCTTAGCGAATTGGTTGCGACTTGGCGTTGGATAGGGTTTGAGGTCTTGTCGCTCATCGTAGAGGGGAATAAAGCAGCAGTTCGATACCATCTTAGAGCGGATCACGTGCCTTCTTCAGAGAGCGTTGAGATCGAAGTGCTTGACGAAATGTCCTTCGATGCGGAGGGCAAAATTTTGGAGTTCGTCGAGTTTCTAGACACTGCGAAGACGGAAAAGCTGGCGACGCCATTCAGATGACGCCTAGTAGAAAAGTGCGCTCATGATTGATCACTGCTCGGCCTATTGTCGTCACGGTGGGTATCCATCGTGGGCAAACACGGTCTTCGTTCGTTCTCTAGAGAGCCTTCCGAAACCGTGAGAAGATCTATCTCCGCTCTGTTTGTCGACGGTATTGATTAATGGATCACGCATCCGTCCTGATCGGTTTTGCGCAGCTGAGCCTGGTTCTGATCGGTTTTGTCGCCGTGTTTGTCGCGTTCTTTTCCGACAAAGAGACCTCAACGAAACCCGATGTGCATCATGCTCTCTCGATGCTCATTGGCAGCGTCATATCGCTCATCGTTGCATTGGTACCGATTGTCCTTCTCGGCTATGGGCTCGATGGCGAAAACCTGTGGTTCTGGGCTTCAGTTGTCGGGCTCGCAATGGGCGCCGCATATGGAGCCACGATGCTGAGTATCTCTCTGCGGCTCACTGCAGAGGAATTCGCAGAAGCGGGCGTACTGCATATGCTGTCCTCGTATGTCTTAGGAATTACTGGCGCTACCTTGATGCTCTGGAATTTGCTCGGCAGCGCTGGGCCGGGACCTTACCTTCTGGGGATGATTCTAATGTTTGCCGTCGCGCTGCTCGGATTTGTTACGTTTGCGTTTCAGAACTTCCTCAAGCTTTGAAATCCGTACGAAACCCAAATTCCTTAGCCCGGCATCTCGCGTGACACTTGACCACAGCGCGGCTTGCTGTCGAAATGATGCTTAGTTGTCCATTGCGGCTGATCGCGGGCCGTAGCCGAGCCCGAACCGGTTACCAAGATCGTATTGAGTAAAGAATGAATAGAGCTTTGGCATGCGTAGCCATGGTGTTGAGCGGCTTGAGTTCAAACGCCCATGAGCCTATTTTCGCATCCGTTGAAGGTCGCAAAAGTATGCCATTCCCAGGGCACGACACCTATATCCTGGCGGGGTCGCACAATACCGCGTCGAAAACAGCTGTGCTTGAGATTGAAGTGCCTGCCAACACGTTCGGTGCTCCACCTCATGTTCATAGCCATGAAGATGAACACTTCTATGTACTTGAGGGTGAAGTTCAATTTCTCGATCGAGAGCAAACAATCTCGGTGCAGGCAGGCACACTTGTCGTACTTCCCCGCGGGCACCTTCATGGGTTCTGGAATGACACCGATCAGCCTGCTCGTATGCTGTTGGTTATCACGCCAGGAGAATTCGCTTCGTTCTTTGATAGTGTTGTTGGAGAGATACGCAATGACAGCTCGATCATGCCGGCGGATATTCCGGCGCTAATTGCACAAGTCGCTGACCGCTACGGCGTCGAAGTGCGCCCAGACAAGATTCCCAGTTCGGCCTCAGAATTGTTGTCTCACTGACGTCCAGACTGCAAGTGTGCACGATGCTGGGCTTGTGGCTAACGTCCAAAAGTCCTTTGCTCAGATTATGGTTGCCTAGGGCGTCTTGAAGACTCTAGTCAGCACATTGCTAGTGACGTGCTTACTATCGGTCGCTGCCGATCTGAGTCGGTTCGAGCGGGAATGGACGATTGATCTTCAGACAACCCTTGAGGCAACGCAGGGATTTCACGACAACTTGTCCGATCTCGCCAGATTGGCGGGCACGCGAACTTCTCGGATGCGACAGTCAAGAGCGTTAGGCGTCACTAAGAGGTTGACATGAACTGGGATGCTGTCGGGGCTATAGCCGAGGCGATCGCCGCCGTGACCGTGATCGTGACGCTGCTGTTATTGTTGAAGCAGCTCAGATTGAGTAACTTGCAGGCTGAGCAAGCTAACGCGCTCGCGCGAGCCGACAGCCAGCGGGATATTCTGAAGCAAGTCGCGGCTCACGCCACTCTGGCGATTGATTGTCCGCAGCTGCAGGACGACATTCGTACGTGCTACCGCGCATGGGAATCGGCCCCCGCGTCGGCCAAATGGAATTTCGAGAGCTGGGCATCAGCCTATTTCTACATAATGGAGCAGGCGGTCTATATGCACGATGGCAACCTGTTGAGTGATGAGACTTACTATGCGATGGAGAAGGCCGCCGTTCGAATCGTTCTCACACCTGGTGGCGCGGAGTGGTGGTCTCGTAAGTCTGAACACATCGGAGATGGTGTGAGTGAGCGAATCAACCTAGCTCGGGACAACTCCACGGAAGAATTGCGACCGATGATGGGGGTTAAACTGCCAAACCCACCGGAGCCTGCGCCGTAGTTGGAAAGGCTTAACGAGATATTGTGGGCACGTTGCCTGGTTCAGCCGAACGCTGATCAATAGTGAGTGCCTTGAGGGGTTAGGTGTATGAAGTATCTTCTAACGGGGTTGCTTGCTCTCTCGGCGCTATATGTTTGTGCGAACGATGATCGCACTAGCCACAACGAAAACACTGTTGGTCGTTACCTCGCTGCGTTCAACGCACAGGATGTTTCGTTGATGTTGGAAATGGTCACAGAGGACATACAGTGGCTATCCGTCAGCGGGGGCAACCTGGTCATTGAGGTCGAAGGCGCGCAGGCTTTGGGCGAGGCGATGTCTGACTATTTCCGTCAATGTTCCAGTTGTCGCGCGACCATTCAAGACTTTGTGTCGACGGGAAATCGAGTGAGCGTCGTAGAAGAAGCGAGCTGGAAGGCAGTCGAAGGGAGGCGATCACAGCGTGCGCTGGCGGTTTATGCGTTTTCAGGTTCCCTTATCCAACGCGTCTACTACTTTTCCGAAGAATTTTAATCACTCATTACCTGCTGTGCGAAAGCTATTGGCTTTGAGAATACCTCGGGGGTCTCTTGGCATCGTTGAGGTGCCTATTGTGGGAGCGTTCATCTGTCATCGTTCGCTCATTTTCAATAGCGTAGCCTCTTTTTCATACCAATCGTTTGTAGACGCTGAGATGGATAGTTGAATCTAAAGTTGCTTGCGAGAACGTTATGTTGGTTGGATACCTGACGGTCGGTACTAATGATCTTGATAGAGCCGGCGAGTTCTATGACGAGCTGTTCGCTGAGATTGGCGCGAAACGGGTGATGACGGATGAGCGCATGCTGGGTTGGGGCGCTTCCCCTGGTGAGACGATGTTCTCGGTGATAAAACCCTTCGACGGCGATCGCGCAACGGTCGGAAACGGCGTCATGGTTGCCTTTAGTGTGGGCACACCCAGCGCCGTAGAGGCCGTTTACGCCAAGGCGATCGCGCTAGGGGCGTCCGATGAGGGCCATCCGCATGACCGGGGATCGACCATGGGTTTCTACGGGGGCTATTTTCGTGATTTGGATGGCAACAAGCTCGTCGCGTATTGCCTAGGGTATGCACCTGACCGGAAAGACTGATGCTCAGAGAAGCTCAATTGGCGGCTGTTCATTCACCATTGCCAGCCGAGTGTTGTGCGTATTCCCACTTGATACAGTGTTGGTAGATTTGTGAAGAAACTCAGCGTGACTCTGTTGCCTGCGGTTGTCGTTTTCTTAACGCTCGTGTCAGCGCTCTTATTGTGGTGGTTCGGGCGCGGGGCGCCGATTGGTGAGGTCGCGCAGATTCTGTTCGCGCCGTTCACGCTCGATATCAGCAGAGGTGTCGGTGATTTTGCCGCAATGCTCTTTCGCTGGATTACAGGCGCAACCTTCCTGGCTATCGTCTTATCGCTCATCCTCGTACGCCGCGTTGAAGGCAACGTCGCAAAATCGGCGTTGAACGTCGGCGGCATCCTGGTGACGATTGTGCACTTCACGATAGTGGGGCTAGGGTATTTCTCTACGGGCCTACACTAGCGGTGACCGGATTGATGAGCGAAGTCATGGAGAGGCTACTTGCGGCAGTCCAGTTGCGACAGCTAAGTGACGCGCGCAGCGCATGGTGATAGCGTGAATGCTGAAATTTCAGTTAGCTTCGCAACTCAAACTAGCAAGGAACACTCATGCTGAATCATGTGATGATCGGGTCGAACGATATTCAGAGGTCAAAGCGCTTCTACACTGCGGTGCTTGGCGTGTTAGGCGCTGGAGATCCAGCTGAGCATACCAACGAGACCGGCCAGCTTCGCTTGTTCTACATTCATGACGGCTCGACGTTCTCGGTGAGCGAACCCATTAACGGTGAGCCGGCCACGTCGGCGAACGGCTCAACGATCGGCTTTTTGTGCAGCTCACCGGAGCAAGTCGTCGAGTTACACGATGTGGCTGTTGCGAACGGCGCGACAACGTCGGAAGAGCCGCCGGGGCTACGCGAGGGTTCCATGGGCGCGATGCACCTTTGCTATTTCCTGGATCCGGATGGCCACAAGATATGTGGGATTCATCGGCCGAGCTAGGCGCGAGCGCTAGTGGCGGGTGCCGGTCAACGCTGGCCGCGCATCCTGGCTTGATCGAATCAACGGTGCCCCGAGTTGATCGTGTCGATGCTCAGGTAGATAGGAAGCGATTTAGATGATCACCGGCCTTGCAGCGATTTTGTTGATTAGTGAAGACGCCCCAGCGCTGGCTGATTTTTATCGGTCGGTTTTGCAGCTACCTCTGCAAGACGAAGTGCATGATGGTGTGCCGCTTCACTATGGCTGTGATCTGCAGGGCGTGCATTTGGCTATTCACCCCGCTGAGTCATGGCCTGGAATCGCCTCGAGGGAGCCTCGCAGTCCTGTTGTTGTGCTGGCCACCGCCGACGTGAATGATGCTTACGAGCGAATAGTCGGCGCAGGAGTCACGGTTACGCCGCCTTATGATCATGGTTTTGGCATTCTCATTTCCCTTCGTGATCCTGACGGCAACAATGTTCAGCTGTTGGAAAGCAAGACAGGCTAGCGAACTCAGTACAGGGCAGAAGCCGAGTTAGGTCGCTGCTCCGAAGACCTAACCCAATCCAGCCGAACACACCCATTCCTTGCGCCAATTGCAGGACGTCCAATTCGATGACTGTGCCTTCCGACTATCGTCGCCTCATTCATGAAGAGCTATCGCATCTAGAAGCCTGGGACAGCCAGGAGGCGCTGGATGTAGAGACGACGAAACGCTGGGCCGAAAGCGCGGATGAGTTGTGCCGTCTTACGAAACCCGACGTCCCGAACAAACATCTGGTGTCCTACTTTCTGCTGCGCGATGGCGATCACTTCCTCTTGGTCGATCACATCAACGCAGAGCGGTGGCTGCCGACTGGCGGTCACGTGGATGCGTATGAGCACCCACGGGACACGGTGCGCAGAGAGGCTTTCGAAGAACTCGGGTTGCGCGAGATTGAGCAAGTGAGCGCGCCTGCGTTTATCACTGTTACCGAGACGGTAGGCAAGACCCGTGGGCACACGGATGTATCGCTGTGGTATGTATTGTCAGTCTGTCGAGATCACAAGCTTGTATTCGATCAGTCCGAGTTCCACTCGGTTCGTTGGTTTCATCGATCGGAGCTGCCGTGGAAACGGTGCGAGCCTAACCTTGCGAGGGTCCTCGGCAAGATCTACGCCGTGGAAGCGGATAGGAGCAATCACGGCAGGCGATAAAGCGCGTCCGATCCCG
>CAYGQC010000120.1:0-12174 GCA_964351875.1 uncultured Pseudomonadales bacterium
TCTCCGGTCGAGCTCGCGTTGTCGTGCTTCGACAGGTGCGCCTGGTCAGGGTTCAACAAAAACTGGTATCAGCCAGAGGCAGCCTGCACTCGAACGACCCCATCATCCAGGGCGGGCCGTGAAGACAGCAACATGACGGTGGCCACCATTGCTACGCCAGAGATCGGGCACCAGAGAAAATAAGCGATGCCAAAGTTCGCGAGCAGCGCGACGATACAGCACGCGACAACGAAACCAGCCACGAAACTCGGAAAGGTGCCTATTCCGAGGCGTGCCAGGACAATCGTTGCGAAGATCGCGCCATACAGATAGTTCGGCAATTTGAAGGTGAGATCGAGGAGCGAGTCTGCGGACAAACTGTTCACAGCCAGCGCGAGACCCAGAAACACCCCGCTCCACAGAACGAGAACCACGCGGGACGCAAACAGGTAGTGCCGCTCGCTCGCACGTGGAACCAGGCGCTGGTAGATGTGCCTGATCGACAGATCGGCGCTCTCGGTCAGAAGCGAATCCATAGTTGATATGGCAGCGGCGAAGATCGCGGCGATGAACAGTCCAGCCAGGCCGACTGGCAACCCATTGAGTATGAAATAGGGGAAAATGCGGTCCGGCTGGGCAGCGATTTCAGCCGCGACTTCCGCCGGTAGGGGGTGCTGGTGGTAGAAGACCGTTAAGCCGAGACCGATGACGAGAATCACCAGGTGCAGCACATAGAACGCAGCGGCAAGGGAATAGGCGCGCCGAACGTCCTTGAGCGAACGGCAGGCGCGAACCCGCTGCCACGTTCCCTGGGTAGCCGATACGGCAATGCTCAGCCCGAGCGTTCCAAGAAGCACCGTGAAGAAGGCGTAGCGTCTGGTTGGATCGAGGGTTAAGTCGACAAAGACGAGCTTGGCCTTGTTGTCCAGCAGCAACAACGCCTCGGCAATCGTCATATCGATTGCGAGCCATAGCACGAGAACTGTGACCAGCGCCCCGCTCGAGAACACCACAAACAGCAGAAAGTCGGTCCAGATGACTGTCTTCAGGCCACCCAAGGTGCTCCACAGAGCTGAGACGCTCATGATCGCTGCGCCGCAGTAAAACGGGCCCCAGTCGGTAATGACATCGAGCACAATCAGAGCCGTGAGCAGCTTCGCAGCGCTGCTAAGAACATTGAGAAGCAAGCCCAGCAGCATCGAGAACTCGCCCGTTGTCTTGTCCAGTCGGGCACCGATGTACTCGTAGCAGCTATGGATACCCTGGCTGTCGTAGTAAGGGCGCGCAACCATTGCGGCAATCAAGAGCTTGCCGATGGCCAGGCCGACTACAACCTGCACATAGGTAAGATCACCGCCGTCGCTGAATACGCTGGCTGGCACCGAGATGAACGTGACCGAGCTGACAAGGGTCGCGACTACGCTGGCAGAAACCGCCCACCAGGGCAGATTGCCGCTGGCTTCAAAGAAACCCCGGCGATCGCTGATGCCGCCGCTAAGCCGATGGCCCATGGCCGTGATGACGACGAAAAGTACCGCCATGACCAGAAGGTCTTCGCCACGCAAGTTGTTCCCCTACTCTCCGTTGGATCGGCCGCGAACCGTCGTCACCCAAACTGGACGCTTATGGGCACTCTCCTCCCGGGATCGACAGCGCCGCCATTGTGTCTGAGCTATGCGTGCAGCGGAAGCCTTGGCAGGTTTGTTTGCAGGAGTTTGTGGAGTCGGTAACTCGGCAGCGTCTGCGCCGGGCTTTGCGCTTGCCTCAGGACCGTTGCGCGCGGTTCGCGCTTAGCCTGGGTTGCGACGAATGGCGCGATCTACCCAGATTCGCTGGGTATTTTCATCGAAGCGCGCGTGAAATGGACGCGCCAGGTTGTGACAGAACACGCGCATGCGATCACAAGCCTGTTGCATCGAAGGGGCGTCGAAATACAACGGCTGAAAGGTGGTGATCGGGTAGTCCTGGGCCGCGGCTTTTTCCGGCTCGAAAGACCGATAGGTTGCTGCCTCCGCCGGTTGCCCGTTTGAGCTTCGCCAATCTGGGTCGCAGGCGTAGCGCAGTTCGCCGAGACTCGACAGTAACCCGGCGCCGTAAGCCTTGCGCTGCCCAGCCTCACGCAGAATGCCAAACTCGGCAGAAAACCAGTAACAGCGTGATAGCCGCTCGACATCCGCATCGCTCGCTCCCAGCGAGGCCAGCCCGATTTCCTGGGAAAGCTGGGCAAAGTCGTGATCGGCGAACATGGGTGCGTGGCCGATCAGTTCATGACAGACGTCTGGCTCTGGCGTGTACATGGGTCGGCTGTGGTGGCGAATGTACTGGGTGGCAAAGAACACTCGAAACGCAAGCCCGCTGAGAAAATCCCTGCTGCTCAGCAAGCCGGCGACGGGCCGCAATTGGAATCCTGTGCGATCGCGCAGATAGTCGCTGACGCTTTGAAACTGCGGGACGTGGTCACGCTTCAGCACCCCGCGTTCTTCCATCTCCGATACGGCCGTGAGGTATCTGCCGCAGGCGAAGTCGGCGTGCTTGTCTCGCAGCGCAGTGTAGATCGCGGACCAGGCCCGGTTTTCCTCCGGGTTGTAGCTGACGTTCGGCAGCGGATCGCCAAATCTGTAGGCTCGCGCCGCTGCGTCTATTTCAGCGCGTCGCTGTCGATACGATGTGTCCTGGAACCCAGGATGATCGGCGCTCAAATCGGTGCCGGCGTCCAGCGTTCTGTTGGCGATGCTGTCGAGTTCACCGATGTGGCGTGGAAACCAGTCCACCCAGGTGTCCTCGAGCACCAGTACGTCGTGACCCTGCGCAACCAGGGCAAGGTCGAGAGACCGTAGCTGTTCTGAGCCTGGCGCGAGTGCGCAGTTGACGTAGATATCGAATCGATTGTCGACACTCGGTCTGGATTCGATCTGGGTCAGGTTGACGTCCAGGCGAGAGAATTCACGCAACACCCGAGCCAGCGCGCCAGCTTCATCTGCAACGTTGATCAGCATTGACGTTCGCTGATCCACGTTTGTCGCGTTGTGGCCAACCCGGGCGTGGTCGGTATGCTTAGCCATTGCATCTCTTCCATTTCGGCCTTCGGAACGTATGTGTAAAGGATACTGCAATCATCGCGGCTCCAGTCCGCCCAGCGCAGCGGATAGGCTACAATCTGGCGGCCGTGCTGAGTGCTTTTGTCTCGAGGCCATCGGCGCTTTCTCAACTGTGCGTGTGACGAACCAACTTACCGACTAACTCAACAACCAACTCACCAATCAACTCACCAAGCAAAAACGGGAATTGAGATCAGTGGATAGCGATAAGGGTCCTCAGTGTGTCAGGTGTTCGAACCGCTCGGCTGCTCTCGTCGCCGCTCTTATCCTGTTGCTGCTTGCGCACATACCAGCCTTAGCAGCGGCAGCTCGCGGAGTCAGCGAATCCCCGGCGCGCGCACAAGGATCTAATCAGCCTTCCGATGTCGAATCGCTCGAGGCTGCACGCAACCCGTTTGTCGCTCAGCCCGAAGAGCATGCGGCTGCCGATGCGTTGCTGGGCCTGATAGACGGCCGAGAATCCTTGTCTCTGAACGGTGATTGGCGGCTGATCGTCGATCCCATGGGTGTCGGTAACCCTGGCACCTTGTTTGGTGGCTTCCCGCGCAACAAGCAAGCCTTAACGGGCATGGAACTCGTTGAGTATGATTTCGAGCAGGCAGCCGTTGTACGCGTGCCCGGCGACTTCAACAGCCAATCCGAACGGCTGTTTTTCTACCGAGGACCGGTCTGGTACTACCGTACGTTTGACGCTCCAGAGCTGACCGGCTCCCGTCAACACCTCGTATTTGGCGGCGCCAACTTTGACGCCACGGTTTGGCTCAATGGCGAGAGCGTTGGTCGTTACAGGGGCGGCTACGTCCCGTTTTCCTTTGATGTCAGTGGGCGACTACAACCGGGCGAGAACACCCTGATGGTCCGGGTCAACAACCGATTATCCGCGGACACCGTTCCAACAGCGCGGACCGACTGGTGGCCCTACGGCGGGCTAACGAGGGACGTCAGTATCGTCAGCACGCCAGCGCGTTACATCCGCAACGTGCGCGTTGCACTTCTCGATGTTGAAACCCGACAGGTTGATGTAACGATCGATGTCGAGGGTATGCCCGCCGGTACGCCGGCGGGAATCAGCGTCCCGGGAACCGGCATCGTTGCAGGCGGCATCATCGACGAAGACGGTCGGGCGCGTTTTACCGCGACGCTGCCTCTCAAGCTTTGGTCACCCGAAGACCCTGTGCGTCATGAGGTGCGCTTTCATGCGGGTGCTGACAGCGTGGCCGATCGTATTGGCTTGCGTACAATCGCGACGCAAGGCAGTCGAATTTTCCTCAATGGGCAACCCATTCGGCTCCGTGGCATCAGCACGCACGAAGAACCAATCGGCGAGTCCGGCGTGGCCTACTCGCACGCGCACATGCTGCGTTTGCTTCGCGAGGCGAAGGCGCTCGGTGCCAATTTTGTGCGCGCGGCGCACTACCCCTACTCCCGGCACCTGGCCCGGGCTGCGGACGAACTGGGCCTTCTCGTATGGTCGGAGGTTCCCGTCTATTGGAATATCAATTGGGAGAATGAGCAAACACTGGCAATGGCTCGCGACATGTTGGCTCGATTGATTCAGCGGGACTGGAATCGCGCGTCCGTTGTCATTTGGTCAGTGGCGAACGAGACCCCGTTGTCCGATGCGCGAATGGCCTTTCTTGAGACGCTCGTGGCAGACGTTCGCGAACTGGATTCCAGCCGGCTTGTCAGTGCAGCGCTGCTTGGTGGCGGCCGAACGATGTTCGCGGACGTTCTGACCCACCTTGCCGTACGGTCAAGGATTCGTAGTGACATACCGCCCGAAGCTGAGCAGATATTCAGTGAGCTGATTGAGCGAGCCGGCGATTCGTTGCCGACACCGGATGCTCTCGTGTCTCTGACGATCAGCGATCCCCTCGCCGAACACACGGACATAATCGCCTACAACGAGTATTTCGGCTGGTATTACAGCGCGCTGTTTGCCGATCAGACCGGTTTGCCGGAAGCGCTCCTGCGCACCATGGTTCTAGAATTGCTGCCTGATATGCGCATCAGCGCTGAACTCGACAAACCCATCGTCATTTCCGAGTTCGGTGCGGGTGCGCAATGGGGGCGAAAGGATGTCAACCGTCCGCTGTGGAGCGAGGATTATCAGGCTGCGGTCTACGTCGCTCAGTTGGCCATGCTGTCAGCATCCTCACAGGTACAGGGTATCTCTCCGTGGGTGCTCAAGGATTTTCGGGCGATGCTCAGGCCGCTGGCCGGTGTGCAGGACTACTACAACCGCAAGGGTCTGATGGACGAGTTTGGACGGCGCAAGATGGCGTTCGACACTCTGCGAGAGTTTTACAATTCCGATTGGGGACGACTGGTACCCCGTACGCCTGACCGTTCCCGCGAACAAGCGGGAGAAGAAAGAGGCGCGCTTTCAGGCGATGCAGTCGATGACGATGAAGCTATCGAAGCAGGAGAGTCAACGTGACGGACAAAAAGCAGGCGAACGCCTTGCCGGAGCTTCGACTCCGACAGATCGCGCTGGTAGCGACAGAGCTTGCATCCGTTGAGACGCTGCTGGCCGAAGTATTCGCCATCCGAGTCTGCTACCGAGATCCGGGCGTCGCCTTTTTCGGTCTGGAGAACGCCCTGTTCCCAATCGGCAATCAGCTACTGGAAGTTGTCGCACCGACCAAGCCTGGAACGGCTGGAGGTCGTTACTTAGAGCGGCGCGGTGGTGATGGCGGATACATGGTGATTACTCAATGTCTCGGTGAGCATGATGCGTATCGCGCGCGTGTTGACGAGCAAGGCGTTCGCATCGCGCATGAGTTTACGACGGCTGGCTTTCGCAACATGCAGTTGCACCCTAAAGACACCGGCGGCACTTTTTTTGAGATCGATCAGCAGCTCGGCACGGGTGCTCTTGAGGCCGACGGGCCATGGGAGCCCGCTGGACCGGATTGGCAGGAATTTCGCTGCCTGGATCGGGTAAGCGCCATCACGGCTGCTGAGATTCAATGTGCCGATCCGCAGGATGTCGCTGGCCGCTGGAGTGCGATTGCAGGCTCAGCTTTGCACGGCAACGTGCTACCCATGAGCAATGCGGCTGTTCGATTTGTCGAGTGTACGGATGGGCGGCCAGAAGGCTTGTCCGCGCTTGATCTCAAAGTCACGAACCCTGAAGCCATTATAGCGGCGGCCAGACAGCGCTCCGTTTCTGTAACCTCGAATGAGGACGGCAGCACAGGCCTCGAGTTTGCCGGCATGCGGTTCAATCTCTACTGAGGCTGCTTGGCGGGCTAGCTCGACGTCAGGCGCGCCGGATCCAGCAGCTCCGCGAGCTCTGCTCTCGGGATTCCGGTGACTTCTTCAGCAACGTCCAGCACGGCGCGGCCTTCCGCGTAGGCCTGTTTGGCAATCTTCGCACCAGTCTCGTAACCGATGCGCTCATTGATCGCGGTTATCACGATCGGATTCCGCCCTGCCCACTCGGCTAACCTGTCAGCGTGTACCGTCAGCTCGTCGTTAAATACGCGCGTGCGCAGGCTCTCAGCGCCGTCAGTTAGCAGCGTCAAGCTTTCGAGAACGGTGTTGGCGATAACAGGGAGCATCACGTTCAATTGGAAATTGCCCGATTGGCCCGCGACCGTCACACAGGTTTGATTGCCCATCACTCTGGCGCAGACCATGGCGACCGCTTCGGGCACTACTGGATTAACCTTGCCCGGCATGATGCTACTGCCGGGTTGCAGAACCGGTAGCGTCAGTTCCGCTAAACCAGCGACCGGGCCGCTGTTCAGCCAGCGCAGGTCGTTGCAGATTTTCATCAGCGATGTCGCCAGCACGCTCAGTTGTCCAGATAACTCAACTGCGCTGTCCTGGCTTGCGATGTCGCGAAAAGGATTGTCGCTATGAGTGAACGGCAGATAGGTTTCCGTCACGAGCCACGCGGCGATGCGAGCACCCAGGGCCGGGTCCGCGTTCAAGCCGCTGCCGATAGCCGTACCGCCGATGGCGAGTCGATGCAGGCGCGGCCGAACGGATTCCAAGCGCAACAGATTGTCCTCCAGTTGTGCTGACCAGGCGCGCATTTCCTGGCCAACGGTCATCGGCAGTGCGTCCATCAGGTGCGTGCGTCCAGTTTTGACGACGCTGTTGAATCGCTCGGCCTGTCCCTGGATCGCGCTGACGAGGGATTGCAGGGTACTTTGGAGCTTGGCTGTGGCGAGAGCGGCGCTGATGTGAATGGCGGTCGGAATGACGTCATTGCTGGACTGGCCGTGATTCACATCGTCATTGGGATGAATCGACAACCCGCTCGCCCGGCTGGCGAGTGCTGCTATCACCTCGTTGGCGTTCATATTGCTGCTGGTGCCGGACCCGGTCTGGTATGGACCAAGCTGGAAAGCCTCGTCATGTTCGCCAGCAGCGACTGCGAGTGCCGCCGTTTCGATGGCTTTGGCTTTGTCCGCATCCAGATGGCCAAGGCTGGCATTGCAGGAGGCGGCGGCGGCCTTCACGAGTGCAATCGCATGGATGAAGGCGACGGGCAGGGTTGCGTTGCCAATGCGGATGTTGTCCAGCGCTCGCTGGGTCTGTGCGCCGTACAGCGCCTCGATGGGAACGCTGAGTTCTCCAAGTGAGTCGCGTTCGGTTCTGAAGGCGTCAGATGGCACGGGGTTCGCTCCTTCGAATGGATAGTGGTTTACGCCCGAAGCTTAACGAGTTTGCCGTCATTGGAGTAAGCAGATTGACCGCCTCCAGCAAACCTACCATGCTGCGCAACCCCTTTGCGGATGCCGTCGGATGGCCCTTGAGCAGTGCTCTACCCTCGCCCATGTCACGGGCAAGCTTTTCCTGCGTCTGACTGGCTGGCGAGTCGATGGTGATGCTCCTTTGAGCAGCCATGTGGTGATCATCGCGGCGCCGCATACCACCAACTGGGACTTCGTCTATCTGCTGGCGGCTGCCTGGACGTTGCGCGTTCGTATTCATTGGTTAGGCAAGAAAGAGCTGTTCAGATTTCCTTTCGGCGGCGTAATGCGAGCGCTTGGCGGTATCGCCGTTGATCGCAGTCAAAGCAACGATCTCGTCGCGCAGCTCAGCCAGACCTATTCACAGCGAGAGGCCTTCGCGCTGGTGATTCCACCGTCGGGGTCGCGCTCCAAAGCTGAGCATTGGCGCTCTGGATTTTACTGGCTAGCAAGCTCGACGGGTGCGGATATCGTTTGCGGGTTTCTCGATTATCCCGCCAAGACGGCCGGCCTTGGTTTGACGTTTAAACCGAGCGGTAAAGTCGGGGTAGACATGGACAAGATTCGAGGCTTCTACGGACCGATTACGGGCAAGTATCCGGAGCTGGAAACCCCCACGCGTCTGCGCGAAGAGCTCCCGCCTTCCGAGTAGACGGGCCAGGATCAGCCCGTCTCGCCCTCGCAGCTACCAGGGATGGATATCGCCATTCCATTTGTAGAATTTCCCGGAATCTGCCTGGCCGAGGTTAGTGATGACGTCAATGATGCCGGCAGCACTTTCCTGGGCCGTAATCTCGGCATGGGGCCCGCCCATGTCGGTCTTTACCCAGCCCGGGTGCATGAGCGCGACGGTAATGGGCTCCTCACGCCAGTCGATGGCCAATGCCTGATGGACTTTGCTGACCGCCGCCTTGGTTGACGAGTAGATGTACATGCCGCCCATGGGCCACGTGGATGCGGCAAGCTGGCTGGTGAGCGTCATGAGCTTGCCATTACCCGACGCGGCGAGATTGCCTTTGGTTGCACGCGCGAGGAGCAGTGGTCCGATGGTGTTGACGTTGAGTGCGTCGTGCCAGTCTTCGATACTGAGATCATCCAGAGACTGATGACCGCCCCCGGTCGCCCCTGCGTTGTTGACGACAATATCGAGAGGCTGATCGCCAATCTTGTCTACCAACGCGGCGATCGATGCGGGATCGCCAATCTCCAGCGCTTCAACCTGAACTCCGGCAATAGCTGCCAGATCGGTCGCCGCTTCCGGGTTGCGTGCGGTAGCAATGACCTTCGCCCCACTCGCTGCGTATTGCCGGGCAAGTTCAAGTCCAATGCCTCGATTTGCGCCGGTTATAAGTACTGAAGCCATTCCGTTCTCCCCTGTGTTCATGTAGGTGTCAATTTAGCACGATGGCATTAAGTGCAGCGGAATTTAGGCCACGCCAATAGTCTCTGTGTCAATGCGGATGAAACTTTGATCACAGGTAAGTCGCGCTGTTAACGTTAGCCGCAGGGGAGAACCATTATGACTGAAGCGCTACCGCGCAAAACGATCTTTGCGCATGGCTCGCTGGGCCTGCCGCTTGCTGTGATCGGATATCCATTATCCATTTGGATACCGGCCCACTATTCCGGCGGTCTCGGCATATCACTGGCTGCTGTCGGCACGATTATCATGCTGGCTCGGCTGACAGACGTTGTCACTGATCCGATCATTGGCGAGATCTCTGACCGCTGGCGTACCCGGTTTGGTCGTCGGATTCCATGGATCATCATCGGCACCCTGGTGATGATGACAGGGGTCTACAACCTGTTCATGCCCGCCCCTGATGTTGGGCTCGTCTATTTCCTTGTCTGGCTTGCGATCTTCTTTCTTGGCAGCACCATGATTGTGCTGCCACACCGTGCCTGGGGGGCGGAGCTTTCTCCCGACTATCATCAACGCAGCCGGGTCACTGCCGGGCGTGAGATCTACGTTTTGATCGGTCTCATGGTAGCCGCGGCTGTGCCGATGATTATTGAGATTCGCGCGGACGGCGCGGCGGTCAGCCAGGTCTTCAGTACGCTGTGGAATGATGCCATCGGTGCTTTTTCTGGCAATTTTGCGGAGAAGACGATCGTCGACCGCGCCACCCTGACTGGTCCTGTACTTGCTGGACTGGCCTGGACGATCATCGTCTTGTTGCCGGTCTGCTCGTTTATCGTGATCAGCCAGGTAAAAGAGCCTCCACCCCCCGAAGTCATCGTAAAACGACCAAGTTTCAAGGACGGCCTCAAGCTGGTCATGAAGAACGGCCCGATGCTTCGGGTGCTGTTGATCGTGATCCTCGTGACGTTTGGAGAGGCGTTTC
Source organism: uncultured Pseudomonadales bacterium (assembly GCA_964351875.1). Taxonomy (GTDB): domain Bacteria; phylum Pseudomonadota; class Gammaproteobacteria; order Pseudomonadales; family Azotimanducaceae; genus JANSWO01. The sequence continues at coordinate 10,132 of CAYGQC010000120.1, forward strand.
GCAACGCCGTTTCCCTGTTCTTCATCCGCGACATTGTCGGTGTACCCACCATTGGCGCGGCCTATTTCTTCTACTTTATCGCCGGGCTTGGTGCGATCCCGTTCTGGCTCTGGCTTGGTCGGAAGATCGGTAAACACCGCGCGTTCATGTGCACGCTCATCGTGGTTGCCTGCGTCAGTACCGCCAATCTGTTTCTGAGCTACGGCGACTACCTGCCGTTCTTCCTGCTCTTCATCGTCAAGGGATTCTGTTTTGGCGGCTTGCAGTTCCTGCCACTGTCGATGCTCGCTGATGTGATTGATGTAGATTCCGCTCGCTCTGGCAGTCAGCGCTCCGGTACGTACTTTGCGTTCCTGGGTTTCTCCGAGAAGCTCGCCCTCGCTTTTGGCACCGGTGTGTCGCTGAACATCGTCGGGCTGCTTGGTTTTGATCCGAGCGGCGGCGTCGCCGCCAGCTCCGAAGCGGGTGTCACCGCGCTGCGAATGGTCTATTGCCTGGGTCCGGTTGTGTTCTACGGGCTGGCGTTGAAGTTGATTTGGAACTATCCGCTGACGCCGGTGCGACACGCGGCGCTGCGCGCCCGTCTGGAACGCAGGAAGGTTTGGTTGGCGAAAATCAGTACGAACCCGTGATCGGAGTCTTCGCGAGCGAGGATTTTGGCTGAGAGAAGTAGCTGTCGAGGAGATCGCCACGTCGACGCAGCGCGTCTCCTCGCGAAGACGAGGTGTTGGGGAGATTGCTACGTCGACACTGCGCGCCTCCTCGCGAAGACGAGGTGTTGGGGAGATCGCCGCGCTTCATTGCTTGCTATGCAATCAATTCGCTCGCGATGACCCAGACTGGGCGCTACGGCTAAACCCCAGTCATCGCGAGCGAATCACTGGCGTAGCCAGTGATGGAGCGTGGCGATCTCCGCTTCTCAACGACGCTCTTTAGAGCGTCGCGCCTTCCAGCACGCAGCCGGCAGTCGTGTTTTCGCAACCTCGCTACCGCGAGGTCACGAAACACGTCGAGAGGCACGGCACCCGCCTGATTTTTAATCAGCCCGGAAGATCACCACGTCGACGCTGCGCATCTCCACTCGAAGACAAGGTGTGGGAGATATCGCCCCATCGTTGACAGAAGCAGCACCGATACCTAACATCCGTCGCCCTTCAAGTCGTCCTGCCAACGCAGACGCAACCTTGGGGCCATAGCTCAGCTGGGAGAGCGCTACAATGGCATTGTAGAGGTCGACGGTTCGATCCCGTCTGGCTCCACCATCTTCTCTTGATCCTGTGTCTGTTCCTGCGTCTGTTCCTGCGTTGAAGGCGCTACCATCGGTTCCCGACCCAATGGCGCAAGTCCGCTACCGCGCGTCTCGATCTAACTGATCGAACGCTTTATCCAGCCGCTTCCCGAGCTTCTTGGATATCCCGCCCAACGCCTCGATCGCCTCGCGCAAGCGAACTCTGCAGACGTCTGGGCCTAGAAACTCCATGGAATCGAACAAGGGCAGGCTCACCGTCCGGCCGCTGATTCCAATGAACAGCGGATACAGGAAGTCTCGCAGCTTGACCTCCATATCATCAGCCAGGGTTTTGCATGCCTGATACAGCTCGTCGCGTTGCCAGCTTCGCTGCTCGTCGAAGCGCCGGCCGATGTGATGCAGGATCGCGAGCAGCTGATCGTTCTCCAGCTTGCTATCGGCGAAGCTCGACTGTGTCAGCGCCGTGCGATCCCCGAGCAGATACTCAACCTGCGGCGCGATGTCTGCGAGCCGTTCCGTGCGCTCCTGGATGAGCGGTACGAGCTGGGCCAGCCGATCGCGGTTTAGTGCCCATCGGGCGATCGCGTCCATGAACGCATCTGGCGTCATCGCGCGCAGGTACTGGCCGTTCAGCCAATTGAGTTTCTCGATGTCGAAGATCGGCCCGCCCAGGCTCATGCGCTCAAGACTGAACTGCTCGGCGAATTCAGTCATAGAGAAGTGCTCACGTTCGTCTGGCATCGACCAACCCATCATCGCGAGGTAGTTCGCCAGCGTCTCGCCCAGATAGCCGC
>CAYGQC010000121.1:0-12159 GCA_964351875.1 uncultured Pseudomonadales bacterium
ATCCGTATCCGATCAGCGGTTCGGGTCTGTTGGGACGTCATGCCTCTTCGATCTCCGCCTGGAAGTGGGTAACGAAGCGGCGGCCAAAGTCTCGGCTGATCAGCGTAATGTGCCCATCGCCAGCGTCCCGGTTGAGGATAGAGCGCAACTCGACCCTTGCCCCCTCAAATTCCGCTCGCACGTCCAGTGCGAAATACTCGCTCACGACGGTCAAGGCATCTGCGGCAGCGGCTAGTTCAGCAAACTCGGAGGTGGCCGTCGCGACTTCCGAAAAATCACGATCAGCGTTGACGAAGGGCTCTACGTTAGCCTCGGTCAGGGAAGACGACAGCGATAACAATACGGGCAGGCTTACGGTATTGATGTTGAGGGACAACTCCGCCTCCGGCAGTGCGCAAACGTGCGGCGCGAGTAGCGCATAAACCTCGTCCGTCACACCCTGAACAGCGCGCAACTCGCTGACGTCTGTTACCAACGTATTGGCGGCTCGATAGGACGGCTGCGCGATGAGGTACTCGCTGTCCTCCGCGCCGAAGCCAGTCACCTCGTCATCCGCATCCACCCAGTCTTTCACTGAGTCCGCAACGGCCTCATCAATGGCGAGATAGCGAAGCAGCGTCTTGAAACGCGCAAGCGGGTTAGCGCTTGCGGGACTGTCGCCTCGATCTGCGCCGTCGTCGTCATCAGCATCGTCGCTTGCGCGCCCGCCAGAACTAGCGAGCGCGTTGACGTTGAAGCAGCGATGCAGATCCGTGAACTGGACTTCCAGAAATCCACCCTCGATCTCGAACGGAGCCAGCGGCTGCGCCCAGACCTCGGCCAGTGTGTCCTTCGACTTTGTCGCGCCGTTGTTCCAATCCTCAAACAGCGCCTGGCGCGCGAATGCTTCCGCCCCGAGGGCGAAGTGCCGAGCCTGACTACCGTTAAAGGCGATCCGCGCCTGCGCGATGGTGAGCGATTGCTGCTGCATAAGCTGGTAGACGATTGCGCTGATAAGCGCGACGACAAACAGAATGCTGACAAGCGCGACGCCCGATTGAGAGCGCAGCTTTGGCGCAACCCTGTCCCAAGCGAGAGTCTTTGTCTCGTTCTTGAGGCGGCATATCATTGCCCAGGCACCTCCCACAGGCGCTCGACATTACCGAAGGGCGCTGCGTCCAGGCGCATGCGAATGCCTGCGATAGCCAACTGCGGATCGATGGCCCCGTCGCCCGGCAAGGGCCAGATTCGATGTTCGTTGCCGGAGACATCGAGCGCCACGAACTCGACGCCCTCGACCTCGGACAATAACGTCTGCACAACCGGCTCAGAGTCTACGTCACGGTCAAGCACCGCCCAGTAGTAGCGCAGCAACGCGCCATCCTGGAAGCGGTAAGCCACGCGTTGGTTGTTGCCCCGGGCCAGACCCAGCGGGTTTCGCCAGCCCAATCTGGTCAGCTCGAAAATACCGTCAGGCTCGATGCGCAAGGCAGGAACTGCATCGCCGTACGCTTCGCGAATCGGCCGTCTGCTCGCTTGCATGACATCACCTTCAATCAGCCGCATCGCGCGTTGTACGTGGGCCAGGCGCTCACCGCGACCGTCACTGGCAGCCTGCTGCTTCAGGACGTCCCGAACCAGTTGCGCTGATGCCGTCCCAAGTATCGCGAAGATGAACAGCGCAACGAGCATCTCAAACAGCGTGAAACCCCGCGGCCGCTGACACCGATAACCTGGTGGATTGGTAGGGTTGAAAGCCATCAGTGCCGCCCGAGAAAACCGCTGGCGCTGTGAATGGGACCGACGGAGCGCCCGTCAACCGATTCGAATACTTCGACGTCCACACGTCGCAGGAGCGGCGTAGTCGTCGCCACGATTTCCACTTCAATCAGCCAGTCTCGATCGCCCATACGCACGCGGGTTGTGTCGCGCCCGGTGGGAATCGGCTCGTTCGTCGTGCGCCGTGCCAACCGCATGGCCGTGAAGTGATTGTCGGCAACCCACTGGGCGACCGTTTTGCGTTCGAGCTTGTAGAGATTGGTGGTTGTGCTTCCAAGGCGGGATGACACCGCAATTCCCGCAAACGCAAACACCGTCAGCGCGATAAGCATCTCGATAAGCGTGAAGCCGCGCGAGCCTACACGCACAGACTGGCGCCTCATCGATCGAAAACCGAGGGCTGTTCGACTGGATCGTTGGTTCTCGCGATCCGCAGATTCAGCCCGTCACTGATCAGCCAATTAGTTTGCAGTGCGTCGCCGGGGAAAAGCTCAAGCTCAAAGGGCGTCAACTCACCGCTGGAGAAGAGTACGAGCGAAGGAGTAAGCGCTGCGGCACCTTCGTCACGATCCGGGTCATCGGCGGCGCCTTTCCCTGCCCGTTCGGCGACCGTCTCGATCAGTTTGGCCTGACGACCTTCGACTTCCAGCCGTAACTCCACGTCGGTGAGCTGCTTACGGTCAAAGGTCTTGTCGCCGACGTTGAGCCAGCCATCGGCATCGGACAGCTCTGCAAAGCCGTAGCCATCGTCACCGATCACGACGCCCCATTCCCGGTTGCGCTGAAGCGCCTGCGCGCGCGCGAGTTGCATGACCTGCAGCAGGCGGTCCGCATCAGCGTCGAGGCGATACTGGGTTCCGCGATTAGTGGCATTGAGCAACACGGTGCCGGCGAGAACGCCGACGATGACGACGACAACCAGCAATTCTATGAGCGTGAAGCCGCGATCGCGTCGTTGAGATGTTCTGCCACCGACGAGGGCACTGTTGATGACAGGCAAGAGCACCGATTGGTACGAGTTCTGGCTCACCCTGCCCTGCTCAGGCTGAGTGATCACTTTGATCAGATGTCCTGGTAGCGAATGTCGGCCGCGACGCCTTCGCCACCTTCCTGACCATCCGCGCCTAAGGAGTAGAGCTCAAAGCTGGTGCCCGAGGACAGATAGACGTAGCCAACACCCCAGGGGTCCGTGTTGAGCTTTTTGACGTAAGGCTCGGGTGGATAGTTCTTCGGCTCTGGGAATCCCGACGGCTTCTGAACCAGCGCCTCCAAACCCTGATCGGTCGATGGATAGCTGTGGTTGTCCAGACGATACATATCAAGTGCGTTCGACAGCGCATTGATGTCCGCTCGCGCGGCGGTTACCTTCGCCTGGTCCGGCCGACCTATGAAATTGGGGACGACCAGCGCGGCCAGGATGCCGATGATAACGACCACGACCAGGATCTCGATCAGGGTAAATCCGCGTTCGTCGCGTCCGTCGCGTCCGTGAAGGCGGCGGATAGAAGGCGCTTTTCCTGGTGCGGAACATCCTGACTTCACAAGGTTGGCTTGGGTATTCATTGGATAACTCTCAACATAACGATCGGGCCCCTCGCGTGCGGCCCTATCAAATGGTTTGGTTTATCGACAGGATCGGCACGAGAATAGCGGCAACGATCATCATCACAAGCGCACCCATACCCAAAAGCATGGTCGGCTCGAAAAGCTTCACCAGTGTTGTGACAAGCCGCTCAAGTTCGTCCTGTTGATACTTGGATATTCGCTCCAGCATAGTGTCGAGTTCACCGCTGGACTCACCGCTCGCAACCATGTGCAAAAACATCGGTGGGAAGACCGTGACGCCCTCCAAGGCGTTTCTCAGCGAACCACCCTCGCTTACTTTCACCGTCGCATCCGCGAGCTTGCGCCGCAGCCAGGTATTGGACACCACCTCGCCGGCGATGTTCATTGCATCAACGAGTGGCACACCCGACGAGCCGAGGATCGATAGCGTCGAGGCATAACGAGCAGCGTTGTTCAGCCTGGAAATTCGCCCGGACAGCGGCAACGACAGCTTCCGTTGATCCCATGCCAGGCGCATCGCCGGGTTCTGCAGTAGCCAGCGCACAAAGAACACAATCGCCACGACCACCAATAGCATGAGCCACCAGTAGTCCCGGCTGGCGCTACTGACACTGATCAGGATCTGGGTCATCACCGGAAGGTTCTGATCCATCTGATCGAACATGTCGACAATTCCAGGAACCACGTAGATCATCAGGCCGCCAATCATAAGCAGCGCGGCAACGAGAATAAGCGCGGGGTAAAACAACGCCATCTCGACATTGCGGCGCGATTCGAAACGCCGTTCGAGATAGTCCGCGAGGTTTTCGAGCACCTTGTCGAGAAAGCCTGATTGCTCCCCTGCCGCGACGGTGGAGACATAGAGCTGGCCGAAGGACGCAGGAAACTCTGCGAGCGCCGCGGCAATCGAATAGCCCTCCAGCACCCGGGAGCGCACCGCCATAATCAGCGACGAAACGTGGCGTTTCTCCGACTGCTGGGCAACCGCGCCCAGTGCCTCTTCAATGGGAAGTCCGGCATTGATAAGCGTCGCGAGCTGGCGCGTGAACAGGACCTGATCGAGCCCAGTCAGCTTGCGGTTGAAGCCCTGCATCGTGAGCGATTTCGAGCGCTGGGACGCAGGCTCGACGGACAGCGGCGCAAGACCCTGGTCGCGCAGCATCTGGCGTACCTGACGGATGCTGTCCGCCTCAAGCACGCCTTTCTTCTGTTTGCCTCGGTCATCGAGGGCGCTGTATTCAAATGCCGCCATGCTGTCGCTCTGGGACTACCCGGTACTCGATGTGGCCTGGCTCCGGATCAATCCGGGCGCTGTTAACCTCACGAGTCTTCCAGCGTGACCCGCAGCACCTCCTGCACGGTAGTAACGCCCGCGAGCACTTTGCGCCGACCGTCGTCGCGAATGCTGTCCGACGTCTTGCGTGCGGTTGCAGCGAGTTCGAGCTCAGATACCTGATCATGGATCAACTGTCGGAAGTCCTCATTAACGAGCACCAGCTCATAGATGCCGGTTCGACCTCGATACCCCGAACGCGAACAGGCTTCACAACCCGCGGCCTCATAGACAATAGGCGACGTGTTGTCATCGATTCCAAGAAACGCAATTTCCGATGGCGTCGCCGCCCGAGGCGTTTTGCAGTCCGCGCACAGCGTGCGAACCAGGCGCTGGGCCAGGACGCCAACCAGCGACGAACTCAAAAGAAAAGGCTCCACGCCCATATCAACCAGCCGGGTCACGGCGCCAACGGCGGTATTAGTATGCAGCGTAGACAACACCAGGTGTCCGGTGAGCGAAGCCTGAACTGCAATTTCCGCGGTTTCCAGATCTCGTATCTCGCCGACCATCACCACATCCGGATCCTGCCGCAGAATCGCGCGCAGGCCTCTGGCGAAGGTCATGTCGGCTTTAGTGTTTACCTGGGTCTGGCCGATCCCCGGGAGGTTGTACTCAATCGGATCTTCCACCGTCAGCACGTTGATCGAGCGGGTATCAAGCTCAGCCAGAGACGAATAAAGCGTGGTGGTCTTACCGGAACCGGTTGGGCCGGTAACCAGGAAGATGCCATGGGGCTTGTTGATAACCTGTTGGAGACGGCTGAGGTCCGATTCGACCATGCCCAGGTTCGGCAGCGTTAAGCGCCCTGCCTGTTTGTCCAGCAGTCGCAGAACGACTCGCTCACCGTTCGCGGCGGGCATGGTCGATACGCGAACATCGACTTCCCGACCGCCAATACGTAGAGAGATGCGGCCATCCTGGGGCACCCGCTTCTCAGCGATATCCAGCCGGGCCATAACTTTGATACGCGATACGAGAAGCGGTGCGAGGGCCCGCTTGGGCTTAACGACCTCGCGCATGACACCATCCACTCGAAAGCGAACCATCAATTCGCGCTCGAAGGTCTCAATATGTATGTCGGATGCGCCCTCGCGAATCGCTTCCGCGAGCAGCGCGTTGATCAGACGAATGATCGGCGCATCATCCTCCTGCTCCAGAAGGTCTTCGGTGGTCGGCAGGGACTCGGCGAGGCTAGCCAGATCCATTTCATCGCCCAGGTCTTCCACCATCTGCCGCGCTTCGGATGAGTCTCGGGCGTAGGTCGAGGCCAGTAGCTGCTCGAACTCGTCCTCACCCACAGCGCGCAGCTTCAGCGGCTTACGGGCGTAGCGTTTGAGTTCCGCGAGGGTCGTGAGGCTGGGCTTGACCCGGTGCACGACCTCGATCTTGTGTGGCGCGTCAACCGCAGATCCGGTAATCAAAACACCGAAGCGACGCGCGAAAGCGAACGGCAACAGCGCTATATCGGCGCCCGCCGCGATACCGGGCGACGCGACCAGCGCGCTGGTGGCGAGCGCGTCGGTCGGTTTGTCGTCACTGGCGAAGTCGCTCATTAGAACAATCCTGCTATCGCGGGCATTACTGGAACCCTCAAATCATACCAGCGGCGCTGTGGGCTGGGCATCGAAAGCTCACGGTCATCGGACAAAGTTGGTGACTGGGTAATGAGCGGTTTGCTGGCTTGTGCGCCAGTAGACACCTCGCGGCCACCCAGCCGAGCAAAATCCGTCATTCTCTCGCCGACGACCCCCTCAAACAGGAGGTGGCTCCGTGAGCTGCGCCGCACTCGTACCCCGTATTCTCAATTCTGTCGACAGGCGCGCAACCTTTTGGCCCGCTGGCGCATCTAAGGTATTGGGAGAACAGCATCCGGCTGCGGGAGACCAGACGTCATCATCTACCTACAATCGCGATCCGGCGTCTGTCGCGTCCGAATGACGAGGCCGATTCTTGGCCGGACTTCGCCCCGCCCGACGGCCACAGCTCTGTATAGTGCCCCCACGGCTCAGCGACACTCGCGCCTGGCGCTTCCGGCGCTCGCCAAGCGATGGCGCGAACCACACTGCAGCCGAGGCATTGAGGTGATGTTGCGAGCGCTCGCAACGGCCAGCTTGCCGGCAATCCGGCACTGCATACCGGCAAAGACGATAAATCACTCAACAATCGAGATCGCGCCGCTTCGTGTCGGACCGCAAAAGTCAGTTTGTCGATCAACTGTTCAAGGATCAGGGTACCGCCCTGGTCAAATTTCTGACGTCTCAATATCGGGATCCGGATCAGGCGCGAGAGATTGCGCAGGAAGCCTGGCTACGGATCTATCGCCTGGATCACCCGGAAGCGCTCGACAACCCGCGAGCCTTCCTGTTTCAGACCGCGAACAACCTCGCCATCGACCGCAAGCGCAGGCAGGTCGTGGAGCTGCGTCATGCCGAAGAGGAGGCATTGAAGCTCGCCGACGAAGAATCCGTCTCGGTCGAACAGACCGTCGAAGCACGCGAGTCAGTGGATCGAATCGCGAAAGCTCTCGAAGAATTGCCCGAGAAATGCCAGCGCGCGTTTGTGATGCACCGCACACAGGATCTGTCCTATGCCGAAATCGCGCTCGAGCTTGGCGTCTCCGTGAGCATGGTGGAGAAGTACATCATTCGTGCTCTGAAGCATTTCAGAAACAAAATGACATAGAAAAGTCGTGAGGGATGCGCCGCCGGAACCGTCTAATACTTGTACGCAACAAATAAACCGGGAATGCGGATACGAAGTGCGATTGCAATGGCAGCGCGCATCGAACGATCCAGCAATTGCCAACACGATCACCGACGACTGGAAAACAGCGTGAGCAGTTCGCACCGAAAGCGCCATGAACAGATCGACGACCAGGCAATCGCCTGGCTCGCGCTGCTGCGTGGCGATTCGGTGACGGTTGCAGAGCAGGCTGAGTTTGCCGTCTGGCTGGCGAGTGAGCCCGAGCACCAGGTGGCGTTCGACGAGCTGACGATGCTGTGGGTAGCTCTAAAGGAGCCGCTGCAGGAGATAAGCACGGCGGTGGATACAACCGGTGGCAACCTCGTTGGCCTGCAGCACAGGCCCGACGCCAGGATCGCGCCGGCGCAAAAAACTGCAAGCGATAAGCGAGAAAGAGATAAGCGATCAAGAGATAAGCGAGCAAGAAAACACGTCACCAGATTCGCACTCGCCGCCTCAACGGTTCTAACGGTCGCTGCCGGACTTGTGGTTGCGGCGCTCAGCTACAGCCCGATAAATGGCTCCGCAACCGAGCGCTTGGCTGGCCTGTGGAAGGGCTTGTCGACCAACGGGCAACATGCCGTAACCACGTCGATCGGTGAGCAGCGGAGCCTGGAGTTGATCGATGGTAGCCAGGTGACACTCAACACAATGTCTTCCCTCGTCGTCAGCGTCGATGAACACAACCGTTCGATGACGCTGGCCAGCGGGCAAGCGTTTTTCCAGGTCGCCAAGGACGAATCGAGACCGTTCCGCGTCGAGGCTGGCAAGATTACAGCGACTGCCATCGGAACGGCGTTCAGCGTGCAACACGTTGTGAATGACGACGGCATTGGCGGCACGACGGTTATTGTCGAGGAAGGCGTCGTCGAATTGACGTCAGCCGACGAAGTACTGCGTCTCGGAGCAGACCAGCGAGCCGAGGTAACCGGGGGTGTTGTCAGGACATCTCGAGTACACGCCGATAGCGCCACCGCATGGCGCCACGGCCAGCTGATTTACTCGGATGTTCCACTGTCCACCGTGATCAGCGACCTCAATCGCTACCTGCCTCACCCGATGACCATCCCCAGCAAAGAACTGGCCGCGGTTAAGGTTTCCGCCGTGCTGCAACTGTCAGAGCAGAAAGACATGCTGAATGCGCTGAGTCATGCTCTGCCCATGCGCTGGCAGCTCATGTCCGACTCGTTAGTGATCATTCACCCCACCCGGGACTTCAAGCCTGAACCTCTGGCGGTCGACGAAGCCTGAGCGGTCGAAACTGATCGAGCAGTCAAGAACAAGCCGGCACGTACCTGCAGCCCAACAGCCCAGCCACTCTCTGGCCTGCCCTGTTGTTAAGCGCCCTGCTTGCGACTGAAACTCTCCCATTCGGCTCTCCCCGAAAGACCTACGCAGGCACGCCGATGAGGTGTTAGATGTCGAACAGATCGACAGTTATGTACACAATGTGCTGATTTCTTTCCAATTTGGCCTGCTTTAGGATTGGCGGCTTACATTCAGGAAAGCCAGTCCCTCGCCCAATGGGCCACTCAAGCCAACCCCAACGCCGCCCAAACGCGGCGCCAATGACTCGACGCAGGCGTATTCGCCAGGTTTCTGCGTGGGTCGCCCGCGCCCGCCGTATCGCTATCGTTGCTCTAATCGGTTATTGGACGTCACCGGTGCTGCACGCCGATGCGACGATCCCCGCGGGTCGCCTGGACGACGGTTTGTTCGCCCTGGGTAGGCAAACCGGCATATCGATCGTTTTCCCGCCGCGCATCACGCGCAAGATTGAAACCGCCGGCGCGAGCGTTCCGGGCAAAGGCGACCGCGCCGCCATGGCCGCACTGGACATTGTGCTGAAGGAGCACTGCCTGCAGGCTAGATTGATCGCCCCGGCGCTGATCGCGGTGCGACAGTCCTGCTCCGGCGCAACACCGCCCGATGTGCCTGCCACCGACGCAGAGATCACGATCGTTGATGAGCCGTTGCCTCCAGGGGTGGAGGAGATTGTCGTCAGCGAGCGCGCTCTGACGGGTAGCCGTTTGCGCAATCCGAACTGGCAGGGCTCAAGTCAGGTGGACATCATCGAACGCCCTGAAATCGACCGCTCCGGCGCGCAGGGGCTCGACAAACTTCTCCGCTACATACCTGCCGTGTCCGGCAACTCAACCAGCACTCTGATCAGCAATGGCGGCGACGGCAGCGCTTCGGTGACTTTGCGTGGGTTGCCCGCGAGCAACACTCTGGTACTTCTGAACGGCAGGCGGGTTAACGCGGACGCATCGGGAGCAGGCAGCGTCGATCTGAATAGTCTGCCGCTCGCATTGGTCAAGCGCGTCGAAATCCTCAAAGACGGTGCGTCCGCGCTTTACGGATCCGACGCAGTGGCGGGTGTCGTGAACGTAATCACGCGCCGGGACATCGATGGCGTTCACATCGACACCTACTTTGGCGCCTCTGGCGAGGGTGACCACGAAACCCAACACACAGCACTGCTCGCCGGACGTCGTTTCGCAAACGGGCAAGTCACCATAGGCGCGTCGTACTACGATCAGAACGAGCTGGCCAGTCGTGATCGCAGCCTCTCCTCGAGCTCCGATGACCGCCTTCGAGGTGGCATCGACAAGCGCTCCAGCGCCACCGCGCCAGCACGCGTTGTACTCGGCAGTGACGCATTGATTTTGAGTTCGCCCTCCCTGGACGGCTCGGACGCGAGCCACTTCCGACTCGCAACCGACGAGGATCGCTTCGAGTACCGATCAGCGACCAGCTCTATTGTGCCCTCACGCCGTTGGTCCGGATTCGCAGATCTGCGCACCTTCGTCGCCGATTGGGAGCTGTTCACCGAGATTCTGGTCAGCCACAACACGTCATCCACGCGCTTTGCACCCGCCCCGCTTTTTACCGGTTTCGAGACAATCGCGTTGCCATTGGCCGCAGATCAGGCGTTTAACCCATTTGGCGTTGAGATCGACGACATTCGCCGCCGCATGGTTGAGTTGGGTGACCGTATTCAAAGCAACGATAGCCGCAGCCGACGCGTTGTTGCCGGCGCGCAGGGCAATATCGAGGGGGTCGACGTCGAGATTCTTGCCAGCAGCAACCGGACCCGCGCCCGCCAGGAGATGCGTGGTGGACTCAACGCCTTCAACACACAGGCAGCGTTAAGCGGAGATTGCGCGCTCCCTTGCGTCCCCCTCAATCTATTCGGTCCCGCCGGCTCCGTCGACGAAGACATGGTCGCGTTCATTCGGGCGGACGCTACAACACACTCACGATCGAGCAGCCGGGCGCTGACACTGAACCTGGATACTCGCGCCTGGCAGCTGCCGGCCGGCACGATAGAACTGGCGGCTGGTGCTGAGTATCGCGAAGAGCGTTTGCGGGTCTCACCGGATGCGCTGACCGCCTCGGGCGGTACGCTGGGCGCCGCAAACATCGGACCAACCAATGGCGATAGAACGATCTGGGAAGTGTATGCAGAAGCCTACGTTCCGTTGCTGCGCGGCGCTGACGATAGAACACTCCTCGATATGCAGTTGGCTGGCCGCATCTCGCACTACAGCGATTTCGGTCGGGCGACCAATCCTCGCATAGCCTTTCGCTTGCGCCCCACCCCAACGGTGACTCTGCGGGCAAGCTATGCCCACGGTTTTCGCAGCCCAACCCTGAAACAACTATTCGGCGGCACGGTTGTCAGCTTTCAGTTTCTCAACGACCCGTGCGCAGCCGCTGGCTCTGGCCTTCCCGGTTGCACTGGCCAGTCCGATAGCACCCTGACCCAGGTTCTCACCCGAATCGGCGGTGACGCAGGCCTCAAACCTGAAACCTCGCGTAGTCTCAACGTGGGTATTAGCTGGACGGCCGCGGGAACCTTCGAAGGGCTGACCGCATCGCTCGATGCCTGGCGCATTCGCCAACGCAACGTCGTGGACTCCTCCGCGCAATACATCATCAATGAAAATGCCCGCAGCGGTCGTTTCGGCGACCGGGTACCGCGCAATAGCAGTGGCAACATCACAAATGTCGACGCCAGCCTGTTGAATATCGGTACCCGGGACGTCTCCGGCATCGATCTGAGCATCGCCTACAGACTGCGCCACCGCTCATTAGGCCAACTGGATTTCGCCTTCAACGCCGCGCACATCGCCCGCTTTGCCGATCGGTTCGATCCGGATAGCCCGACGCTTGATCAGGCCGGCCTGTTTACGGACGAAGCCAGCGGCGGCAACGGCGCGTTACCCGATCTTAAGGCCAACCTAGGGCTGCGATGGTCGCATCGGAACTGGAGCGCGGCGTACACGCTGCATTTTGTTAACAGCCTAGAAGAGCGCGTGCCGATCGCAGGGACACGGCGGACAATTGGTTCGTGGACGACTCAAGACATACAAGCCAGTTACGGCGGGCCCGCAACCGCAGACATTCGCGTGACTATCGGCCTGGACAACGCCTTTGACGCGGCCCCGCCGTTTGCCGCGGCGGCATTCAACGACAGCTATGACGCTCGAACGTACGACATTACTGGGCGGTTTTGGTACTTAAGGCTTGATCGACTTATTTGAGTCGGTGGTGAGGCGAGGATCAGTCGCCGACATCGATCAGAGAATGCCAATACTCCGTCACGGCGAAGTAGTGCGTTGCCCACCGACGAACGCCAGGCGTCGCACCTGGTGTGAGCCGATACTTGAGAGGGCGCGAAGCGATCCTAAAACTTCGTCATCGCGAGAAGGTGCGAAGCGCCGCCCAGTCGATCGCGCGCTGATAGGCGC
>CAYGQC010000122.1:0-11992 GCA_964351875.1 uncultured Pseudomonadales bacterium
ATAAGCGGCAACCTCGAATGGGCCTTCGACTTCGCACCGCCGGATTTCGACTTTGAGCGCGATCTGGTCAGCGAAGCCGGTTATGCCCTGTCGACGCCCAACGTCTGGGCTGCCATCTCCGCGGACGAGTCCCGTGACATGGTCTTTCTGCCGACCGGCAATCCGGGACCCGACTATTTCCGCACCGGCAAGCCAGACCTGGATTTCTACGGATCCTCCATCGTCGCTCTGCGTGCCTCTACAGGCGAATACCTATGGCATTTCCAAACGGTTATCAACGATTTCTGGGATTTCGATGTACCGTCAGCGCCGTCACTCGTTGACCTGACCATCGATGGCAAGAACGTACCCGCGCTGATCCAAAGCACAAAGATGGGTTTTGTCTTCGTACTCAATCGGCTGACGGGTGAACCGCTGGTCGATGTCGACTATCGCCAAGTTCCCGTACATGGCCCGCTCGAGGAAATGTTGTCACCTATCCAGCCATTCCCACCCGCCGCGTTTCAGGTCTCAAGAACGAACGAGCCCGCTCCAAAACTGCTCACTCTCCTTGGGCTTTGTGAGGCCGAGGACATCGTCGGCCCCGTATACACACCGATTACGGAAGACTGGACGCTGGGCTTGCCCAGCAACATGGGTACAACCAACTGGGGCGGCGTTGCGGTGGATGGCGATCGAGGCCTCATCGCCGTACGCACTAGCAACATGGCTTTTCGCACGAAACTACTCCCTCGCGCCGAGGCCGAGGCCTTCATGGTCGATGGCAAAATCGACGACCGCGAAGGGCTACGAGCGCGCTTCAACTTACCCAGTGGCGTCGAGATTGGGCTTCAACTAGGCACGGATTACCTGATGGCACGGCACATGTCGCCGTGCTCGAGCCTGCCAGCCGGTGAGCTTATGGTGGTGGACATAAACACACGGCAACAACTGTGGCGCCAGCCACATGGCTCTGTGCGCGATGTGATCGGACTGGGAATCGACGTTGGAATTCCGGGTCTGAGCGGACCGCTCTTGACCTCATCGGGACTGATCTTCGTCTCCGGCGGCATGACCGAGCGGGCGATTCGCGCATTCGATGTCGACACAGGCGAGGAGCTATGGCATCACCGCTTGCCGCTGCCGGGCAACGCAACGCCGATGGCCTATTCGGTTGAAGACGCTGAGGGTGTAGAGAGGCCAATGCTGGTCATCGCGGCCGGCGGTGATCGCCGCAGCCCGATTGGCTCGGTTGGTGACTACGTGGTGGCGTTCACCCTGCCGGAGTGATCAGGCCGCACTTGCAACAAGCATTGCGCAAGCAGTGTGACCGGACGTTCTTCTACGCTCCGAGATTGCCCTCTTCTGGGCCGGACTCGACTGTACAGAGACCGAATTGGCTCGTGGCGTTAGCGCCCTGGCTTAAGCTGGCGTGCGGTGCGATTTCGCTCTTCCGCGGCGGCCTGCTCCAGCTCCTTTGTCAATTCATCCACCCCGGCGCCGTCCAACTGAACATCCACATCAGCGATTCCAGCCTCCGGAATGGCTTCAGTCGGGAGCTCAGCATCTGCCGAGAGTTCAGCGCCTGCCTCGGCCGCACCCGAATCAAGAACCGGATTCGTCACAGCAGTCTCTGCTCCGAGATCCACCACAGCTTCATCAGTCGCGTCGATCACATCGCCAGCCACATCGCCTGCGTCCGCGCTGGAGACTGAACCACCCCGTGCGTCAGGCAGAGCCAGCAGGATGTCATCCGCACGGTCAGCGCAGAGTACGGCCGCACTGGTTGCGAGCTGCTTATGCAGATCGCCATAGGTTTCATTGAGACGACGGAATTTGCCCGCCGTGTCAGCAAACTGCTGCACAACCTCGCCTCGGTAGGTCTCAAACTCTTCTTTTGTTTTCTCAAGCTCATCAGCGAGGTCCGAGGCCTTGCGGGCTCGGCCTGTCGTTCGGCCAATAAACACACCGGCCACCAAAGCAACAATGGCAATGCCGACGGCGCTGGCAATTTGAACGGTAACGGGGTCCACGGCGATATCCTGAACTGCTGGTGTAGAGCGACATGATACGCCGCCGACCAGTCAGAACCAGCAGGTCATCCACACTGAGGCAGCAGATTTTCTTCAGGTTTTACGGATCACCTGACGCCGAGCGCATCGCCCTGCCTGACGGACACACCTTGACAGCCCGCTGGCTCCCCGCCTTCAAGTTGCGATCAGAAGTCCGTCGAGCGCCGGCCGCGGCTGGATAACCTGCGATCCTGCGGCTCGTAGAAACGTTCGGGCAGGCCATGATCGACGTCGCGCCGCGCTGCCCCTCTGCGATCGGATCGATGCTGGTAACGACAACGACAGCTCGCGGTCCTGTCGCAGCTTAACAAAGGTAGCGACGGTGCTTCACTGGAGAGAAAAGGCGAATCACCTTGCTCAAGTACACTGCCGCAGGGCTCTCTTCCCGGGACAATCACGACGGCGTGGTAACTGGCACTGCTGGCAGCATTTACACTTTTCGCACCGACCGCGCGGGCACTGTTTCGACGGCTGGCAAGGGTGCGCGTCGGCGCGCCGCCCGTTCGCTTGCGACCAAACAGTTTTTCCCGAATCCCCATGGCGACTAGTGCGCTCCCAGATAGCATTTACGAGTTATGTGTTAGCGACCGCGCCGGCACACCAAAAACGCGTGCGCGCGACTCCACCGGTTTTACGATCGCACTGCAGCGGTTCTGCGTCCATCGTGCAGTTGCACTAGGCGGCGCCGTTTAGCACCCCTGCGATTTCCGCATAACGATCTAACAGCGGCAATACCGTATCAGCGTCTGCCGAAGGTAGGCCAAATATCAATCGGTTGAAGCCGATATCAACAAGCGATTCGAGCTTTTGTTCGCTCGGCGGAACACCAAAGATCGAAAAGTCGGGCTGCCCACTGCGGTCTCTTTCTGCCCAGGCTTGGCGGATCGCGGTGATACCGCCTGCGTAATCCGGTGCACCCGAGGCCGTCGATCGGTCACGATCGGCAAATATCGGCATCCAGCCGTCACAGTAATCAGCGACCCGATCAAACGAATACTTGCTGGATGCCCCAAGTAGCACCGGCGGTCCACCGGCGCTTATCGGCTTGGGGTCCGACCAGATCGGATCAAAGTCCACATGCTCGCCGTGGAACTCGGCTTCGGCATGCGACCAGATGGATCGCATCGCAAGCACCCGCTCCCGGGTGATCGCCCAGCGCTTACTGGCGTCTACGCCATGATTCGCCATCTCTTCGACGTTCCAGCCAGCACCGATCCCCAACAGCACCCGCCCACCCGACAAGACATCCAGGCTGGCGATGGTCTTGGCCAAACTGATGGGATTGTGTTCCGTTACCAAGGTGATACCCGTGCCGAGGCGCAGCGTCTTCGTCCGCGCAGCCGCTGTGGCGAGGGCAATGTACGGGTCAAACGTCGACCAATACTCCTGGGGCAGTTCACGCCCGCCCGGCCACGGAGTGGCCCTGGAGGCCGGAATGTGAGTGTGTTCGGTGACAAACAGGCTTTCAAAACCCCGGGCTTCGACCTCGACCGCGAGATCACCCGGATCGATCGAATAACTGGTCGGGAAAATTAATACGCCAAATTCCGACATCATCTTGCTCCCCTTATGAATCACGCACAGCAGCTTACTGCGTTACACGGGCAAGCCGCCATGATTCAACGCGTGACGTCGAACTGGGGAAGAGTAGAAGTGGGGAAAAACAGAAGTGGGGATTTAGCGAGCATGCCTGCCTGATCTGATCCGCCAAGATCCAAGCCTCCCTCTGAAATGCCGCACTCAGCCGCTCTCAGCCGCTCTCAGACGCTCTACTCGGCGGAACATCCATGACACAGAGGTGAGCGAGATTGGCGTTCCGATAAAGAGCGCCGAACCAGCAGTTTGAACCGGGCACTAGAGCCAGGTGTTAGAGCCGGGTATTGCCTAGCTGCTCGGTGAGGCGGGAAATCTTCGCAACGTAGCGCGCACCGGCCAGCTCACGATAGTGATCCCGGTTGTACTGGCCTACGTTGTAGGCGTGTAACGCACAGTCGAGAGCACCACAGCGATCAGCGAAGTAGGACAGAATCTGTGCGCCGCAGTAGATGTTCTCGGCAGGATTCACGTGCAGCTCACTCGTCCCGCAAAAACTGGACCAGAACTCGGCTCGAACCTGGGCTGGCCCAACAGCGCCGACCGAGCTGCGTACGTTCTTACGAAAGGAGCTTTCTGTGAGGACTAAACTTGCGAGCACGTCAGCGTCAAGATCCTGGCGGGTCGACGCCTCAAGAATCCAGCCGGCAAACTCGTCCGCTTTGCGCTCGCTAATGCCGAACGCCGACGCCACGCGATCAGCATAGCCATTCACCTCGGAGGCCCAGGGGGTCTTCGAGTCAAGCGCCGGTGTCGCAAATGCTATGGTGCGCTGTGGCACCGACGTACCCGCAAAGTCGACAATCACCGCAGCCAAAGCCGCGGTGAACAAGACAATGCCCTGCAGTAGAAACAAGGTAGGTATACGTTTTAGCACAGCTGCGGCAATTTCCTTGTAGGCGTGCTTCAGCATGTGTCCTTCTCCCAACAGCAGTTTACCTGCTGCCTGTCACATCAGAAACCAAAGCGTAGTCACATTCTCTTCGGAACGCTGTCACCGGGTTGTAAACCCGATGCGACTGCCGGCGAGTCCGCGCCGGCTGCTTGTCTGTTCAGTTTCTGCGTTTGTTGCGCCGCAACATAGCACATATCGCGACGCTTTGCGACGGTGCAAATGACCCAGATCGGGGCCTGGATCGGTGGTTATCCCGCCCTGAGCTGCTCGATGATCTGACGCCGCTGATCGCTATCCGAGACAGGAAAGCTCGCGGACGTACGGTCGCAGAAGCTGCCGTAGCGACCGAGCATCTCACCGGCCACATTACCCGGTTCACCGACAACGGCGAACGCTGACAGGATGTCGTCGTCGATCAGCTTGCCCATATCAGCCCAGCGACCCTGCTTTGATAAGGCGTTGAGCTCCGGCTGGAGTTCTCCGGCACCGATCGCATCGAGTACGCCCTTGTATGCCGGAGTCGATCCGTAGAAAGCGATCCGGTTCTGCGCCTCGAGCTTGCTCGCAGCAAACTCTTTGTCGTCCCGACCCGTAACGACAAAATTGGAATACGTGATCTCAAAGTCCTCACGGCTACGCCCCGCCTTTGCCAAGCCCCGCTCGATCGCCGGCAGCGTCACCGATTCGATGTAGGGAACCGTACTGAACGGATGGATGATGACGCCATCGGCCACTTCACCCGCCACTTCGGTCATCTTCGGGCCTACCGCCGCGAGAATGATCCGCGCCGGCCCGTATTCCGTATCCTCCGGCGTGAAAGCCGGCGTCATCAGGGTATGACGGTAGTGCGGGCTGACAAACTCAAGCGGCGTGCCCTCGTACCAATTCGCCCAAATCGCACGAATGGCCAGCACAAGTTCACGCATCTGCGCAGCAGGCGAACCCCATGGCATGGAGAAACGCTTCGTGATGTGCGGCTTGATCTGGCTACCCAGGCCGAGCGTAAAACGACCCTTGGAATAGGCGTTCAGATCATGGGCGAGATTCGCCAGAATCATCGGGTTGCGAGCAAACGCCACCGCGATACCAGTAATCAGCTCGACCCGTTCGCTGTGCTCAGCGGCGAGCAGCAGTGGCAGGAACGGATCATGATTCATCTCAGCGGTGCGAACGCCGTCGTAGCCCGCAGATTCAGCCTTGCGCACACCGTCAGGAATTCCCGCCAGCTTGTTGCCTAAGCCACAATCAACTTTCATCTTTCTCTCCCGGATAACGACAAGCAAAGCCAGCGCGAGGCTGCCTCGCGCTCAACTGCCAGACAAGCTCTTTAGATCGCCGTCAGATCAGCGATCAACTTCTGCTGCTGCGACTTCGGCACGGTGCCATAGGCGGCCGCGGTGCGGTCAACCAGACCGCCATAGCGAGCATTGAATTTCTCAGCCACGTGATCGATGTCCGCGACAATGGCGAACTCGTTTAACAGGCTGTCGTCGATCAACGTGCCCATCTCTTCCCAGCGGCCTTGTTTGGACATCGCGTTCAGCTCGCCCTGCAGTTCGCCTGCTCCAACGGCCTCAAGCACGGGCTTGTAAGCAGGAGTAGAGCCGTAGAAAGCGATTTGCCGACGCGTAAGCAGGTCCGCCCGCTTCACCTCTTCATCGGTAGAGCCTGTGACGACAAACGCAGGGTACGAAATCTGGAAATCGCCGCGGCTCTTGCCAGCCTTTTCGAAGCCGCGCTCCAGTGCCGGCAACGTCGTTTCGCGAAGGTACTTCTCGTTCGTAAACGCGTGAATGATCACTCCGTCAGCGACTTCACCAGCAACCTCGGTCATCCGCGGACCAACGGCGGCCAGGAAGACTTTAGGCGCACCGAACTCGTTATTGGTCGGCGTAAACATCGGCGTCATCAGCGTATGTGTGTAGAACTTACCAGTGAATTCGAGCGGCACGCCTTCGTGCCAATTCGCCCAGATCGCCCGCATGGCGAGGATGAACTCGCGCATGCGATCGGCCGGAGATGACCATGGCATAGAGAAGCGTTTGGTAATGTGCGCTCTGATCTGCGAGCCGAGGCCGAGAATGAATCGCCCTTCGCTTGCGGCGTTCAGGTCATGGCCTATATTGGCCAAAGTCATTGGCGTGCGCGCGAACGCCACGGCGATCGACGTGGCCAGCTCGACCTTCTTCGTGTGTTGAGCGGCAATCAGCAACGGAAAGAACGGATCATTGCCGGTCTCTGCCGTCATGAGCCCCGAATAGCCCATCGCTTCCAGCTCTTTCGCCTGCTCTGGGACCTTGCTCAGATCAAATCCGATTCCACCGTCTACTTTCATGTTTGCTCCCCGCAACACCACTGACCAACAGGCTCCCGTGACCGCACTTGTGCCACGCGCCAAATTATTAAGCCGCCTAGATTAACCGCAAACGTCCCGGTTGGGGTGAATAGCGTGTGATTACCTGCACTCCAGCTCTCGAGAAGTTAACGTCCGTCAAGCCCGCCCAGGCGTCGGAGCCCGGGACGGCGTGGGCGTCGCACGCCGCAGCCCCGGCACGACTAGCTCGCCGTCCACAATGTGATCGACGCTCACCGAGTCCGCGCTAAAGGTAAGGCGGTAGAAGATCTCGTTGGGGTGGCGAACGGCCATAGCTTGCTCGGGCATCAGCCCCAGGTAGTACATCAACACCACCCGCGAGACAATTGCATGGGACATCAAGACCACATGCTCGCCCGCAAGCTCAAACAGCGATTCCAGCAACCCAGACGTGCGATCCAGCAGATCCTGATGGTTTTCCCCACCCGGGGGTCTGTGCAGATACGGCTCACTGAGCCGATCCTGCCACGCACGCGGGAAGTGCTTTTCGATATCGCTGACAAGGAGCCCTCCCCAGCTACCGCAGTCTCGCTCAGCGAGCCGGTCATCCTGGCTCATGGGCACCTGCAGGTGCGAATTCAGAAGATTGGCTGACTCTATCGCACGCCCGAGTGGCGACAAAATGACTCGGCTAACCGGCTGGCCACCGAGAAACTGACCGTGCCGTTGAATCTGCGATCGGCCTTCATCAGTAAGCGGCGAATCGAGCCGGCCCTGCATTCGGCCTTCAACATTCCACTGTGTCTGACCGTGCCGCAGCACGTACAACGTTTTCAAACTTCCAAACCCCTCATCACCACTCCCTGGCGAATGTTTCGCGCTCAAGCAAGGGCGCACGCCACCCTACTGGGACACGATTGAGCCGGCGATTACTCACCCACGCAACTGTTGAATAGTTGGCGACACCGCACATTCGAGACGTCGCGTTGGGATGCTGGTCTCAATCAGATTTACTCGATTCGGTGCGCAATTCGGACCAGTACGGCAATTTGCCAGAAAAGACTTATGCGCGCGCGATCAATCCGACTCTCGATAGTCACCAAACTCGGCATCGCGCTTCGACAGCGCTTGCGTCAGCCCTTCGCGCATGTCCGCAAAGTGATCCTGGGCGGTTTTAGTAAACGTAGCCAGCGTCTGCATCTCAGTGCCGGCACGCAGCGCTGCGCGCACACCCATGGCATCCATCTGTCGGTGAACCGCTCGCTTGTTGATCTGTTGCAGATCTGTCGGAACTCGCGCGACTTTTTGCGCAACCGCCAGCACCTCGTCATCAAGATTCGCCGGAGCAAACGCGCGGTTGGCAAAGCCACACTCTGCCGCTTCAGAGCCGCTCATGTGATCACCGGTCAGCATCAGCTCCATCGCTCGCCGCATGCCGACAATCCACGGATAGAACTGATTATCCGGCGGCGATATGACCCGCACGACGGGATAGCCGATCTTCGCGTCTTCGGCGACGTAGACCAGATCGCACGCCGTTGCGAGCTCCGTGCCGCCGGCGAGGCAATAGCCATGCACCTGAGCGATAACGGGTTTCGCCAGGTCCCACATGTGAAAGAAGCCATCCACCACATGCCGCGGCCAGTTACCCAGCCCGCCCGGCGTGTAGTACGGCTGATCGACGCTGACATTCGACTTAAGGTCGTAACCAGCAGAGAAACACTCTCCGGCTCCCCGCAGTATCGTGACCCGAATCTCGTCATCACGATCGCCACGATCGAGCGCGTCAAACAGCTCGCTGCGCAGAGCGTTCGACAGTGGGTTCCGCTTGTCGGGGCGATTTAACGTAATCCGCTGGACCAACGGGGCGGGCCGATCGACGATGATGAATTCGTATTCCAAAGTGGTGCTCCCGCTCGTTGAATCTCTCGGTGAATCGAAAGGTGATTAGTCACCGACTACTGCAAAACCCTGCCTAACGTGGGCTCTTCAAAATGAGAAGTTGTCGGGCTTGAACGCGTCAAACGTTCTGTCCAGATCGTCAGCGCTCATCGCGAGTGGAGCGATGATCGACGTGTGTACACCGCCGTCAGCGTCCTCCCGAATGCGATCGCGAACTTCGTCTGCGCTGCCGATGATGGCGATCTCGTCGATCATCGCATCGGTCAACGCGCCGCCGGTGCGGGCACGATCCTTGGCGGCCCAACCCTCTCGAATCGTTGCGGCCGCATCTTCATAACCGGCCCAGGCCAGGAACTTGTTGTAAACCGGGGTCGCATAGTAAGGCGCAAAATTGGCTCTGAATCGATTTCGACCGTCCTCCTTGTCGTCGGTGACAAGAACCATGGCGCGGTTGACGATTTCTATGGTGCTCGCATCTTTTCCCGCCCGCTCCGCGCCAATCTTGACGTGCTCCATCATCTTGCCGAGCGCGCCCTTGGGCCACAGATTGAAGATCACGCCATCACCCACTTCCGCTGCCGCCTCGATCATCTTCGAGCGCAGCGCAGCCAGATAGAGCGGCGGCGGGTTTTCCAAGGGCGCCTGGCGGTAGCCACGGCTGGAGAGCGTCTCGAGCTGAAAGTCAGATTTCTCACCCTTCAACATGGATCGGACCATGATGGCGGTTTCTCTGACCCGGGTTACGGGCTTATCAAGCGCTATGCCATTCCAATTACCCATGATGGTCTGGCTGGAAGAGCCCATGCCCATCACAAAACGATTTGGCAGGAGTTGACCAATCACGTTCAGAGACGCGGCAAGTACGGCCGGCGTTCGCGTGTACACCGGCGTGACCGCGACGCCAAAGCGAATGGATGAGGTGTGATGAGCAACCGCCGCAATCTGGGTCAACGTGTCCGGCGCGCCGGCGTCGCTGAACCACGCGTCCGTAAAACCGACTTCTTCGGCCCACTGTAGCCTGCTGATGGTATCCGTCAGCCGCGGTCCAGCCGGTAAGGTGATCGCTACGCGCTTGTCCAAGGCCATGAAAGTCTCCCCAATTCTCTATGCGTGAGCGCCCTCGCCAGCCACCGCAGTGGAACCGCGAATCAAGCCGTCAGGGCGCGTGAGTAAGCTGACGACAAGCGTGGCACGGCGGGCGCGCGCCGCGCAAGCTCGCAGCGCATCGCGCTCGCTTGCTCAGACATGAAAACGTTGCAGATCGGCGCTGGAACCGCATAGTCTGCACCCCGAATACGCCGCACTCCGAAACCGCTTTGAGGGAGGCTGGAGAGCTTGCGAGCGCAGAGACGAAGCAAAACCAAGAAATCGGTGACAAAAACACTATGAGCAGCGACGTAGAACTGACGGAAATTCGCTCGGGCCATGAATTTGACAAGCAGGCATTGTCAGCATTCATGAAAGAACGGGTCGAGGGCTACACCGGCGTCCTCGACGCTCGCCAATTCGAAGGCGGCCAGAGCAACCCGACGTTCCTGATCGACGATGGCAACCGCAAATACGTCCTGCGCAAACAGCCGCCCGGCGAACTGCTGCCGTCGGCGCACCAGGTCGATCGCGAGTATCGCGTAATGCACGCCCTGGCCAGCACCGACGTGCCGGTGCCCAAGATGTTTGCACTATGCGAAGACCCGAGCATCATAGGCACGAAGTTCTACATCATGGAATGGATTGATGGGCGGCTGCTGACCGAGCCCCTGCTGCCGAGCTTGAGCCCAGCCGAACGCAAATCGATCTACCTGGATCTGGCCCGCGTGCTGGCGAAGCTCCACGGCGTCAATCCTGCGGCTGTCGGGCTCTCGGAATTTGGCCGGCCTGGAAACTATTTCGGCCGTCAGGTGAGCCGCTGGAGCAAGCAGTACGTCGCGTCGAAGACCGAGCAGCTCGATGCTATGGATGAACTCATGGCCTGGCTGCCTGAAAACCTGCCCGCTGACAGCGAGCCTGTGATCGTGCACGGCGACTACCGGCTCGGTAATACGCTCATCCACCCCACCGAGCCGCGCATCGTCGCTGTACTCGACTGGGAGCTTTCGACCCTGGGCGACGGCCTGGCTGACCTCGGCTACATCGCCCAGGATTACCACGGCGACTCCTACGACGAAGTTGGACTAGCTGGTGCGGACCTGGCGGAGCTCGGCATCCCCTCCGAGGACGCTTTTGTCGATGAGTATTGCCGCCACGCCGGACTGCGCGGCATAGACAACTGGAAGTTCTATCTCATCTACAACATGTTCAGATCCGCCGCGATTATTCAGGGTGTCTACAAACGCGGTCTGGACGGCAACGCAAGCTCGGCCAAAGCGCTCGAATACATTGACGCCGCGCGTCTGCGTTCCGAGCGAGCAATCGAGCTGCTACGCAGCTTGTAGTAGCGACGAGAAACGCGATTGGAGAATTGAAAGTATGGGACGTATGGAAAGTGCGGAAAGAACAAGCGCCAGAACCGCCGCAACAACCCTGACAGCCAGTTTGCTAGTCACCCTGCTGACCGGTTGCACTGGCGATTCCGGCACTCTAGCGAGCGAAGACTCCGCCGCCGAACCCCCGGCCGACGCAACGACCAGCACAAACGCGACTACCATCGACAACACAGAGCCAGCCATGGTGAAAGCGGCGCGCAGCCAGCTCGAGGCTCGCCTTGGAGCAGATGCCGGCGCAATCACAACGGAAGCTTTCGCTCGCGTCGTTTGGCCAAACGGCGCTATCGGTTGCCCGAAGCCGGGACGCAGCTACACGATGGCGCTAGTTCCGGGCTATCAAGTCATCCTGAGAGCCGATGATCGTCTGTATCACTACCACGGCCGAGAAGGTCAGGCGCCATTTTACTGCGCCCGCCCCCAGGGGCAGGGTGGTTGGGAGATGGATAGATAAAGAGCAAGTGCCCAACGCCGGAGATCGCCGCACCAACGCGCTGCGTTGGCTCGCGAAGACGGTTAGGGAGGGTATGCCGGAACAACCGGGTAGCCACTCAGTGATCGCCGGCATGGCGCTGCCCTGGCAGGGCATTGGCTAGCCCAATGCCTGAGAAGGGATGCCGGCACCCGCTTGCTGATCTCGATGATCGCGGGCATAAGGAAGAGCACGCCCACCGCCGAAGGGATTCATCAGTCGCGCGCCCTCTCGAGCATTCGTTGCACGAATGCCCTGCCGGGTGACCGATTGCTCGCGCAATCG
>CAYGQC010000123.1:0-11989 GCA_964351875.1 uncultured Pseudomonadales bacterium
GCTCTGCTCTTTCACCTTGCATCGGGACCTGCCCGATTGTCGCAACGCCCCGGAGCGGGCGACGCTGCAATTGTCGTTTGTCACCAGGGCCAGCGAGGTGCCGCCCTGGCATGTTAGTGAGTCAGCTCGGCTGTTCAGCCGGCGGAGACGTGACTATCGCGTGCAGCCAGTACGCGTTTGTAGTCCGTCGGCATTACCTTGACGAACTCGGCCAGCGCATTCGGCCAGCGATCAAGCAGGCCCTGGCCAACGGTCGAGCCGGTGTGTTCGACGTGGCGTTCGATCAGGGATTGCAGCTCACTGACGTCTTCCGCGGATTCCACCGGGTCGAGATCGATCGTTTCCATATTGCAAAGCGAAGCGAAGCCGTGTGCTGGATCCCAGACATAGGCGATCCCGCCAGACATGCCCGCTGCGAAGTTACGCCCGGTTTTGCCCAAGACAACCACTCGGCCACCGGTCATGTACTCGCAGGCGTGATCGCCGACGCCTTCAACCACGGCGTGCGCTCCGCTGTTGCGAACACAGAAACGTTCCGCCGCGACGCCGCGGAAATACGCCTCGCCGGAGGTTGCGCCGTACAGCACAACATTACCAATCAGGACATTTTCCTCTGGTCGGAACTGGCTTTCAGCGGGCGGATAGACAATCACCTTACCGCCAGACAGGCCTTTACCGACGTAGTCGTTAGCATCGCCTTCTACCTCTAGAGTAACGCCCTTGGCCAGCCAGCAGCCGAAACTCTGGCCTGCGCTGCCATTGAATTTGAAAGTGATCGTGTCATCAGGAAGCATCTGCGGCCCAACTTCGCGAATGATCTTGTTCGAGAGCATGCCGCCCACGGCGCGATTGACGTTAATGATCGGTAGCTCAGCCCGAATCGGCTTGCCCGTGTCTATCGCGCTTTGCGCCAGCTTCATGAGCTGGTTGTCGACTGCGCGCTCGAGCTGGTGATCCTGATCGTGCACGCGGTAGCTGCCGAGAAACTCTTCCGGCTCTGCTGCTGGAGTCAAGATGGCGGTCAGATCCAGGCCTTTAGCTTTCCAGTGATCGATTGCGGCATCGATCTTCAGCAAATCAACCCGGCCGACCATTTCATTGATCGTGCGCAGGCCCAGTTCCGCCATGATGGTTCGCAGCTCCTTCGCCACCATGAAGAAGAAGTTCACGACGTTCTCGGGCTGGCCCGCAAACTTTTTCCGCAGTTCTGGATCCTGAGTCGCAATGCCCACCGGACACGTGTTCAGGTGGCATTTGCGCATCATAATGCAGCCTAGGGCGACCAGCGGCGCTGTGGCAAAGCCGAACTCTTCAGCGCCGAGCAGTGCGGCGATAGCGACATCGCGGCCCGTCTTGATCTGGCCGTCGGTCTGCAGAACCACACGCGAACGCAGGTTATTCATCACGAGGGTCTGGTGCGTCTCGGCGATGCCGAGTTCCCAGGGAACGCCGGCATGTTTGATCGAGGTCAGCGGCGATGCACCCGTGCCACCCGTGTCGCCGGCGATCACGATGTGATCGGCGCGCGCTTTGGTAACGCCAGCAGCAACAGTGCCCACACCGACTTCAGCACCCAGCTTCACACTGATTCGGGCTGAGGGGTTAGCGTTCTTCAGATCATGAATGAGCTGCGCCATGTCCTCGATGGAGTAGATGTCATGGTGCGGTGGTGGTGAGATCAGACCGACGCCCGGTGTTGAGTGCCGGATGCTCGCAATGATGTCGTCTACCTTGTGTCCGGGCAGCTCGCCACCTTCGCCAGGCTTCGCGCCCTGAATGATCTTGATCTGCAACTCGTCTGCGTTGCTCAAGTAGTTGATGGTGACGCCAAAGCGACCACTGGCTACCTGCTTGATGGCTGAACGCTTGGAATCGCCGTTTGCCAGCGGAATGAAGCGAGAAGGATCTTCGCCGCCTTCACCGGTATTCGATTTGCCACCGATGCGGTTCATTGCGATCGCCAGCGTCTCGTGCGCCTCAGCACTGATTGAGCCGTAGCTCATCGCGCCCGTAGCGAAGCGCTTGACGATTTCAGCTTCGGATTCCACTTCTTCGATCGGCACCGATGTTGTCGCGTCGGTGTTGAAACGCAGTAAGCCACGCAGAGCGGAGTGGCGTGTGGTTTCGTCGTTGATGTGCCTGGCGTAGTTCCAATAGGTGTCCTCGTTCTCCGTGCGAACGGCGTTTTGCAGGTCTGCGATCGCTTTCGGATCCCACATGTGGCCATCGCCGTGCCGACGCCAGTGAAAGTCGCCTGGGTTAGGCAAAGTCAGAACGTTACTACGGCCATCCTGGGGGAAGCCGATCTGGTGCCGACGCTCCATCTCTTCAACGAGCACGTCGAGGCCAACGCCTTCAACGCGGCTTGCCGTGCCAACAAAGGCACGCTCGATGACGTCTGAGCCGAGGCCCACGGCTTCGAAAATCTGCGCGGCTTTATAGGAGTGCAGGGTGGAGATGCCCATCTTGGCCATCACCTTGAGCATGCCTTTCGCCACGCCCTTGCGATAGGCAGCAACAACGCTGTCGTCGTCGGTGATGTGCGCCGCGTCGTCGAGGTAGCCTTTACGACGCGCATACCACAGCGCCTCGAATGCGAGGTAAGGATTGATGGCGTCAGCACCGTAGCCTGCGAGCAGGCAGTGGTGATGTACTTCGCGCGCTTCGCCCGTTTCGACCACCAGCCCGACCTGGGTGCGTTTCTCTTCCGCACACAGGTGGTGGTGCACAGTGCCGACGGCGATAAGTGAGCTGATGGCGATGCGGCCGGTGCCGATTTTGCGATCGGACAGCACAAGGAGCGCACAGCCTTCATCGATTGCCTGTGTCGCCTGCTGGCAGATTCGCGCGAGCGATTTTTCCAGACCTGCTTTTCCTGAGCCGACAGGGAACGTGATGTCGATCGTCTTGCTGCGCCAGCTTCGATAGTCCAGCTGCTTGATTGACGCCAGCTCTCTATTGGACAAGATCGGGTGAGGCACGCGTAATCGATGCGCGTGTTCGGGCGTCGCGTCGAGCAAGTTTTTCTCAGGCCCGATATAGCACTCGAGCGCCATGATCACTTCTTCACGAATCGAGTCGATTGCAGGGTTGGTCACTTGTGCGAAGCGCTGCTTGAAGTAGTCGTAGAGCATGCGCGGCTTGTCACTCATGACGGCGAGCGCGGCGTCGTTGCCCATGGAACCAAGCGGATCCCGCAGTTCCTTTACCAGAGGTTGCAGCATTACGTGCATGGTTTCGATTGTGTAACCGAAAGCCTGCATACGGTGCAGCAGCGTTTCTTTGTCGTAGCCCTCGACTGAAGCAGGCCCGGGCAGCTCAGCCAAATCCAGGCGTTGCTCGTCGAGCCATTGCTGATAGGGCTTGGCGGATGCCCACTCGCCTTTGACGTCGGCGTCGGGAATCATTCGGCCGGCTTCGAAGTCGATGAGGAAAATACGTCCCGGCTGCAAGCGACCCTTCTCGATAATGGACGCCGGATCGACTTTCACCACGCCAACTTCCGAGGCCATGATGCATTTGTCGTCGTCGGTGATGTAGTAGCGGCTCGGTCGCAGGCCGTTTCTATCCAGCACCGCACCGATGTACTTGCCGTCAGTGAAGGCAATAGAAGCCGGGCCGTCCCATGGCTCCATGAGTGTGGAGTTGTACTCGTAGAACGCCCGTTTTGCAGCGTCCATGTGAGCGTGCTGCTGCCACGCTTCAGGAATCATCATGAGCACAGCTTCCTGGAGGGTACGGCCGCCCATTAGCAGAAACTCTAAGACGTTGTCGAAGCTGCCGGAATCTGAGCACTCTTCTTCGACGATCGGGAAAAGCTTGCTCAGATCGTCACCGAAGATCGGCGAACTTACAGTGCCCTGGCGAGCGCGCATGTAGTTGCGATTACCGACAATGGTGTTGATCTCACCGTTGTGGCTCATAAACCGGTTCGGTTGTGCCCGGTCCCAGGATGGGAAGGTGTTGGTGCTAAACCGAGAGTGCACCATCGCCAGGTGAGACTCGAAGTCCGCGGCTTGCAGATCAACGTAGAACAGCTCCACCTGTTCTGGTGTGAGCATGCCTTTGTAGACAATAACGGTGCTCGACAGGGTGCAGAAGAAGATGTGTAACCGTTCGGCCAGGTTGTGATCGCTGCGCAGCATGTGTGACGAGCGCTTGCGGATCAGGTACAGCTTGCGCTCGAATGCATCGCTATCGATGCCGTCAGCAGCGCCGATGAAGAGCTGTTCGATAGCCGGCATCGCAGCTCGCGCCGCTTTGCCGATGTCTGCGCCGTCAACATCGGTCGGCATTTCTCGCCAGCCGATCAGGCGCTGGCCGGCTTCGATGATTTGCTGCTCGATCAGGCTTTTGCAATGAGCCCGCTCGTTCGGATCTTGAGGGAGAAAGACGTTTCCGACGCCGTAGCTGCCAGGCTTGCCCAGAGCTGCGCCCAACTCTTCTGAGGCGACGCGGGACAGAAAGGCATGAGGGATTCCCAGCATGATGCCGGCACCGTCGCCGGTGTTTTTCTCGTAGCCGACGCCGCCGCGGTGCTCCATGCAGCAGTTCATGTGCAATGCGTCTTCTACGATGCTGCGCGATGCTCGGCCCTTGATGTCACATATAAAGCCAACACCACAACTGTCGTGCTCATTGGCCGGGTCGTACAAGGCGCTCTTGGGCGGCAATCCCACCGGTCGCTTGGTCATGTCTACTACTCTCGACGTGTCTCAACCCAACCGCGCCCCCTCCGGTCACGGTGTCGTTTTCCACAGCGCAGAACGCCGTGCCTACGTATCAATGCCGTAGGCCCGATAGGGCTGCGGGGAGCTCGCCTGTTACTGCCGTCCGAGAACCTCGGGTTGCGAGGCCGTAAGGCACTGATATTGTTATAATTATTATCTGGCGAGCATTGCGTTCTCAGAACGCGATTAGCAAAAATGCCCGAAACTGAAGCACTTAGCAAGTTGTTGCAGTGAACAAATTCTGCTGGGCGCCAGCCGCGCTATCGGGTGGTGACGAGGGTCCGATGCTTGGGCTGCCGATACGTCAGGGAGTCGACAGGTATTCATACGAATGCAGACGGCCGAACCCCATCGACGCGTAGAGTGACGAAGCCGCTCTATTGTCGGCCACCATTTGCAGATACGCACCCTGCGCGCCCGACCTGCGGCCCCAGTCGGCCAATGCGCTGATTAGCGTGCGGCCGTGGCCCTGCTTCCGGTGGGCAGAATCAGTGACGACGTCGAAGAACCCAACCAGTTCTTCTTCGAGGACTGCCAGACCACAGGCGACGACTCGATCGCCCTCGGTTACAGCGCCGAAGCAGCACTCGCTGCGAATGCCTTTCAGCAGCAACGCGTGTAACTGCTGTGTCGTCGCATCCACGCCTGTCATTTGCGCGTAAATCGTCAGCCAGTCATCTATCGCCAGGCGACGGAAGTTTGTCTTTGGACGCGCGGGTTCGACGAGCGATTGATACAACACGTACGTAAGATCAAAGGCCGCGTAGCCGCGTTCGCTCAGGCGTTGTCGCAGGGCCTGCTGTTCGGGCAGGCTGGTTAGCCTGAATATGGTGGTCAGCTGCTCCCTGGCGTAGAGGTTTTCGCAGTAGCGGACTTTCTCGTCCAGGCCCCTGGATGACTCGTACAGCGGCACGATCGAATTGGCGCGCTTGGTGAAGCCGCGTGAGAAGCGCAGCAACCACCCGTCGTACAGCACCTGATGCAATGACGGCCAGGCGTTGAGCGCAGCTTCCTCGATACGCCGGCTCAGCGGAGCATCAATGGGCAATGCTGGCAACTCCGTCACGAGCGGCTCGGGTTTGCCCGCGACGCCTGAGGCGCCAGACGAGATGCGGTTACTGAAGAAGTGAATGGAGAGGCAAGTGGCACGAGAGGGGTTTCCGGTGGTGGTTCACATAGTCCTGCGACGCCCGGTTGATGGCGCCGTGTGTCTTATGCGCCGACGTAACACGGGTTTTATGGACGGATATTACGCACTCCCGGGTGGCCATCTGCAAGCTGGTGAACGGGTAAGCGCGGCCGCGCAGCGCGAGCTGCTTGAAGAGTGCGGAGTGCACAGCGCCAGGCTCCGTCCACTAGCTTGTCTTCCCTATCGAACTTTTGATCGCGCCGCACCCGTTGCTGATGGCGTTGAGCCGATCGTGACACAACAGGGCATGAACATCGTCTTCGAGGCCGACTCGTTCGATCGCGCACCCGTGATCAATGAGCCTGAGTTTGCCGATGATCTGATGTGGTGGTTGCCGAACACCAAGGCGCCCAGGATGGCGGCGTGGGTCGCCCCTGTTGTGGAGATGTCACCGGGCGAGCAGTGGTATGTCGAATTCGACTGGCCGCCAACGGCAAACTGACCGACCGCGCCGTGCTTGGTGTAAACTGCGCCACCGCCGTGGAGCCCGATTCAGGCCCATCAGTCGGCCCTCGCTCCTGACACGCACAGTTCGGGTGACGTCGGCCGCGGCGGCAGGTTTTCATGCAATAGCGATGGCGCTCAGCCGTTCGAAAGGTAAAGAAAGGAGACATCATGAGTAAAGC
Organism: uncultured Pseudomonadales bacterium; assembly: GCA_964351875.1. Classification (GTDB taxonomy): domain Bacteria; phylum Pseudomonadota; class Gammaproteobacteria; order Pseudomonadales; family Azotimanducaceae; genus JANSWO01. The sequence goes on from CAYGQC010000123.1 coordinate 6,546, forward strand.
TGTACGAGTCACCGTCACCGGTGCTGCTGGCCAGATTGGCTACGCCCTGCTGTTCAGAATTGCAGCAGGCGATCTGCTCGGTAAGGACCAGCCAGTGATCCTTCAGCTGCTCGAGATTCCGCCCGCGATGGACGCCCTGCGTGGCGTCTGTATGGAGCTCGACGACTGCGCATTCCCGCTGCTGCAAGACATCATCGCAACGGATGATTTGAACGTAGCGTTCAAAGACACTGACATTGCGCTGCTCGTTGGCTCTCGCCCGCGTAGCAAGGGCATGGAACGCAAAGATCTTATCGAAGCCAACGCGGCGATTTTTGGCCCGCAGGGCAAGGCATTGAATGACCACGCCAGCCGTGATGTGAGAGTGCTGGTTGTGGGCAACCCCGCCAACACCAACAGCCTCATTGCCCAGCGCAACGCGCCCGATCTCGATCCGCGCAACTTCACAGCGATGACCCGGCTGGATCACAACCGAGGCATGGCTCAGCTTGCTGCCAAGACGGGCAAACACAGCACCGACGTGAAGGGCCTCGCTATCTGGGGTAACCACTCGGCCACGCAGTTCCCTGATTTGCATCATGCGACGGTCGACGGTAAAGCGGCTCTTGAGCAGGTTGACGCCGACTGGTACGCCAGCGATTACATCCCAACGGTTCAGCAGCGCGGCGCGGCTATTATCGAAGCGCGCGGCGCGTCCAGCGCAGCGTCTGCAGCGAATGCGGCGATAGATCACATGCACGACTGGGTGCTGGGTAGTGATGACGTGCTCAGCATGGGCGTCTATTCCGATGGCAGCTATGGCATTGAGGAAGGCCTCATCTATTCCTTCCCGGTTCGCTGCAGCGGCGGTGACTGGCAGATCATCCAGGGTCTGGATGTGAACGACTTCAGCCGTGAGAAGATGGTCGCAACGGAAAAGGAACTGCAAGAAGAACGGGACGCGGTGGCGCATCTGCTCTAGCAGGTACGTAACCATCCGGAAGAAGGGTGAAATTGCAGACAGCCGAACAGGGCGATCGAAATTGCACCTCGATCACCCTGTGCGGTCACCATCCCTGGTGAACATCCTTGTCCAGTTTCGCTCCTTCACCCCCTTTCTGTCGCGACTTACCGGTTTCTCTCACTTGGCGACAAATTATTTTTCCGATAACCGTTTCGAGGCGTCAAAAGCTCGCCGCACGCTGTTTAGCCACGGGGAGTTGAGCCAATGAAAGCGCATCCGCTGCGTTTGCGAACCAAGGTTGCGTTCGGTGCCGGGCAGCTTGCCGAAGGCATCCAAAGCGTCGTCTTCATCTTCTTTCTGCTCTTCTATTACAACCAGGTGCTCGGCGTTTCAGGCAGCTTGTGCGGCCTCGCCCTGGCGTTGTCGCTGTTGTTCGATGCGATCACCGATCCGTTGGTTGGGCACTGGTCAGACTCGTGGCGTTCGAAAATTGGGCGCCGGCACCCGTTCATGTTTATCTCGGCCGTCCCGCTCGGGGTGGCGTTCTACTTTTTATTCAACCCGTTCGTGACCAGCGAGATCGGCCTGTTTTTCTGGCTTCTCGGATTTACCGTGCTGTTTCGCGGCGCAATGACGTTCTATCACGTGCCGCATTCCGCCCTTGGTGCGGAACTGAGCGAAGACGCTAGTGAGCGCACTGTTCTGGTCGCCATGCGCCACTTTTTCGGTGCGTTGGCGTACATCTTCGTGATCGTTTTGGGGTTTCTCGTGTACTTCGCGCCGACACAGGAATATCTAAACGGCCAACTGAATCCTGCTGCCTATGGCCCGTTCTCCACCTGGCTTGCCTTAGTTGTCACGCTGTCTGTTCTGTACAGCGCGTTTGGTACGCTTTCCGATGTGCACCGATTGCCTCAGCCCCAGGAAGGCCAGCACTTTTCACTGCGCACTGTGGTGACCGGCTCACTCGAAGCCTTTAAGAACCCGTCTTTTCGCGCGTTGATACTCGGCTTTGTCGTGATCATTGTGGCGTTTGGCGCGGCTGGCGCGCTTAACATGTACATGCTCACATTCTTCTGGGCACTATCCGGGCCACAGATCTTGCTGTTCATGGTGATAGGACCGATTGGCTCGATCTTCGGTTACGTGATTGCCGATCGGTTCTACCGCAATCGTGAAAAGCGTGAAGGCATGCTGATTGGGGTAAGCCTGTGGCTGCTGTGCCATTTTGTTTCGGTTCCGTTGTTTCTCGCCGGGTTACTGCCCGAGATTGGCAGTAACGCTTTGCTTGTCGTGATCGGCGGGTTGAGCACCGCTTCGGCCGTAGGCATCGCGCTGATGCTTGTTGGTCTGGGTACGATGGCTGCTGACATCGCTGATGAGCACGAGCTCGGATCGGGTCAGCGCAAGGAAGGGGTGTTCTTTGGCGCCGCGTCCTTCGCTAACAAATGTTCCGCCGCACTAGGTTCGTTGATCGGCGGTTTTGCGCTGGATGTGATTGATTGGCCGACTGGCGCCGCTATTCGGCTTGCTAGCGATATCCCCGAATCTACATTGCACTTGCTGGGTATTGTCTGGGGGCCGGTGACGATCGTCTTGGCCCTGCCTGGCCTGTGGTTTCTGGCTCAGTATCAACTGACGCGGGCGCGACACAGCAAGATTCTCCAGGAATTGCACGAGCGGCGGGGTATACGCGACGCGGTAGCGCCTGACTAGTGTCTGACGGCCACTTGAAGCCAAATCGACTGATGGGCAATAGGCGGGTGAATTTGGCAGGATAGGGTTTTCGCATAGAGAGCCCTTCCATGGCCGAAGTCCGCGACACCCTTCCCGACGTCAGTGATGCATCCCTCTTTGAGCACGATGTCTGGCGACCTCACTTCGCCAGGCTCCGGGCTGAAGATCCTGTGCACTGGCACCCCGATAGCCCGTTCGGGCCGTACTGGTCGGTCTCTACTTTCAACGAGATTATGGAAGTGGACGCGCGCAACGATGTGTTCTCTTCCGAACCGACGATTGTGATAGGCGATCCGCCGGAAGAATTTACCATTGAGAACTTCATCTCGATGGATGAGCCACGGCACACGGCTCAGCGCAACGCGTTCATGCCGTCGGTTGCTGCGCGCAACCTGATGGATATGGAGCTTGTCATTCGAGCGCGGCTGCAACCGATTCTGGACGATCTGCCGGAGGGTGAAACCTTTGACTGGGTGGATCGGGTTGCCATCGAACTCACCACTCAGATGCTGGCGACCCTGTTCGATTTCCCATTCGAAGATCGCCGGAAGTTGACCCGGTGGTCTGATATGTCCACTGATGGCGAAACCGTTGGCGGCAGCTTGTTCACGGATGAAGAGCGGCAAGCAGGGCTCATGGAATGCGCCGACACGTTTCTCAAGCTGTTTCATGAGCGCAGCGCTAACGCGGATTCCGGCGCGATGGATCTCATCACGATGATGGCCACCAACCCAGCGACCAAGGATATGCCGAGTCGGCCGATGGAGTTTCTCGGCAACGTGATGCTACTGATTGTCGGTGGCAATGACACAACGAGAAACACGATCTCTGGTGGCGTTCTCGCGCTGAATGAGTTCCCGGATCAGTACGAAAAGCTTCGCTCGGATCTAACGCTCATCCCCAACATGGTCTCCGAGTTCATACGCTGGCAAACCTCGGTCATTCATATGCGCCGAACCGCGTTGGTCGACACCGAGCTCGGCGGCAAGAAGATCCGTAAGGGTGACAAAGTGATCATGTGGTACATCTCCGGTAACCGAGACGAAAGCGTCATCCCGGACGCGGACAAGCTCATCATCGACCGGTCGAATGCACGCCGGCATCTCTCATTCGGGTTTGGTGTGCACCGCTGCATGGGCAACCGCTTAGCGGAGATGCAGTTGCGTGTTCTTTGGGAGGAAGTGATGAAGCGTTTCCGCTTTGTGGAAGTGATGGGGAAGCCTGAGCGCCTTAGGTCGAACTTCATTCGCGGGATTACAAAAATGCCAGTGCGGGTTCATCGCTGGTAGAGCGGAATTTTTCGGTTAAGCACGGTGCAAACAAGGCGGCTGGGCGTAGCTCGGGCAAAGCCCCAGCGGTCCTTTCGTGCGGCTCCGATCAGCACCATGTTAGGGTGCCCGAAAAGGAGTCTTGTTGAGCACACTTTCAATACATCACAAGACGACGTACCGATATCGAGCTCCGCTCTATTTCGGTCCGCATCGGTTGATGCTGCGTCCACGCGAAAGTCGCAATCTGCGTCTTCTTGCTCATGAATTGTCGTTTTCGCCAGCCTCGACGGTGACCTGGGCACACGACGTGGCCGGCAACGCTGTCGCAACCGCGTCGTTTCAAGAAACATCCGACACGCTCGTCATTGACAGCACTTGCAAGGTTAAGCTCGAAGTTGACCAGTGGCCGGTCTTCGAAATCTCCGCTACGGCTGCCTACTACCCGTTTCTGCTGACCGAAGACGACCTGACTGACCTCGGCGCGCTACGGCTTCAGAGCTATCTAGATTCCAACGGGCGGCTCAGCAGCTGGGCGCGCGGTTTTGTAGCCGGTAATCCTACTGGGACCCTGGCGCTATTGAGGGACCTGTGCGAAGGGGTTGCTTCGACCATTGCCTACGAAGTTCGCGACGAAGACGATGCTCAATCACCCCAGCAGACGCTTGATCGCGGTCGAGGTTCATGCCGAGATTTCGCGGTTCTGTTCGTGGACGCGGTTCGAAGCCTGGGCTTCGGCGCCCGCATTGTTTCTGGCTATTTGTACGACCCTGATCAAAGCCAGGTTGGATCGAGTGGTTCTGGATCAACGCATGCCTGGGCGGAAGTCTATGTGCCTGGCGCGGGCTGGATAACGTTTGATCCAACCAACCGCAGCGTTGGCGGCTACAACCTCATCCCCGTTGCCGTTGCCCGGCACATTCGTCAGACCATGCCGGTCAGCGGTAGTTTTGTCGGTGAAATGAGCACGTTCGCAGGCATGGATGTGTCGGTGAACGTTGTAGCAGAAGCAGCTGCTCCCTAGAGCTGCCGAGCCTCAAGCTGACGCTTGAAACAACCGGGTGTACGCTGCGTATCTCATCACCATGATCGAGTATAAGCATGAGTAACCTAGCCGCCTTTGCAGCCTACGCTGCTGACTTTGAAAAGACCCTACTGGACGATAACTGGGCCAGGCTGGAACAGTACTTTTCAACTGATGCATCGTATCTTCCCGGTGACGGCACGCAGGCAAACGGACGCGAAGCGGCCATCGCGGCATTGCAAGACAGCGTGAATGCGTTGGAGCGAAAGAGCGACGAACGCGCGTTGCTCGGACAACCAGATATCAGCGAGGCCGGTGACACTATCACGTTGGGCTACAAGGTTAAGTACACGAAGGCCGGTGTTGGTGAGTTTGTTTTGGCCGGCACCGAAACGATTCGATACGCAGGTGGCGTGATCGCGCGAATGGAAGACGTGTTTGAGGATCCGGATGGGTTGATGGCGTGGAGAGA
>CAYGQC010000124.1:0-11960 GCA_964351875.1 uncultured Pseudomonadales bacterium
TGCTCATGTTGCCACTCCGAAGCGGACCTTCGAACTCCACTATTTACGCGTTCTGGATGGCCGGGATCGGCCAAAAGCAGTCCTAAACGTTAAACTCCTGCAGGCTTTTTGTACTCAGGAAATAATGAATACCAATCAGGGGAAGATGCTGTCCTTTGTGCTATTCGTAAATCTATTACAGAAGATACATCGTCATTGATTACGTCTCGTGCCTGTGCCCACCAAGCTGATCCACCAGGTGTTGCAGTAAGAGCGACCAGAGCATTCAGCAGCCCTTCGAAGGAGGGCTCGTTTGCAAATCCATCACGATGAACAAAAAATGCCTGTTCGATCAAATTTAGCAACGACCATGCCCAAGCGTTGAACTGGTTGCGTTCGTTAGGTTGCAACCCACGCCAATCATCTAGCCCTTTGACGACGACATCAAACAGCTCGGGAAACTGTAGCGATAGATGCCACCACTCTCTTAGCTGGTGTAATAAATCTCGTTGAGCTTCTGCGCGTGTAGCACGGGATGCCTGACGGGTTTGATAGGCGAGATAGGCCACCGTTATGGCCACTACAGCGGCTCCTATGATCTCACCAATCGCACCAATCGCATCCCAATTCATCAAATTCCCCAGCAAAGTTTCGAATTATGAGCGATGAACAGCATGTCGGCTATGGGTCGATTTTTGCCGATCAGCAACCCATCTCGAGTGACTGCTTTGGAGGTATTCTAGAAAACACTCGAACTATTCCACAAAGCCGCCCGTCGGAAGCACTGCCCAACTGGCTCTGAACGGCCAATAGCAGCCGACGTTAATCAATTACTTTGAGCTGAATCTGTTCACCATCAGGCAAGTCGTGTATCTGTTTTCCTAGATCACCAGAGAATCTGATCAGCTCTGCAAGAGGCACTGACTTTATGTTTGAAGCATCGTAAGCGCCGCCAAGTACGCCGGGGATAACGAGACAATACTTTCGCCCTTCGGTGAGCGATCCAATGCTAGCTGTTGCAGCTTCAACCAAGGCTGACATGTACCAGTCGGCGAGGAATTCTTGGTCTTGCGAGAGCTTGTCTAATTCCGCTCGGTCTTTCGCGATTACTTTGCAATACACGTCTTCTGGACACAAACGCCAATATTCTTCAGCACGGTCTCGAATGATGAGGTTGCCAAAATCGTTTTCGCCAACGACTTCGATCGGGTCAATACCAACCCATCCCCATGCATCACGAATTTCAGTTATCAAGTCCATGAGTTATCTATAGCTGATTCTGCGAGCGTCGGCTATGGGTCGAACAGTGACGTTCTCAGCTAAGCCATCCGAACGTCCGCTTCCGGAATCGCCCATCTATCTATGGGGCCGGGCCATGGAGTCGGATTCCGACTACGACGACGATCTCGACAGCGGACGGACGCTCGACTCTCCCTACTCCTGGCCCTACTCCTGGCGAATCTTCGGCAGCGACCACCCCCAGCCTATACCGAGCCCGCGTCCAACGATCGCGACCAGAACGGCCAGCCAGATTGCGATTTCCCCGCCGACAATCGGCAACGCCAGCACGTACGCGAGCGCGCCTGCGAATGCCGCAGTCGCATAGACTTCTTTGTGCAGCACCAGCGGAATATCGTTCGCAATCACATCACGAGCGATACCGCCTGCGACCGCTGTGACCACCCCCATCATCACCGACACCACTGGCTTGCCCGTAACCTCCAGCGCTTTCGCCGTACCGAGAGCGCAGAACACGGCCAGACCGATGGCGTCGCACCAGAGAATCAGACGACCCACGCGAAGCACAAAGCGGTATGCGGCAAACGTGAGCAACGCGGCAGCGAGCGTAATGAGCAGATAGCGATTGTCGACGACCCAGAAAACCGGGACATCGAGTATGAGGTCGCGCACCGTGCCACCACCGACCGCAGGCATGAGAGCGAGCACAACACAGCCAAAGATATCCATGTCTTTGCGGATGGCGACCAACGCGCCAGTGATCGCAAAGACAAACACACCGAGATAGTCGAGAAAGTGCAAAGCCATTGCGCCGCCGTCCGCCCATGAGAAACCTCAACTGTGCGACGATACGCAAGTTGGATCGATAACCACATACCCTCGCGAAGCCGACAGACCAACCTGATGATTTTCACTCGTTACGAGCCCCAAAACGCGCAAGCGCTGCGCAACGTGTTTCATACCGCGGTGCGACAGACGGCCGCGCCGTACTACAGCGCGGCCGAGCGAGAACAATGGTCACCAGAGACATTCGACAAAATCGCGTGGGCAGAGAGTCTCGCGCGTCTGAAGCCGTGGGTCCTGTGGCAAGACGATCTGGCCATTGCGTACGCTGATCTGCAAGCTAACGGCTACATCGATCACTTCTACGTTCATGGCGACTACGCCCGTCAGGGAATCGGTCAGGCGCTATTCGATCATATTGCGTCGCAAGCGGCTGATATGCCGCTGCAAGAGCTCTGGGCCGACGTCAGCTTGAGCGCAGAGGCGTTCTTCCGCCGTCAGGGTTTTGCCGTTACGTGGCGTCGCAGCCGGACTCGCAATGGGATTACCCTGCGCAACGCGCGAATGCAGAAATCAATTTAGAGAACCTCGCACCAGAGCATTAGCAGCAGATGACGAAGACAGCACACCATTCCGATATAAGACTACGTCTGGCGCCGATCATTGCCGCCTTATTGCTAATGGCCGGCTGTGCGACCACGACGCATCCGGAGACCAAAACGGTCACGTTGCTGTTTACCAATGACGTAGAGAGCGCGTACGAGCCGGTCGACGCCTACTGGCGCGACGATCTCGACAGTATCGGCGGTCTGCCCCAGCTCGCTACCCTGATCGATCAGCAACGGCGTTCTGAACCCAACACCTTCCTGTTCGACGCCGGTGACATTTTCACGGGCACCCTCGCCCGCTTAACCCAGGGTGAGTTGTCCTTCGAACTGATGCTGACGATGGGCTACGACGCAATGGCCATCGGCAATCACGAGTTCGAATACGGCTGGAAGATTCTGTCCGAGCAGATGGCTCGCGCTCCGTTCCCGGTTCTCGGCGCCAATCTGCTCTACCGGGACACCGACATAGGTTTCGCTCAACCCTGGACAATCATCGAGCGCAATGGCGTCCGCATCGGCGTCATCGGAATCCTGGGCCAGGACGCAGCAACCGCGCTGATCCCCTCAAATATTGCTGGTCTCGAAGTCCTCGATCCGGTTGCGACGGTCCAACGCTATGTCGCCAAACTCCGAGACCAGGTGGATCTCATCGTCGTGCTCACCCACCAGGGTGCGACTGCACCGATGCAGACCGACGATGAAGCTGACCCCACCGTTCAGCGAGGCAATGCCGAGAACTACGCGCTCGCAGGCGCCGTACCTGGAATCGACGTCATCCTGGCGGGGCATACCGATGCGGGCACCAGAGAACCCATTGTGCACAGCGAGACCAACACGCTGATCATGCAGACCTATGGCCAGGGACAACACCTCGGTTGGTTACAGATTACGCTGGACGCAAGAACCGGCGAACGCATCGCTTTCGACGGCAAACTGATCGAGGTGGACAGCGACAACTTAGAGCCGCACCCGTTGGTGAGCGAGAAGCTTAGCGCCTACCAAGCGCGCTTCCCGGAGATTTTCGATGTGCTGACGGTGTCCGAACAGACGATCGGACGTCGCTACTACGGCGAGTCTGATCTCGGCAATCTATTCGCAGACATACTGCGCGACCACACAGCCAGCGAGGTTGCATTGATGCCCTCCGGCGCACTGCGGGCTGATCTTCCGGCGGGTGAGGTTAGGCGGGTCGATGTGCTCGATGCGTTTCCGTTCGAAGATCGAATGGCGGTGATGACGATGCCCGGCGGCGTTCTCGCGACGATCATCGAGCAGGGCTTGTCGCTCGAGCGCGGCATGCTGCAACTATCGGGCATGAGCGTCACCTATGACTTTTCACAACCCATCGGGCAACGCCTGGTCAGCGCCACGATACACGGCGAGCCGCTCGAGCCGGGTCGCAGCTATCGTGTCAGCACGCTGGAAATACTGGCCAAAGGCGGTGATGCATACCATCAGTTCAAGGAAGCCGTTCTTGAATCGATGAGTACTGAACGCTATGCCGAGGTGCTCGAGCGCACTCTCGCATCACAGCCGACCGTGGTGGCTCCGGTACAGGGCCGGTTACAGCCGGTTATTGTGAGTCAGAACTAACCAGGGGAACCGCCAGGTCTTCCAGGGCCGCCAAAAGATCCGCACCCGCGCTGCGCGGGTTGACGCCTTTGTCGACGCGAACCACAACGCCCTTCGGATCGATGTACACGTTGACCCGCGCCGCATAGCCGCTTGCGCCAAGCACGCCGTAGTCCCGGGACAACGTCTTCTCAACGTCAGCCAATATCGGGAAGCTCGCATCGTTCTTTGTGGCGAAGGCGGTGTTGTCTTCGAGGGAATCTGTGCTCGCCATAAAGTAGCGAACCTGGAAGCGAGAAATCTGCTGGTCACTGTCACGCAGCGCCTTGCATTGCAGAGTTCAGCCTCCGGTGAACGCTTTCGGAAAGAACGCGATGACCACGTGCTGGCCTGCGTAGTCCGAAAGCCGGTGTACGTTGCCATCTGAACCCTGGATCTCAAAATCGGGCGCCTTTGCCCCCACTTCGATCGGTTCAGCAACCGCGAAGTAGGCACTGAAGGCCAACAGAACACTCAAGAGCATCCGCATAGTCGTCTCCACGTTGTTTAGCTGTAGCTCAACATACCACTGCAGCGGGTCAACGCAGCGGCAATTGTTTGGGCTGTCTGCGAATCGCAGCTCAGGGCTGTTTATGGGAAGCAGCTCAGGGCTGTCTACGGAAAGCAGCTCAAGGCTGTCTACGGAAAGCAGCTCAGGGCTGTTTATGGGAAGCAGCTCAGGGCTGTTTATGGAAAGCAGCTCAGGGCTGTTCCCCCAACCAGGGAGCGAGGGGCGCAGTGCGCTGCTCGGGCCAGCGTTCGTCGAGGGTATCGCCGTCGTAGAGGACCCCATGCTTCATCACCGCATCAATGTAAGCGCTGGCGCGAATATCATCGAGAGGATTGCTGTTAAGAACGACAAGATCGGCCAACTTGCCTACCTCGATCGAGCCGGCGTCCTGGCCGATACCGATCATCTCAGCGCCGTGACGCGTGGCTGCTCGCAAGGACTCGAATGGGGTGAAGCCGCCCATCGAGAGCGCCCAGAGTTCCCAGTGATAGCCAAGCCCCTGAAGCTGTCCGTGCGCGCCGACGCCAACTCTACCTCCTGCCAGCATAATCCGGTGCGCCTGGGCCGCTAACTCATCAAACACATACTCCTCCTCGGCAAACCAGGGCCGACGCTGGGTTCGAGCCGCAAGGATCTGAGGGGGCGTAAAACGCTTGAGCTTCGCATCAAAGCGCGGGCTTTCCCTCGTGTAGAAATAGTTCTCAGCCCACGGCCCCCCATAACTGACCAATAGGGTCGGCGTGTACGCAATCCCTGATTGGGCAATGAACGAAATGGAATCCTCGTAAAGCTCAAGAAGCGGATACACATGCTCCTGGCCGGTGAAGCCGTCGGTGATATGCGTCAGATTCAGCTTCATATCCAGCGCGCCTTCCGTGGTCGCCATGAGCTTAAGCTCGCGCGCCGCGGATACCAGATACTGTCGTTGTTGGCGCGAGCCCGATATGTACGCCTTCAGGTTGTGCACTCGATAGGATTCTTTGTAGCGACGCAGCACAGACCGCGCATGCTCTTCGGATTCGAATGAGTTGTTGCTGAAAACACCTGGGCCAGTCGATAGCGTTCTCGGCCCCACTATCAGGCCGGCGTCCACAAGGTCTTCATACGCGAGGATGTCGATAGTGCCTGGCTGCACATCGATGGCGGTTGTCACGCCATAGGCCAGGTTAGCCCGCAGGCCCCAGTCATCACGGTCGAGAATGCGCGTGGTCGGTCGCAGGTGCGCATGGGTATCGATATAGCCAGGCACAATGCTCTTACCGGCCAGATCAATCACATCTGCGTCGGCGGGAACGGAAACCTCTTCTCGAGATCCGACCGCAGTGATGCGTCCACGCTCAACCACGACGACCCCATCCTCAATCACATCCCGCGGATCATCGCTTGCCATGGAGATAATCCGCGCGCCGACCAACGCGACAGCGCCGTCCGGTTCTGCCCGCGGCAGATACAGATCAATATCACTACTTCGAACGCTGTTGTGCTCCTCCAACAGCGCATCACTCGCGGCAACAACCTCGGCTTCCTGATCGATATCCTCCGCTGCGTCGGTAGCAGGCCCAGCGGACTCGTCATCACTGCTTACGTTGCTGGAGTCTTCCTGTGCGGGAAACACCACATCCGACAACGCTCGTCGATATATCCGGTTTCCTGTTGCCCAGACAATCGTCTCGCCGTCCGGCGACCAGCTCGCATAGTCGGCGCCAACATCCGTTAAACGCGCCACCGGCATCGAGGGCTTCTTCAGTTTCAGCGAGACGCCGCGCATGTGAACGTTGAGCAGACGAATGACGTGTAGCTGATTCGCATGCAACGCCAGCGCATGGCGACCGTCCGGTGACATCTTCATGTCTGTCGCCGGCACATCACCCTCGGCGAAGTAGATACCCTGGCCCGTAAGCTGAACATGTCGCCTGCGATCACTGCCATCGAAGCGCATGGACATGAGGCCTGATGCGCCACTGCCGAAAGGTCCCTGGGAGTGATACGCGTATACGCGGTCAGACTCGGGGCCGAAGTGCGGTGCGGTAAGCTTTCGTGCTGGTAGTACGACAGCCGCGTCTCCGCCTTTAGAAGGAAGCACAATCAGCTCGGTACCCACCGGTGAACCCACGGCACCGGGCTGATACAAACGGTTGTAACTGCTGCCACGCAGCGCAACGATTTGGTTGCCATCGGGCGTAAAGGCCGGATCAGAATAGAAACTGGAAGCAGCCGTCAGCCGTTTGGGTTTGCCTCGGCCATTGGCGCGGCTCCGATAGAGATGACCGCTCCCTGCATCCCAGGACGCAAACACGATATCTCGGCCATCGGGGGAATAAGCCGGCTGAAACGCCGGCAACCCAGCAGGGGTAATCGGACGCGTCTCACCCGTGGCGAAGTCATGGCGATATATTCTCAGGAACGCTGAGAAAACGACAGAACTGCCATCCGGTGACAATGCAGGACCCATCAGCAGCCGCGCTTTGACCGGCCCAATACCGAGGCGATAGGGAAAGATCAGCTCCGGCCCAAGCTGTTGCTCGACGGCAACCGTCATCGGTATCTCGCTGACCACGCCAGATTCGATCGACAGTTTTTGCAGCCGCCCGTCTCTAGTGAAGACAAGATCACGGCCATTCGGCGTGAAATCGAATCGAGGTAACGTGTCGCGAGTGAATCGAGATTCCTGATCGTCGCGCACGACCGGAAAGACCAGCGAGCGATCTTCGCCTGAGGACAAGTCGCGTATACGCAATTCGGTTTGCTGTTCCCGCCGCGTGCCGTAGACAAGCTGCTGCCCATCCGGGGAAAGGGTTGGCCGAATCCCGCTACCCACGGCCTGCGTGAGCACATCCTCAGATCCGTTAGTCAGGTCCCTCCGAGCAATTTGCCACATCGGAAAAGACGCGTTGTAGGCAAACCCACCGATACGTCGTGCGTAGTAGAGATAGCGACCATCGGGGCTGTAAACCGCGCCGAGTGCGTTGTGACGCCTGTTTTGTGGGGTATCCGATTTGGCTTTCGCCTGGGTTAGCCGGACGCCCTTGCCGCCGTCGATGTGATAAGCCCATAGCTCGTTGGTACGAAGCGCCCAGGAAGACTTCGACACGACAACGTGCTGTCCGTCCGGCGAAAAGGCCGGCGAGGCAAACTCCTCCAGCCCGACCCCCTTAATGAGCTCGCGCGGATTGCTGCCATCCGCATCAAAAAGCCAGACGCCTTCGGTACCCGAGCGATCACTGACCGCCGCTATCGTGTCGCCATCCGGTGAGATAACAGGCTGACTGTCGAATGCCATGCCTTCGGTGAGCCGTATCGCTGTTCCACCACCGATAGGCAATCGGTAGATATCACCCAGCACATCCAGAGCAATCCAGCTTCCATCCGGCGAGACGTCCACCGACATCCAGGTTGCTTCGCTGGTCTCGAAGGCAATCGTGCGTGTGGGCTGCAACGGCAGGGCATCCGCCGACGCGAGTGTGGTCGGCATGAAAAACAGGAGCAAAGAGATCATCGCGGCCCAAGGCGCGCGTACAGGAGAGATGCAATTCAACGGCTGGCTCAACGAACGTGGAAGCGAGAGTTTACTGCAGGCAGCAAGGCGCCCGGAAGCCGGGCTTGGGGCCTCACGACAGTTGATCAGACAAGGTTGAGCAAAAACGCGAGCAGCGCAATCTGAGGAACAGTGACCAGCGGCAGGAATAGCGCAATCTTCCAGGAGCGCGTGACGTCTCGAAGCACCATGACTTCCGTGTAGTCCGTCGCCGCCCCGGCCATCAGGAAGGCAAACGCATTGCCGGGTGCGCCCGCGCGAGCAAACAGGTCTCCCGCTAGCGGTACGGAGCCTTCACTGCACACTTCAATGATGGTCGCCGCGATCATGGTTGCGCCCAGGCCCAGCAGCGTCGGGCCGAACCAGTCTGCAAACGCATCCGGCGAGATCAGCGCTCTGATGATGACCGCGAGCACGATGCCGAACAGAAGCCAGCGCAACACCATGCGGGAATCGCGCAGACCATCCAGCAGAAGGCTACCCATAAAAGTAATGTCGAAGCTGGTGGCGGACAGCCCCCGGCGGGCTTCCGGGAAGAACGCAAACTCGTCGGGGAGATCTACTCGGTTAGCGTTCGCGGGCAAGACGCCACGACGCTCCAGGAGCAGGAAAATCCAACCGGTGAGCAAAGCCACCAGCATCGACAGGACAACGAACCCGACCGTCCAGCCAAACCCGATCAGCGCAACCAGGATGATTGTGAGCGACAGCGAATTCCACGGGCTCGCCACCAGAAACGCCATTACCTGGGCGGTACTGGCACCCCGCTCGTAAAGCTTGGCGGCAACCATGAGAATACCGTGGTTACATAGATCCAGCAGCAGACCAGCGAGCGTCGCTCGGACCACACCCGACACGCGATCACCCGGACCGAGAATCGAAAGGACAAATTCGCGCGGCACCTTCGACAGCGCGCCGACCATCACGATTCCCAACAGAACGCCCCACCACATGGTGTTGACCATCTCCGCAGCACCGTGCGCCATCACTGAGACGGCGCCCAACGGATACTCCAGCAGGTGCAGGCCGTACAAAACCGCAACCACGGCGCCGCTACCCCACAGCAGCCAGTCGATTGATCGCTTCGACTCGGTAGTCGATACAGCAGGTGCGCAACAGGAATCTGCCCCCTGAACAGGCGGATTGGCAATTGAGGGTGGTGTCGGAGAATCAGCCATCTTCAGCCGGCTCCTGGTTAACAGAAGGCAAACCATATACCCCATGGGGGTATATGGTCAAGCGTGACAACTCGAGTGAGAGTACACACATAGGCTCACCTACAAACGCTCATCTCAACCCACTGCTTTGCAGCCGAGCATCGCAGAAGCCATGATCGCACTGAACAATCAGCACGGTTACGGACTCCGCCCGAACTATGACATCGATCTGGCAGTCGCCACCCTTTGCGAAGCACAACGGAGATCCGGCAGGCACATTTGAGATGGGTCTCACACCGGCCGAACCCACACGCTGGCTCACGATCGCTCGCGCGAGCGAACGTATGGAAGAGAAGCTGAGCTGTCTCGCCAACGTCACCAGGGTTAGCTATCTCGCTGCCGATGAGCACGCCAACAGTGTGCGTCTGGCGGAGCGCGCCATTAGCGTTGAGGTCGAAAGGTTCACATCGAGCGTCCAGCCAGAGTCGGCCAGCCCGCTCGTTGCCGCCTGCCATACAGTGTACGACGATCTTTGCATCATTGATCGCGGGCTACACTCGCCAACGCTGATCAGCGGCTGCGTCGCCTCACCGTCCTACTGGCGGCTTGCTGATAAAGTTGGTCGCCCGTTAAGAGAGGTGCACGCTCCCGCACGAGGACTCAACGAAAAGTTAGGCACTCGGATCGATGATTTCTTCCAGCGCCTGCCTGATGAGCGCATCTTCGAGCGCCGAAACTGGTTCATTCACACGAGCGAGAGGCTCTACCAGGACAATCCGGAGCCGGTTGAAGACTTCCTTGGGGACCCGCTGTATCTGCGCAGCGAACGACAGACGCTTCGCGCGTTCGGCCGCTGGGTGTGTTTCAGCATCGCGGTGAGTACCCACCCGCTAACTGATATCGCACACCATTCACAGGCTCTGAAAACGCTCACGCGGGCGCTCGAGGGGCTCAGCGACAACGAACTCGAACATTTCGGGGGAATGGACAAACGCCAGGCGATCATGACGCGGCTGGATCAGAGCGCAAAGCCGGATTGACGCGCGAGGGGTCTAGTAGGAACGAATCGACAACGTTCGCGCCGTTATCCGGCTTGAGCGTCAGGTCCGGGACAGGCGCGCAATCAGCCGCTCAATGAAAACCGTGCCGGCCTCCACCTGATCCAGGCTGATGAACTCATCAGGCTGATGCGCCTGATCAATGCTGCCTGGGCCGCAGATCACCGTGGAGAAGCCCGCCTGCTGGAACTGGCCGGCCTCCGCAGCATAGGCAACCTCCTGGCAGTCGTTAGCGCCCGTCAGTTCTCGCACCAGCGCTACCGCGGGTTCGTTCTCATCAACTCGAAAGCCAGGTACGTGAGCATGCTGCTCAAAGGAGATGCCAGCGCTCGGCGCGATCGCCTGCAGCCGGGGCTCAACAACCTCGCGGCAGTGCGCCGCGAATTCCTCGAACGCCTCAAGCGGACACTCGTCCGGTAGCGATCGGATATCGGTAACAAACTGACAATCCCGGGCGGTAATGTTGTGCGCGGTGCCACCGGCAACGGTACCGCAGTGCAACGTGGTAAACGGCGGCTCCATCAAGCACTCAGGGCTCGCCTGTTCGGCGTTTCGCTGCTGCCGCTCAGCCAGCCAGTTGATCAGCTCCGCCGCGACCATGACGGCTGAAACGCCGCGATGTTGCTGGGAGGAATGCACCTCGAACCCACGCACGAACGTGTCGAAGTGGAAGATGCCTTTATGAGAAGTCACCGCCTGCATGCTCGTCGGCTCGCCGACAATCACTGCCGATGGCGCGGGCAGCTCAGCTTTCAGCCGCTCAATCATTCGCGGCGCACCGACACAGCCGACGTCTTCGTCATAGGAAAAGGCGATGTGCAGTGGTGCCTGCAAGGGTGCGTGCGCCATTTTGGGCGCCAGTGCGAGGCAGCACGCCAGAAAGCCCTTCATGTCAGATGTGCCGCGACCGAACAGTTTTCCATCCTGCTCTGTCAGTGTGAATGGGTCGGTTGACCAATCCTGCCCCTCGACTGGGACCACATCTGTATGGCCCGACAAAATGTAACCCGCATTGTCGGTCGGTCCAAAGCTGGCAAGAAGATTCGCTTTTTGACCGGTGCTATCTTCGATCCGTTCAAGCCTTGCGCCTAAAGGAGCCAGTACGCTTTCCAGATAATCGATCAGCTTCAGGTTCGATCGATGGCTGACCGTATCAAAACCAACAAGGGCTCGAAGATGCTCAACGCTGGAGACCGCTGTGTTCTGTGCCATGGCTGTACCTTCTTTATTCACGTGGGGTGAGAATGTGCGACGGAAAACTTCTCAACCTGACCAAACCCTTTGCCTTGCACACTTCACCTGATGTTGGAATGCGCGCGTTACGTTTGTTCCCTGCTTGAAGCGCTAGCCCCGGCAAGAAATAAAGCTTCCCTAAAGTTGAGCAATACGTCTAACCTGAAATCTGCATGGAAGGCTTGGGACTTTTGAACCACCACCTGCCGGGCACATCAGGGCTGCAATTAGGGAGTACTATCAATG
>CAYGQC010000125.1:0-11893 GCA_964351875.1 uncultured Pseudomonadales bacterium
CTGATGATTGCAGGGCAGCTGCTCGATGCCGATGGCATGAGCGATGCGGAGATCGTCGGCGTGCTGTTGGGTAGTGCTGCGGTCGGCGCGCTGGTCACCGTAGTCGCCGGTTACTTCATTGAGAATCTCGCCCGTGTGATTACGCCAAACGTTACCGGCATCGCAATCTTTCTTCTGGGGCTGACGCTGGTTGGCGCAGCCTGGAACAACTTTGGGTTTGCGCTTGCTGCCGCTGAAGCGAGTAACGCGCAGGGTTGGGTTTGGGCGCAAGCTGTGGTGGTGATTGCGGGCATTTTGTTTTTCGCGACTCGGGCGAATCCGTGGCTGCGACTTGCCAGCATCACTATTGGTCTCGGCGTCGGCGTCCTGTTTGCCGTCATGACGGGGCAGGCTGCGCCTCTGCCGGACGTGCCCCTCGCTGGCGTTACGTTCCTTCAGTGGTTGCCGTTTCCGCTTGGTTTTGATCTGGCGATCGCGCTTGTGCTGCTTCCCATCTTCTTCGTCACGATGACGGAATCGCTCGGCGATCTGACGGCAACCTCGATGCTGTCCAGGCAGCCGTTATCGGGTGCGCCCTACTGGCGACGGGTGCGAGGTGGTGTCATGGCGGACGGTTTGAATTCGGTGTTGGCGGCGCTGGCGGGTACGTTTCCGAACACCACGTTCTCGCAGAACAACGGCGTCATTCGCCTGACCGGCGTTGCTAGTCGCATGGTGGGTGTTCTGGTTGCGCTGCTGTTAATCGTGTTGGGCGCACTGCCGGGTTTTGTTGCGCTCTTTCAAGCCATTCCCGGCGGCGTTCTGCACAGCGGCACCGGCTTGCTCTTCGCGATGATCGCGCTCACCGGGTTTCGGCTATTGCAGCTGCAACCCAACCAACGTCGAACGATGACCATGCTTGTCGGCTGCTGCACGCTCGCCTTCGCGCTTGCCTTTGTGCCGGCTCTGCTCGCCAGCGCGGGAATTAACCTACCGCCGTATGCCACCCTGCTGCTCGGTTTCCCCGTCGCTTCTGGCGCGTTCATCGCGGTTATCTGGGAGTGGCTCGCACCATGAGTGACAGCGCACGCCGGGTACTTGACCGCTGCGATGAGTTGGCTCGCCTGTCCTCTATGCAGGACGGGATTTGCCGCGTCTATCTGAGTGACGAACATCGAGCCGCGAACCAGCTGGTGGCTGGCTGGATGAGCGAGGCCGGGCTCACGGTCTCCATCGACGCGGTGGGCAATGTATGTGGTCGCCTTGGTGATCCTTCCCTGCCGACGCTGATCGTTGGCTCTCATCTGGATACGATTCCCGATGCTGGTCGCTATGACGGCATTCTCGGCGTGCTGCTTGGCATTGAACTGGCGCATAGCCTTGCGGGCGAAACGCTACCGTTTTCGTTAGAGGTCATCGGCTTCGGCGAAGAGGAGGGCGTTCGCTTTGGCACGACGCTCATGACCAGCCGAGCGTTGGCGGGTACCTGGGATCCGAATTGGCTCGAACTTGCGGATGCGAACGGCGTCAGTCTCGCCAGTGCGATGTCGGACTTCGGTCTCGATCCTTTTGGCGCCGAGAATGCCGCCCGAACACAATCGGATCTGCTGGGCTTTCTCGAGGTGCACATCGAACAAGGCCCGGTGCTCGAATCGAAGAACCTGCCGCTGGCGCTTGTGACAAGTATCGCTGGTGCCCGCCGATTCGCCTGCCGGGTTGAGGGGATGGCAGGGCATGCGGGGACGATGCCCATGTCGATGCGACAGGATGCGTTGGCAGCGTCTGCGGAGATCGTCCTGGCGATCGAAGCAATCGCCGCCACTGGCCGCTCCGAAGATAGCCTTGTCGCGACCGTCGGCCGAATTGAGGCTCTGCCCGGTGGAGTTAATGTGGTTCCTGGGGCTGCGACGTTTTCGCTCGACGTTCGAGCGGTCGAGGACAGCGTCCGCGATTTGGCTGTGGAAGAGATTCGCACCCGTGCTGAGGCGATCTGCGCACGGCGGGGTATAACGCTGCAGATTCAGCAAACGCATGGTGCTAGTGCGGCGGCCTGTCACGCAGACCTGCTCTCGGATCTGTCAGCGGGTCTGCGAGAGTCTGATGTTCCCGAGCATCGAATGGCCAGCGGTGCGGGTCACGATGCGATGGCGATGGCGGATGTTTGTCCTGTTGCTATGTTGTTTGTTCGCTGCGAAGGCGGAATCAGTCATCATCCAGATGAAGCTGTGACGGCTGGCGATGTCGCTGTCGCGTTTGACGTTTTGTGTTCTTCCGTTCGAGCCTGCGCTCGGCGTATTCAGGAGTAGTTGTAGTGCCCTCTGTGTTGCCGCCTCACACCGGCGTTTCGAGAACGTCCGTTCAGCGCGATCACGCGCTGGTTACACCCGAGTCGCATGTGCCAATATTGCTACCGGGTTGGGACAACACGGAGAGCGTTGTTCTCATTTCACCGGAGATGGGCGCAAAGTTTTCGCAATTGCTGGTGAGCTGCAGCAAAGGCGCTGCGCTTAAGCCGCTGGCGACCGAGCAAGAGCTGTTTGTGCTCGTCCTCGATGGCGAAGTTGAGTTCAAGCTGTTGGGTGTCACTTGGAACCTGGCAACCGACGGCTTTGCGTTCCTGCCTGCTAACGTCGAATGGTCCGCGACGAGTGATGGCGCGCGCATGATGGTTTTCTCGAAACCCTACATAGCGCTGGCCGGTGCAGGCGAGCCGAACGCATTCAAAGGCTCTCTTTCGAAAGTGCCGGCCGAACCGTTCCTGGGCGACGAGGGCGCGCTGCTCCAGGTTCTGTTTCCGGATGACCTTGCCTACGACTGGGGCATCAACGTGTTCGATTTTGAACCGGGCGGCACGTTGCCTCAGGTAGAAAGCCATTTCATGGAGCACGGCTTGTACGTGCTCGACGGCCAGGGTGTTTACCGCCTGGGTGACCACTGGTATCCGGTTCAGCAGGGCGATTGCATCTGGATGGGGCCTTATCTGTCCCAGTGGTATGTAGCTGCTGGTAAAAGCCACTCTCGATACATCTACTACAAGGAAATGAATCGTGCCCCTCAGTACGCTTGACGCTTTGACGGTCGATGCGGCTCGGCTGTCGGGTGAGCTCGATCAACTGGCGACGTATTCCTCGACACCCGCTCCGAGCGTTACTCGTATTCTGTTTACACAGACTGATCTCGCCGGACGAGAGTACGTGCGTTCGCTCATGCGAGAGGCCGGTCTCGACGTCATCGAAGATCCTGCCGGCAATATATTTGGTCGCTGGACAGGCTTGGAGCCGCATGCACCGCGAGTAGGCTCGGGCTCGCACTGCGACGCGATTCCTCATGCTGGCAAGTACGACGGCACGGTCGGCGTGCTTGGTGGCATTGCCGCAGTTCGTGCGTTAAGGCAAGCAGGCTTTCAGCCGCGACGCAGCATCGACATCATCATGTTTACGTCGGAAGAGCCGACACGTTTTGGTATTGGCTGCTCGGGTTCGCGGCTCATGGGTGGCGCGATGGCGCCTGCTGACGTTGCTGGCCTAACCGATGATGACGGCATCTCCTTCGACGAGGCGCGCAAGGAGGCTGGTTACAGCGGTGAGCTTTCGGATGTTGTGCTCGCTGACGATGACTATGCGTATTTTGTTGAGCTGCACGTTGAGCAAGGGCCGGAGCTGGAAAATCGGCGACTGGATATCGGGGTTGTGTCGGCCATTGCTGCGCCGGCGTCGTTCAAGATTCGCTTCGAAGGCAAAGGTGGTCACGCTGGCACTGTTCTCATGCCTGCCCGCAAAGACGCGCTTGTACCCGCAGCGATACTGATCGCGAAAGCTGAAGAGCTCGCGCGTGATAGCGGCAGCGACGACACCGTTGCAACCGTTGGCATGGTTGATGTGCATCCCAGCGCGGTGAACAGCATTCCTCGCGAAGTCACGATCAGCTTTGACGTTCGTGACACGGACCTGGCGACGCGCGAGCAAATTGTGGATGCGCTGATTGAAGAGGCCAAGTCGCTCGCTACGGCGCGAGGCCTGGGCTTCAAACTCGATATGATCAATTCAGACCCGCCGATCGCGGCCGCTCCGGAAATCAAGCAGGCTATTGAAGACAGTTGTGATGCTGCGGGTTTGTCTCGCTGTGAGCTCGTGTCGCGTGCGTATCACGATGCGCTGTTCATTGCGCGCAAAGTGCCCACCGGAATGATTTTCGTGCCCTCTAAGGATGGCATCAGCCATCGCCCGGATGAGTACACCTCGCCCGAGGAGAACGCGCGTGGAGTTGATGTGTTGGCGAGAACGCTGGCGAAGCTGGCCGGCTAGGCTAGATTTGCCAGCCATCGGCAATGGTCTTCCGGACCTCGAATTCGCCAGTAGGACGCTCGTTTAGCAATCGTCTGCTTCGTTACTGGCGTCAGGCAGTTCGGCTCAACTAGGCAGCTGAGCGATACGTCTCAGGATCGCTTCACTCCAGCCCTTTCGAGCATCGGCATCAGAAACGCCTTGTGCTCAGCGATCTCGTCGATCGACAAACCCAGCATTTCGTATGGCAGCACCAGCCAGTCACTGGTTTCGTGCAAGTAGAAGTCGGGTTTGGATTCGCTGGCGTTAAACAGCTCGCCTTCCTTGGAGCGACGCCACCGGCGTCGTGCGAGATGTAGCCAAGGGCATGAGTCGGTGATTCGTACGTAATCGTTATCACCGGAATTGTGGTCGAGCACGACGGGTGGCCCTCCGATCCTGAGCTAGTCTTCAGCCACGACTTTGTTGGCAGTCGCCAGCATCGGCATCAGAAACGCCTTGTGCTCCGCGATCTCATCCAGCGTTAATCCGAGCATCTCGTAGGGCAGCACGAGCCAGTCGCTGGTTTCGTGCAAGTAGAAGTCGGGTTTTGATTCGCTGGCATTAAACAGCTCGCCTTCCTTGGAGCGACGCCACCAGGGAGCCGCGACCCGAACGTCCTGCGGCATGTTGCGCTTGGACGCCTTGGCGAGCGAGTCGATGACCGCCTGAGTGTGGCGCCCGGATGAGAAGACATCGTCGACAATCAGTAGCGAGTCTTCTTCGTTGAGGTTTTCAAGCAAGTACTGCCGGCCATGCACGCGGATGTTCTCCTTGCCCGCGATTCGCTGTTCGTAGTCCTCGCGCCCGCGGTAAGACGTCCGCAGTGAGATGTGGTCGGTGTCGACGCCGAGCGTCGCCAGGCATTCCTGTACAACGATGCCGACAGCGCTGCCGCCACGCCAGAGACCGACGATGAAGGTAGGGCGGAAACCTGAGTCGTAGATCTGTCGGCCGAGCCGAAAGCCGTCGAGCATGTGTTCTTGCTCGCTGACGTAAACCTTGTTGGGTGTGTGTGCAGTGGTCACGGCTGGCCTCGTTTTGGATGTCGCGAGTTTAACGCGAGCGCGGCTTGTGCCCTAATAGGCGCCTTCGATTCCCGGACGCGCTGATGGACAAGGTATATCTGGATGCCCAGACCCTGTTGGAGGACTCCTACCGTATGGCGGCGGATGTTGTCGCCAGCGGCTTTGAGCCGACGTTCATTCTCGCGGTCTGGCGCGGTGGAGCGCCGATCGGCATCGCCGTGCAGGAGTTCATGAGCTTTGTCGGCATCGAGACGGATCACATCGCGATTCGCACGAGCTCATATACGGGCGTCGACAACCGCTCCCGGGAGGTCGCGGTTTTTGGCCTTAGCTATCTGATCAAGAATCTGAGGTTCGAGGACAAGCTTCTTATCGTGGATGACGTCTTCGATACGGGCCATACGATTAAGGCGATCGTCACGCAGTTACAGATGAAGTTGCGGCGCAACATGCCGTCAGATACGCGAATTGCTGTCCCTTATTACAAGCCGAGCCGATCGGAGACCGATATCGTGCCGGACTACTTTGTGCATGAGACTGCGGAATGGCTCAAGTACCCGCATTCGCTGGAAGGGCTCAGCAAGTCTGAGATCGCCAAGCATCGGCCAGAGATATTCAGCGTTATTGGTGATCTGTTGCGTCCGTAGCTGCGCCGATCGATATCGTCATCGGCGTTCCAGTGGATGGTTCCACATCGTTTTCTGATGATGAGGAGCGAGTCCAGGCCTGGCCGCCGTTGTACTGGTTTGTCGGAGCGTAGGCGCTGTTGCTCGCGACTTGCGTCGGCTGAATGTCCAGGGTCAAGCCGAGGATTTTCCAGGCGCCTTGTTCTTTCACCAGATTGATACTGATCGGGCTGATCGAGCCGTCTGCGCGTGTAAGTTCACCTGTGAGAGTGCCGGTGTTGTTGACGATTGAGCGGCGGCTCCATGATGGGTCAACACCTCGGTTCAGACGATGATCGCTCATGAACTTGTGCAGCTTTTCAGCACTGATTGTCTGGGTAAATCCCTGGCTCAGGTAACCATAAGAGTGTTGCGGCTGGCCGCTGTTCCAAGCGTCGAAAAAGGCGCCGGCGGTTTTTGCCAGTGGTGATGTTGACCACATGGTGAGGGCAAAAACGGCGATGAACATGCCCACGATGGTCAGGGCGACCGTGGCTAACGTTTTCATGGTTCTAGCTCCTGCAGGTATTGTCTACAGGAGTTAGGCGGAAAAAAGCCCCGGATGGGGTCAGTTAGGACTAAGCGAGATTCATTCCTTGAGTGTTACTGCCAGGTTGCCGTCGGTGATGGCGATAGTTTCGATACCTGCTGCGAATGCTTGCCAGAAGCCCGGGTCGCCGCCGAACTGCTCGACGAGATCCACATTTTTGAGGCCGCCGAGCCAGGCTGCTGGCATTGGGATGCCGCCAACTGAGACGCCCCGCAGGACGACTCTGGGTTGGCCATTGGCGTACGCCAGTTCCAGCCCGGCAGTGAGCCTGAGAGTCTTGCCGCCGAGAATGGGTAGATCGGGGTCCATCGGAACGAGCAGCTTGGCGCTGGCAAGGTCATCCGAGAGATCGATGGCAAAACGTGACGCGAGATCCGGGTTGCTGGCCACCATCGCGTTCAGCTCGCGCTCTGACAGGCGCACGTCGCGGCTGGCACCCTCCTCGGTATAGGCCTCAGGCTGCAATCGCCCGTCCGCATCGAAGCGATCTGTGTTAGCGGCAGGCCGGGACGCGTTGGGCATAAGGTCCTGTGGATTCAGGCCGATATTGCTGAGCTTGCTGTCGAGCGTGACCTGTTCCTTTTCGCTTAGCGCGACGGCGTCGAAATCGCTGGCGTAGAAGTAGGTGCGAACGTACCAGTAAGTGATTCCCGCGCCGACGAGCAGCGCCAGCAGGACAAACAGCAGAACCTGTTTGCCGCTAAAGCCGCGGCGCTCGTTGTGTGGGGTGTTCTGGATGTCTACTTGAGCCATGTCTGCCTGCCTTTCGTGTGACGTGAGAGCCCTCTGTCATCGGAGGGTTTGCCTGCTGCTATGTAACGCGCCCCTCGGTGATAGCCGCGTCTGCCCTGATACCAGATTTAGCCGTCTGGATCAGGCTAACAGCGCCAGCAGGCTGCGCCAGAGTTGCGCTGGCGTGCCCGCAGGATCGGCGACGATAGCGGTGGCCGTCAGAACGACCACGGCTGTCAGTGCGGTGATGGCGATTAGCAGCCAGGTCCGCCCCTCGCGGCGTGGCGGCATGCGGCGTCTCTCGCTATCCCGGGCTCGTTCGCGGCTAACGTGTTTTGGGGCTACCGGCATACGATTTGCTCGCCGCTGCTCGCCTGGTTGCCTTGCTTGAATGGCGTCTGGTCTGTCTGAAGACTGTTTTCGTTCCGTGCGAGCACGCCTCCCAGGCTGCGGAGCAGGCTCTGGTGCATGGCTGCGAGTGGTGGGTTCCGGAATAGCTTCCAGCTCCTCCATGAACGGTTGCCAGTAGCCAGGTAATTCGCTGATGAGTTCCACCGGCTCTTCGACGAGCAGGGAGTCGCTGATGAAGAAAGCGTGCTGTCCAAGGCGCAGCACGCTGCTCCGGCTGAGCAATGCGCGCGCGCCGATTACGCGGCCGTCTATACGGACATCGCCGCGGAGCGGCTCGATACGCAACATACCTCGGTCGCTGCGTACGTGGCAGGCATGGCTAGCCGCCGAAGAAGTGAGTGCTTGCTTACCCAGATCGTCCACACCAAGCGTCATGTGCTCGGTCAGCGCAATCGCAGTGTTGGCACTCGTTGTGTTGTCGACGGACACGGCAAACCAGCCAGTGTTGGCAGGTGCGTTGTCGTGAGTCGGTATAGCCGACATTGATAACCCCCGGTGAGTGGTTCCCCACTATTGGCCATTCTGACTGCTTTGTGTGAATCCAGTCTGAATCCGTGTTCTTTACCGCGCTGGTCTGCAGACGCCTGGATCGGGCAGCTGCAATTCAGTGACCGACCAGTGTGCACCAAGCAGCGCTGTCGGCTGACCTTTTGCTGTCAAATCTCTGCAAATCCATGGCGTTCTGCTGAGGCGATGCAGCGTCGAAGCCGCCACTACTGGCGGGTCAGCGGCGCACAGGCGACGGCTTTCGGATAGCGTCTACTGGTTGCTCGGCCGGGACCCCGGATGGCGGCTCTCGATGAGCTCGCGATAGCAGCGCAGGAACCAATGATGACAAATGATCTGACAGTAATTGGTCTGGACGATGCAAGCATGGCCTGTCTGTCGCGACAAGCCAAGGCCCAGTGTGTATCAGTGTCGGAACAAGCTCGTCGAATTTTGGTTGCTGTGCTGAATTCGCCGGGTTCTGTGAGCGCTTTGCCCAGGATGCCGATGGCGGCAGAGCCGGGCTCCAACTTCACCGTGGTTAAGGATCGGATTCTGTAGACTGTCATTCCCCGAAACGATCTGGTTCGGGTAGCTGTAGGCTGGCCTTGTTGGGCTCCATCTATCCGTGGCCGTCAGCCGCAAGTCGCGCGTGGCACACTGGGCCTGATGTTGTTACCAGCTAGCCGACCTGCCCAGAATTCAGGAGACTGTCAGATCCATGATGAGCGCGTCCAAGCCTGAATCGACAGCAGGCATAAAGGCGGTTGTCGTCTGCCCGACCGCGCGCTTTGCGGCGGGGGTGAAGGCGGCGCACTCGCAGGGGGCAGCCCTCGGCGAAGGGGCCTGGCTGACTCCGACAGTCTATAGCTTCTCTTCCTGGTTGGAGGCGCTGGCCAGCGACTATTTCTTTGCTAGCGACGACGATCGCGTGCTTATAAATACTGTCCAGTCAGAATATATATGGCAGTCGTTGGTCGACGACGATGTATTTGTTGGTCAGCCCTCGGTTGCTGGCCTGGCCATGGACGCATGGCGCAGGCTTCATGAACACTGCCTTGTGATGCCAGAGCGCTGGGAGCCAGGCCAATGCTCCGAAGATGCGTTGGCCTTTGTTTCCTGGAGCCAGCGGTACGTGGAGCATTGTGTCAGGCATAGCTGGGTGGATCAGTGGGCATTTGCCGCTGAGTTGCCAGGCCTGGTTGCTCAGGGGCTCGTTGAGCTTCCGGGGCGCATAGAGTGCTTGGGTTTTGTCCAACCGAGAACGCCACTGCAACAGCGTCTCCTGCAAGCGTTTGCGGACGCGGGTGTTCCTGTTGATGGCTTGCGACAAGAGTCAATAGGAGAAAGTGACTGCTCACTCACTTCGGTGTTGGGTTGTGTCGATCCGGACGCGGAAATCCGTGCTGCCGCCGCGTGGGCCAGGCGCAAGCTTGGCGAAATAGATGCGGCGGCTAGGCAAAGGGCGGTCGAGAGCTCAAATAATACCGGCCAGTCAGTTAATTCAGGTGTGGCGCAAGCTCTTCAAGCTGGCCGAATAGCAGTCGTCGTGCCGGATCTCGCTAGCCGGCTCGACAGTGTCGAGCGAATCTTCAGGGAAGAGTTCGATGCGCCGGGCTTCTGCCTTGAGCCGGCAGCGCCGAGCCCGTGGCACATCTCACTTGGTCGTTCCCTGCAACTGTGGCCCCTGGTCGCTGATGCGCTCGCGCTGCTTCAACTTCGGCCGGCTGGTTTGCCCGTAGAGCTTGTTACGCAGCTACTCCGCTCGCCATTTCTCGCCGGTTTTGAGGAGGAGCAGGACGCCAGGGCCGACACGCTGAATGCGCTCTTTGACCGCGCCCCCTATCGCATAACGGCTGTAGAGCTGATCCGTGAGGCGGATCGACACGGCGCGAGTATCCTGGCGGGCGGTCTGGGCCGCTGGCGGACCCAGGTCGAAGAGCGCCCGGGCCTGGCGTGGCCGTCGGAATGGCTGGCCGCATTTACGCGGCAGCTCGCCGCCTTGGGTTTTGGTCGCGGGCGTAGCCTCGACAGCGTGGAATACCAATGTTTGCAGAGATGGCATTCGTTGCTCGAGTCGCTGTCTGACCTGGATTCAGTGTACACACGTCCGATCGATCGTTCGGAAATGGTGCGGATGCTGCAGCAGAGTTGTGGCGCCGCCGTGTTTCGAGAGCAGAATACCGGTGCAGAGGTCGATGTGCTGGGCGTTGAAGAGGCGATTGGGGTGCGCTATGAAGCCGCTTGGCTTACGAGCCTGGACGCCGAAACATGGCCTGGCCAGCCGCGCCGAGACCCACTTATTCCCGGCGTGGTGCAGGCAAGTGTGCCAGCCGCAACCCAGTCCGGGACGCTCGCACTCGCGCGGCTTCAATTGGCGGCTCTCTCCGCGCTCGCGCCGCGGGTTCGGGGTAGTTTCTGCCCGATAAGTGATCAAATCACACGTGAGCTTTCGGCTTTAGTTCGCTTGGAGAGCGGTGAAGATGCTCGGGCAGAGCAATCCCCAGCTACCCAGCCGGAAATCGCACCCGTTAGTTACGTCATCGACGATATCGAGGCTCCTGCGCTCCAAACCAGCTCTGCCGAACCGATCCACAGCGGCGGTACGGGCGTCTTGCGGGACATGGCACAGTGCCCTTTCCGGGCTTTTGCTGTGCATCGGATTGGCGCGAAAGATCGCAGGCCTGCCAAACCCGGTCTGTCGCCTTTGCACCGGGGTAATGCGGTGCACAAAGCGTTGGAGCTGTTCTGGCAGGGAGTTAAGAGCCACGCGCAACTCGTTTTGCTGGCTGATGCGGCTCGCGCGGCAGTCATCGAAGAGGTCGTGCAGAGAGCAATCGAACATAGCAACAAGCGCTTTCGTCTCACGATTGCCGGCGCCGACGTCGCTGCCGAAACGGAGAGGTTGGCCCATCTGCTAGATCGATGGCTGGAACTGGATCGTGACCGGGAGCCGTTTACGGTTGTTGGCGTCGAGCAACGGGTCGAGCTGGCGTTGGGGCCGCTCCGATTTGAGGGGAGCGTCGATCGGATCGACCAACTGGCCGAGGGCTCTTTCCTGGTCATCGACTATAAGAGCCGAGCGCCGACAATCGGTGAGTGGTTGAGTCCACGCGAAGATTCCGAACACCGTTTTAGTGAGCCGCAACTCCCCGCGTATGCCCTGAATCTATCCGTGCAGCCCACGGCGGTTGCCTTCGCCCAACTGTTGCCCCAGGAACTGAAGTTCGCTGGAGTGTCCGCCGAGGCAACCGGTATCCCGGGGATAAAGGCGGTAGAGAAAGCGGGGAAAAAGTTTGCGGCGCTGAACGATTGGGATGCCCTGACGAGCCTCTGGCGCCGGGGGCTGCTGCAATTGGCCGAGAGCTATGTGGCTGGTGATGCAATCGTCGATCCGCTGAAGAACGCCTGCGATTACTGTCACTTGCAAGCCGCTTGCCGGATCAATGAGCGTCGGGCGGAGGCGATCGGTGACGACGATGCGACGGACAGCGATTGGCAGGGTTTCTCCGATGAGTGATGCAGCCGCGCGGAGGCGGGCGGTTGACGTTACGCGCTCGGTGATCGTTCAGGCGCCGGCCGGTTCAGGCAAAACAACACTGCTGGTGGAACGCTACCTGCGGCTGCTGGCAACGGTCGACGCGCCGGAAGCAATCGTCGCGATGACGTTCACGCGTAAAGCCGCGGGCGAGATGCGGGAGCGCATCCTGAAGTTTCTAG
>CAYGQC010000126.1:0-8455 GCA_964351875.1 uncultured Pseudomonadales bacterium
TGTTTCTGGTCCTGGCGTTCGCTGTTTCGATCAATGTTTTCTTGACCTACCAGCAAATTCCGCAGCAAACACTGGCCGCGATGGAGGGCATGATTACGTCGCCGATCGAGTTCCTGCTACTGGGCAATTTGTTGTTGCTGCTGGTCGGCATGGTTATCGATATCGGTTCGGCTGTGCTGATTCTCGGACCGCTACTTGAGCCGATGGCGAATCGATTGGGTATCGACTCCGTACAGCTCGGTATCATGATGATCGTGAACCTTGGTATCGGTTACCTGACGCCACCGATGGGTCTTAATCTGATCGTCGCCATGGGTGCCTTTCGTGAGGATTTCAGTACCTGCGTGAAGGCAATGCTGCCGTTCATCGGTTTGATGCTGCTCGCATTGGCCATCATCGCGATGTTCCCATCCATCAGTACGTTCCTGCTGACATGAGCCGGCTCGAGCCGCTGAAAACGGGTGAATTGAGTGAAAGTGTCAGGGCGACACTCGATGGCGCTGAAGCCGTGATGGGTTTTGCGGCAAATGACGCGTTGACCATGGCGCGCAACCCGCTGTTGCTCGAGCGGTTCGCAGATCTCGTTTCCACCTTGTATCAGCCGAATAGCAAAGTGCCTATCCGCACGAAGCGCTTGGTGGGCCTGATGGCGTCCAGCGCCGCGGGCTGTCTGTATTGCACGGCGCACACGAGTCACAGCGCGCTTGCGGATGGCTTGTCCGTCGAAGATGTGAATGAGCTCTGGAACTATGAAACGTCACAACGCTTCACAGCCGCCGAGACGGCGGCGATCCGCATTGCTCATCATGGCGCGCTGACACCCAATGAAGTGAGCGATGAGATGTATCAGCAATTCGCAGAACACTTTGACGGCGACGCTCAGGTAGAGCTCGTTGGCGTTCTCTCTCTGTTCGGTTTTCTTAATCGGTGGAATGCTACTTTTCGTACAGACGTGGAAGCGTTGCCGGCTACATCGCTTGCCGAGATTTCCGGTGAAACGGGCTTGGAGGTTTGAACTCTTCTCACCCGGCCCGGTCGAACAATCCAATCATCAGCAAGCAGAACGTCGGGGAGGTGTTGTGAAGAAGGTATTGCCGTGGGTGTTGGTGGTCTATATCGCCTTCGTGTTCGTTCAGTCACTCTTCTTTAAGTTTGCAGGCTCCCAAGAGACGGTCATCATCTTCAACACGATTGCGGATTGGATGTCCGGAATAGGTGTTCTTGCCTGGGCGGCTGAACCTTTCAGAGCCTACGGCGGCTGGGCGGTTGGCCTTACGGAACTTGTTGCGGCCGTTTTGCTGTTTATCCCGCGCACGCGGGCCATCGGTGCGCTGATTGCCTTGATCGTTATCAGCGGTGCGATCTTCTTCCACCTGGGAACGCCGCTCGGTGTCGATCGTGTGGTTGACGATGCAGGCAATACGGACGGCGGCGTATTGTTCTTCATGGCCTG
The DNA here is from genome assembly GCA_964351875.1 of uncultured Pseudomonadales bacterium. Taxonomy (GTDB): domain Bacteria; phylum Pseudomonadota; class Gammaproteobacteria; order Pseudomonadales; family Azotimanducaceae; genus JANSWO01. The sequence goes on from CAYGQC010000126.1 coordinate 1,454, forward strand.
TGGTGTCTGGATTGCTGCAGCGATTACGCTGTATCTCAATCGAAGCCAGCTAGGCCGCTCAGAAAATATGGGCCGATAACATGTTGAATCGATGGATCTTTGCCGCTGTCTTAGTGCTTGCTTCGCCGCTTGTTGCGACCGCGTTCGCCGCTGACGAGGCAGCCTGGGAGCTCAAACGCGACAAGGATGGAATCACGGTGTACACCCGTCCGGTGGAAGGTTCGAGCTATCGCGCGGTACAGGCGGTGATGACGGTGGCGACCACGCCTTCGGCGGCCGTTGCGCTGATTTTTGATACGGACGCTTGCCCGCAGTGGGCTGATCTCTGCAAGGAAAGCCGGGTATTCGAAGAGGTCTCCGAAACTGAGATGTTTGTTTACACGCTCAATGACATTCCATGGCCGGTGTCGGACCGAGACGCGACCACACATGTTGTTTGGGAGCACAGCGAGAGCGATGGCACGGTGACGATGACCGCTACCGTTGTGAGTGACAAACTGCCGGAAGAGCCTCGCACCGTTCGCCTATCGGAAGGCACTACAAATTGGATCTTCCGGCCGTTGCCTGATGGTCAGTTAGAAATCACTTCGCGCGCGCACATAGAACCCGGCGGTGCGATTCCAGGCTGGCTTTCAAACCGACTGCTGGTGGACTCTCCGTTCACGACCATGGAAGGCATGCGGGAACAGTTGCTCAGCGGTCGCTATGACGACGTTGAGATCGCCTTCATTGACGGCGTGCAGGAATCAGCAGCACCCGAGACGAGTGAGCTAGTCGAGTACGCGGCAGACGAATAGCGCCCATCCCAAAGCGTCGCGATCCGAGTTGATGTGGTCGCGTTTGAATGGCTCGAGCATCGCTTCGAACTCGGCGCGCTCCGGATGATCCGGGTTGTTTTGCAGCCATGTATCGGCGGCGTGCCAGTGTTGGCTTTCGTAACGGTCCCAATCATCCAGGGACGAATCGATTAGGCCTACCAGGCGTAACCCGTTTTCGTTCAGCATGTTTGCGGTGTCCTGCAGACTGCGCTGCGCGCCACCGGAGAAGTGTTTGGCGCTTTCAGGCGGTACAGGCTTGTCGCGAGCATAGATATCGCCTAGGGCGATCATTCCGCCAATACAAACCTGAGGTCGTAGCCAGTCGAGCATTTCCTCGAATGAGCCTATTGCAAACGATGCGCCGATGCACAAGCCAAGATCAAAGTGTCGAGGTTTTGGTTGCACGGTCTTTGCATCAGCCGTGATGACGTTTAATGAGCCTCTGCCAACCTGCGCAGCCGCTAGCTCCCGCGCTTCGTCTGCGAACCCGTCGATGAACTCGATGCCTTCCGCTTCGACGGCGTAACGCTTGATCAGACGTCTCAGCAACCATGCCCTGCCGCAACCCAGGTCGAGGATGCGCTGCCCGTCAGTTACGTTGCAGTAGTCGATCAGCCAGTCGAGTTTCGCCTCACTTGTTGGGTTCTGGAACGTGTGATTGGCTTCGATGATGGTGAAGAAGTCGGTAAGTTTCACGATATTCAAACCCCTGGATTAGTGAGACCCGCTCAGTAAGCGGCCGACGACCAGTGCGGATTCCTCGGCAACGGTCGGGTTGCTGTGTAGATAATAAGGCCAAGCGATAAGCGCCATGCTGAGCGCCCAGCCACGCCCGCGTTGCCAGCTCGCGTCGTCCGTGTTCAATGTGTGTCGATAGGCGTCTCGCCCGGCGCGGTCAAATACATACCACGCGGGAAGCAGATCCACGGCGGGGTCACCGGCCGCCATTAGCCCCCAATCGATCACGGCGGTCAGTCGACCATTGCGCGTGAGCAGATTACCGGCGTGCAAGTCACCGTGATGCCACAACGGCGGATTCGCCCAGGTAGCGGCGTTCAACGCGTCCTGCCAGCAGCGCAGAACGGGCGCTGGCTCGATCAGTTCGAGTTTGGCGAGTTCCTCGATACTGTGCCTGACCGCTTTGTCTCGCAGTACCAGATCGCAGCCCCTTCCAACGTTCGTCTTTCCCGGCCGCGGCGCGCCGTCGGTGGGTAGCGTGCGCAATGCCAGCACAAACCCGGCCAGAAGTTGAGCCGCAGCAGGTTGATCCGCGGGCGGAGCGGTGCGTGCATCGTTTCCCACAAGCCAGCGGCAAATGGCAAAAGGCCAGGGGAATGTTGTATCGGGTTGGCCAACGGCAATGGGTGCTGGTAACTCCAGTGAAGATTCATGGCGTAGCTGTTGTGCAAACCAGGGTAGCCATCGAGCTTCGCGTTGCGCGTGCTGGGCGGCCGGCTCAACCGCCGGCAGGCGTATGACCATATCGTCACCCAGACGCAGCAGGTGGTTGTCCGTACCGGTGGATTGCACGGCTCCGATCGGTAGATGAGACCAGTCGGGGAACTGAGTGGCGATTAGCTGTCTCGCGACCTTGATCATGTTCCTCATCTCGCGGATCTATGCTGACAACGATGGAACACGGCGCGAAGGGCTACAGAAAGCCCAGTGTGCGATCCAGCGTGTCCTGGCCCGCACGCAGCATGTCGATCGTCTGCTGATGGAGCTGGCTGGTATCGGGAAGCGGTAACTCATTGCGCTCGCTTGCTCGTCGATCAGCCCAATTGCGGTATTGGCTGCGAAAGCGGCAGAAATGCCAGGCAGCGTGCAGGTGGCCGCCGTCCCAACGCGGCCGGATGTCCGGCACGTCGATGTCCGCGGGCGCGCCTAGCTGACCGGAGCCGATAGCAGCCGCTGCCAATCTTGCGCCTAAACCCTCGCCGCTAACCTGACGGCATCCCAGTGCGGTAATCGCGTCGCTGACGAGGCTTAGCAGGTCGTCCCGATTAGCCGGGCAGGGCAGTGTTGTCAGTCCGTGGCCAGGCAGGTCGATTCGCAGGTTTGCAGCGCTGTTTGGCTGGTAGGCGCTCGAGCACCCGGCCGGGTGCAGCCACAGTTCCTCACCCGCGCCGACGACAAATAGCTGCGCGCCAGCCAAACGCACGTAGCGTTTGCTGCCGCTCTCAATGGTGGGAGTAGCAGTGTCTGCCGGGTACTGCCTCAGAAACGTGCTTATTCGGGCGAAGCGCTCAGCAGCAACGAGCCCTGCGTCCACAGTAACGTTGTCTTGGCTTGCGAGCCGTGGAACGTGCTCCATCAACACGTCTGCTGGGTCGCAGGTGACCAGAACCGGGACCGTCACAGCGCCGATTCTCCCAGCACCATCCGCGCGCAACGCAGCCGCGTACGGTGCGCGGTAGTTGTCTCCCGCGACGAGGAAATCCATTGCGCGGCTGTGCAGTCGATCGACCTCGCCCAGGTCATAGGCGATGCGGCGACCTGATTGAATATGCCAGGGGAAGAACCAGTTTTGATCGATAGCTCGCGACCAGATCCGCGCCAGGTGCTCACCGCTGGGTCTGGGCGTCACCGTTTGCAGATAGTGCTCGTCAAGTTGCACGGCTTCCTGCTCTGTCCATAGAGGCAGACCATCAGCGACGAGCGCGGTCACGCGTTGGGGAAAGCGTCTCGCCAGCTCGGCGGCGAAGCAAGCGCCCGTATGAAATCCGTACGCGCCGACTTGCTGGATGCCGAGCGCATCGAGCAGTTCTATTTGCGCCTCGGCATAGCTGCCGGTGTCGCTCGGCGAGCCCGGCAGAGGGTCAGACTCGCCATTGCCCGGTGTGTCGGGTGCGATGACGAGAAACTCTTCTGCCAGGTGCTCGATCAGTGGCGTCAGCGTCGTTGCGCTATTGGGTGAGCCGTGCAGCAGCAGCACTGGCGCTCCGCGCCCCGCCATTAGCAGGTGTATATCTCTGCCGCCGACACTTACGAACTGGCGGTCGATCATCGGGTTGACCCCGGCGCGAAGTTGGGCGCGCGTTTGGCGATAAAGGCAGCGGTTCCCTCAGTGAAGTCATCCGAGTGAAACGCGCCTGCGAATAACTCAGCCAGTTGCTCGCTATCCTGGCCGATGTCGGACTCGATCGAGGCGAGCATGGTTTTTACTCGCGCAAGCGCATCAGGCGAACGCGCGCTCAACCCATCAATTGTGGTGCGGACGGTGAGATCCAGTTCGTCTGGCTGGGTGACCTGGCTGATGAGGCCCCATTGTTCGGCGGTGGTGGCATCGATGCGCTCCGCTCCCATCAACAAGCGTTTGCTGCGAGTGATGCCGATGCGCGCTACCAGGCGTTGGCAATCGCGAAACGAGTAGGCAGTGCCGAGCGCGGTTGGGTTGATGCCGAAGCGGGCGCTTCGATCCGCGATCTGTAGGTCACAGGCGAGCGCCAGCGCACAGCCGCCGCCCATGCATGGCCCTCGAATGGCGGCGATGGTTGGCATTGTTAGAGCATCAATAGCGTCGAGCGCTCTGGCGATGTTCTCTGATGATGTCTCGGCGGCCTGGGCGCTGCCATAAGCCTGCGCAAATTCTGATATGTCAGCGCCGGCGCAGAACGCTGAACCTTCTCCTCGGATCGTCAGGGTACGTGGATTGCGCTGGGCCACTTCTGACAGTCTCTCCGCGAGCTGCAGCCACATTGCCTGGGACAGCGCGTTGCGCTTTGCCGGCTGATTCAGCGTCAGCGTCATGTGCTCGCCCTGGGCCGTGCTTTGTGTGCTTAGGTCGATGCTTGCCTGTGTCATATAGTCGTTACCCATTCCCGATGCGTCGCATACAATGGCGCTTGCTCCGCGTGGTTTTCCGCGTGCCGTGTTCGTCAGGATCGTTTTGACCGACTCACTATCCACATCCAGCATTGTTCTCGCCACGCTCATTGTCTACAAGCTTGTGCTTATCGGCATTGGCGTGTGGGCATCACGACGTAACAGCGACGAAACCGATTTTTTCCTCGGTGGCCGAGGCCTGGGACCGTTTGTCGCGGGCCTGTCGTACGCCGCCAGCACGTCGTCCGCCTGGGTGCTGCTCGGTTTCTCCGGTTTTGTCTACGCGATCGGCGTATCGGCGCTCTGGATGGTGCCTGGCATCTGGGCGGGTTACGCCGTGGTCTGGCTGTATTTTGGGCCAAAGCTCCGCGACGAGTCGGAGCGGCTGAATCAGCTTACGCCGACGGATTTTCTGCTTGCTGATGCGAGTGGTCGTTTGCGTCGCCTCGCCGCGATAGTCGCCGCGGTTCTTATCCTGCTTTGTTTTGTCTTCTACATCGCCGCTCAATTTGATGCGGCGGGCAAAGCGCTGGCGGAACACTTTGCGCTCAACGTTCCCCAGGCGATTGTTCTCGGCGCCGCAATTGTGCTCGTCTACTCGCTGCTTGGTGGTTACTGGGCGGTGTCCGTTACCGACACGTTGCAGGCCGTCATTATGCTGCTCATCTCCCTGGGAGTGCCGTTCGCTGCTGTCGTTGCTGCGGGTGGCCCGAGTCAGATTTTTGAGACGCTCGGACAGACGATGTCGCCGGACTACCTGTCTCTGACCGGTGGGCACATGCCGCTGCTCTTCATTGGCTTTGTTGTTGGCACGATCGGTACGTCACTGGGCACGCTTGGCCAGCCGCAGTTACTCAGCCGGCTAATGGCGGTTCGGGGCGATAAAGAGCGCCGCCAGGGATTTCTGATTGCGATGACCTGGGGTGTGCTCGTCTACATCGGTATGGTCATGCTGGCGCTGGCAGGGCGCGCGCTTACGCCGGATCTAGCATCCGGTGAGGTCTTGTTCTACCAGGCAGCGAGTGACTATCTGCCGCCGGTCCTCGCCGGGCTGGTGATTGCCGCGACACTGTCAGCGGTGATGTCGACGGTCGATTCGATTCTGCTTGCCGCCTCTGCTGCGGTTGCCCATGACATGGGCGTTAATGATCGCTTTCCCGGCCGACAGCTACTCGCCTCGCGTCTGGTGATGTTCGCGATAGCGGTGTTTGCGGTGCTTTTGACACTGAGCCTTCCGGACACGATCTTCAATCGAGTGCTTTTTGCCTGGTCGGCGCTGGGCGCCGCGTTTGGACCGATTGTCTTCTGGCGAGTGCTGGGTCGGGTGGTATCTGCCCGGGCTGCACTGGCCTGCATGCTGGCAGGCTTCGTAACAACCGTTGTGTTCTATCTGCTCGGCGCTGCGCCTCTCAGCGACAACCTGCTATCCGCATTAGCGCACCTGCCAGGGGACCCGTTTGAGCGTGCGTTCCCATGGGTGCCGGCGCTGCTTGCCTTGGTGCTGCTCGGCCCGAGAAAGTCTTCGCCGTTGCTGCGCACCCCATGATGGGTCTGCTGTAATCGAAGCCGGATATGTCTGGCCGAACGGCCGTGTTTTTCGTAGGCTTTCGGCAACCCCCAACAGGCACACAAGCATGCTGTTTCGAACGTATTCCCGACTTCTGATTTCTCTATCACTGCTCGCCCTTGTCGCCGGCTGCAACTCGGCTGATGTCGATGCCACGCCGGACCAGCAAGCGATGGACTCTGCGCGCCTTGCCGGAATCCTCGCGGCGCAACCGGAGGAGGTTCAGGCGCGTTATCAATACCGCCATCCACAGGCAACACTCGAGTACTTTGGTATCGAGCCTGGCATGACCGTTGTCGAAGCCCTCCCAGGTGGCGGCTGGTACAGCAAGCTGTTGGTGTCCTATCTGGGCAGTGAAGGAGAATTGACAGGCGTTAACTATCCGCTCGATCTTTGGCCAAACTTCCCGTTCGGCACAGAGGAAATGGTCGCTCGAATGGCGACCTGGCCTACGGATTGGCCAGCGGGCGCGCAGGAATGGCGCGGTGATGACAGCGCCGAAGTATCAGCTTATCTGTTCGGGGCAATACCCGAATCGGCAGCCGGAACGGCTGATGCCGTGTTGTTCGTCAGAGCCTTACACAACCTTGCCCGATTCAGCGACAAGCGAGATTTCCTCGGTGAGGCGCTCGGTACGGCCTACAGTGCTTTGAAGCCCGGCGGAATCCTTGGCGTGGTTCAGCACCAGGCACCCGAATCCATGACTGACGAGTGGGCAAACGGCTCTCGCGGTTACCTGAAGAAGTCATTTGTCATCGCGCAGATTGAAGCGGCAGGGTTTGAGTATCTGGG
>CAYGQC010000126.1:8465-11868 GCA_964351875.1 uncultured Pseudomonadales bacterium
GGCTCAACGAATATCAATGCCAATCCCAAAGACGTTCCTGGTGCGGACGATATCGTTTGGCGTCTGCCGCCGTCGTTGGGAGTTGAAGACGATGCTCAGAAAGCAGCCAACCTCGCCATCGGTGAGTCGAATCGGATGACGCTGAAGTTTCGCAAGCCAGCCTGAGCCCTTTGAGATAGTCCGAGCGCTCCTCTAGGGTGCTCGGCTAAGGGATGCAACACGGATCACGGTGAGCTGCGCGAAACTGGCGTAGCGTTCACTTACCCTTGCTTGTGGTTTATTCCTCATGTCGGAAGTGCTGGCCTCCATAGAGATGAGTGCCGATTGGCTCGGCGCTTTGCTGGGCCTGATCCTGCACATCGCTGTCATTATCGCTGTGCTGGCCTGGCACGTAGTTGAACGCCGCCGGGTTTGGCCCCACTCCACCTTTAGTTGGGTCGCAGTTAAGCTGGCCACACCGGTACTGATAGTCGGTCTGGTTTTCCTGATTCTGAGTATCTTCAACACGGATGGCATGGAAGGGCTGGCCGTGTTCTACGGCGGCATTCTGGTCGCGTTGGTACTCGCACCGATTCTCCTTGTTGGCCTTGCTCGTGTTCTTAACCTTGACGTCGTAGCGAGCGCTATCGCGGTCTTCTCCACGCTTTTTACGCTCAGTGTGCTTTGGTTTTCCGGTAACGGTGTGGTCAACCAATGGGGGTCGTTGACTCGTGTCCAAAGCGAAGAGCGCGCGGAGTACCTAGCCATGAAGATCGCGGCGGAGCACGCGGACTCAGCCGACGGAATCGTAAGCCTTCGCAGCAAGGAAGCGTTTGCATTGCCTGATCAGAAGCGGCTGATCCATCTCGCGTTTGACGTAGACCCAGACTATCGACTGCACACTATCGACGTGCGCACCCCAAATGAGCGTTCGCCTACCATAATGCCGAATTGGAGTAGCACGCTCGGAAGTTGCGTTGAGCCTGGTGTCTTCCATATGGCGAGTGTGCTGGATACTGGGGAAGAATTTGATATCCGCTTGCGCTGGCACCGGGGTGACCCCGCGAGCATGGTGGAGTTTGTCGGGGAGTATCGTTTTCCCCGATCTGATCGAGCGGGGATGCCGATCTTTGCCGCCAGCCTCGCTAGCACTCGTCTGACAATGCCAATGCCGATTCTCTCCGGTTGGGTGCACTTCGAGCGCGACGATGGGAGCGCGTACACAGGGGAAGCATTGTTACCGCCGTCGAGCGAGCGATTGCTCGGTATGCACCCGTCTGCACGTTGTCTGCCCGTAAGTCTTGAGCTGTCAGAGCAGCCGTCGGCAATCGATGTCGAACTGTATGCGGAAGCCGCGTATGAAAGACAGCGCGTCCGGATCCCGTTGCTGCGAAAGGATCCGTGAAGGTTCTGGGATCAAGGACTTTCCTCCATTTTACAATCGTTGATTGCGCAGTCACCGACAGAGCGTCAAAGTCGGAGTTCTGCCCGTTCGGGCGAGGACTAACCTGGGTATCTCATGGACCTACTGAACACGATCCTTCAGGCTGGCGGCGGCGACGCGGTTAAGCAACTATCCAAACAGTTCAATCTGGGCGAGGGGCAGATTGCCGATGTACTCGGTCAGGTTGTACCCGCACTCGGTGGTGGCATGCAGCGCAATGCCCAGCAAAGCGGTGGCCTGGATTCGCTTCTCGGAGCCCTGCAGAAGGGTAACCATGCCGATTACCTGGACAACCCGTCAAAGCTCGCTGACAGCCAGGCTCAGTCTGACGGCAAAGGCATTCTCGGCCATCTGTTGGGCAGCAAGGACGTGAGTCGCGCGCTGGCCGGAAAGGCGGCAGCTAACACTGGTGTTAGCGATAGCCTCATCAAGCAGATGCTGCCGATGGTCGCCAGCCTCGCGATGGGCGCGGTCGGCAAGCAGCAGCAGGCAGCGCCCGAGGCGTCGAGTTCCGGTGGTCTCGGTGCTCTGCTCGGCAATATGATCGATGCGGACAAGGATGGTTCAGCCATGGATGATCTGCTTGGCATGGCAGGCAAACTGTTCGGACGCTAGAGCGTAACGCTGTCTGTCCTGATCGCAGGGCAATCCGCGTAGCGAACGAAAACCCTGGTAATCCCGGGGTTTTCTGTTTTTGGTCAGTCAGTTTTGTGACCTCTCGTTTTGAACCTCTCGAAAGCTATCTGTGCTGTGTCACCTCTGAGCTCCCGGACGTGCGGTTTCCGCGCCGGTTGCTTGGACAGTCAATCCGCTACTCCGGCGCCCTCACCGCTGATGGCGAGTTCTTCAGATCGCCAGCTTGAGTGACCCAGTTGTCCCGGGCGATCCGTCCGGTGAAGACTTCCAGTTGAGCATCGACGAACTCAACGTCGGCGTCAGACCATGATGCGATCTGCCAGAAGTAGTACACGCCATTCTTGTGCAAGAGCTTTTCCAGCTTTGGGCCAATACCTGAGATCAGCTTGAGATCGTCCGGATTCCCGTATTCGGCATGGGTCAGCAAGCGCGGGCCGCTTGTCGGCACTGCTGGCGCGGAAAGGGTATTTGCGTCGAGTTTTGCCACGACGGATTTGAGGCTTTCCTCCAGCGACGCAAGCCTGGTGTTTACCGAGCCCAAGTCCATTCTCGGCAGCGCGCCGGGAATGCGTGCCAAGCCGCGCTCCAGGTCTGCGAGGCGCTGACTCAACGGCGCTAGGTCCGGCGCGGCGTGGGTTTCTATCGTCGGGATGGATCGCAGAGCGGATTCGACAGCCTCAAGCCGCGAATGCACTGGGGCAAGGTCGAGGGGCTCTGGCATTTGCGGCGCGGGAATCGCTCGTATCGTCGTTTCTAGATCACTTAGCCGGTCTGCAACGGGAGCAAGGTCTACAGCTTCGGGCGTGTGTATCGCGTGGATTACGGCTTCCAGACTGCCGAGCCTTTCGGTGATCGGCGCCAGATCTGTTGGCTGCGGAATCGGCAGGCTCATCAAGGCGGCTTCGAATGCGGCCAGCTTGCTCTCTACTCCAGACAGGTCAGTGGCCTCGGGTTTCGGGATTTCTGACACGGATTGCGCCACGGTATCGATTCGGTTGGTGAGTGGGGAGAAGTCAGGCTCTACGGGAGCAGGCAGGCTGTCGATCCTGGCCTCAAGCGCGGCGAGCTTTGATTCGACGCCTGATAGGTCGGTCCTCGGGAAATCCGGTGTCGGTATGGCGGCAATTTGAGTCTTCAGCGTACTTGAGACGGACCCGTCGAGGCCGTCGAGCCGGGTCCAAAGGCGATCCCAACCGCGGTTGCTGCTGTCCAGACTGCGCGAGAGAGAGTGATAGGAGTCGGTGACGTCGATGAGCCGTCGCCGAGCCCACCAGTGTCCGAGGAGAAACGCGACCACTGCGGTCAGCAGAAACAGCAGGGTGTACTTGGCGAGCAGGTAACTCA
>CAYGQC010000127.1:0-11672 GCA_964351875.1 uncultured Pseudomonadales bacterium
CGACAAATGCGCGTAACGAGTCAACGGCTGCCACGAGTTCCTCCCGGGGCGCCAGCCAGATGATGCTGGGCGGCGCATCGCTCGCAAGCACCAGCGCGACGCTTGCCGGCTGCGCCAAAGCAAAGTAAACAAGGCGCTGGCCGGGCTGCAAACGGCGAGAGACGCTGTCGATCTCAGGCACCGGCGCCAGCAGCGGTGCCAACCCCGGATCATTGGCGAGGGCTTCCGCGATCAGCGTTTGATCCCGCTGCAAGAGAAGATCGAGTTCGCGTTCTATTGTCGCCACGGAAGCCAGGCGTCCGTCGGCATCCGCCGCGCTCTGCTGCTGGAGGAGTTCAGCCACCTGAACACGAATCCCTGTCCGGGCTTCGTGGGTGCTCACGAGCGTTTCATCGAGCTGCAGCGGCGCAATCGCTGCCCGCTGACGGTAACTCTCCAAGACCCGGATCGCCGGCAGAGCGCGCTCTGCCCGCGCGTGTAGCAGAGCCAGAGACTTGTAAAGATCCTCAAACGCATCAGCAAACTCAGCTTCGGCGAGCAGATCATCACCGACGAGCGCGTACTGCGCATCAAGCACCGAGATCGCCTCCTCAAAACGCTGAATGGCCAGGACTACGTCACCCTGGACCTGTGCAGCCTTGCCCAGCAGGTACAGCACCTGCACTCGCTCGGCAGACAGCGGCTGTAGAGCCGCTGCCAGCGCTTCGGCCTCAATCAGCCCGCGTTGAGCTAACATGCGCTGATTGTCTGTTGCGCCGTCATACAACAACGCGATGCGCGCCTGGGCACGACGCACGATGACCGAGAAGATCGAATCTGGTGCTATCTCGTCAACGAGATCGACAGCTTGCGCGGTCATGAGCCAGGCCGCCTCGATGTCGCCACGCTTTGCGTGAATCCGTCCGAGCGCCACCAGGATTCGGGCCATACCCAGCGAGCGTGGTTGAGACGCCTGCTGAACAGAATGCGCCTCGTTGAGCACACGTTCCGCGTCGTCTACTCGTTCCAGAGACAGCCACATCTGGCCAAGGTTGGCCAGCACATTGGCAAGCGCTGGCGTGCCGGCGCGCGAGACTCGATAGCGCTCGGCGACTTGCCCGTATACCTGGGCAGCTCGCGCGTACTCGTGCCGATTGCCGTACAGAAATCCGAGGTTGTTGCGAATGAGATCCGGCATGACGGATTCGCTCTCGTACTCAAGCGCGAACGCGAGCGCCTCTTCCATGCGCTCTTCAGCAAGGGAAAAACGGCCCGTCTCCGCATAGGTGATGCCGAGATTGACCAGCGTGCTGGCCACTTTCGAGGACGCCTCGGGCAGCAACCGACGCTGCGCAAGCTCTCGCTCCAGCCACTCGAGCGAGTCCGCTGGCCGACCGATGTTGCTGTAATACAGTGCCTTGGTACCCAGCGCATCGGCTCGATCGAGGCCACTGAGGCCTTCGGTCAGCTCGAGCGCGCGCTCAGCGCGGACATTCATTGTCTCGAAATCTTCGTCATAGAAATCGAGCGCACTGAACGTGAGTTCGAGGCGAGCACGCAGGTGCGCGGAAACCTGATCGGGGGGCGCGGCACTAATCTGCGTGACGAGTGCCTGCAGGATTGGCCTCGCTCGCTTGCGCTGCGAGCCTCGCAATTGCACTTGAGCTTCAGCCAGGCGTGCCTCAACGCAGCTATCGGACAGATCTCGGCAAAGCGGTTCAGCTACTCCAGTGGCTTCTGATTCATCGCCGTAACCATTGGCTGGCCACGCCGCCAACAGAATCGCGAGCAGACCCAGAGCTGTGCCGCGCAGCGACAACGAACGCGATAACCGCGGCGCCATAAAAACCTCGACTGACCAATTGCGACCGCGTGTAGTGTAACGCTCCGCGACTCAACGAGACTCACAAGGTGCCGGCATCGAAGCCGTGACTTTTGCGGCTCTACTCACGCTGGGGGCGATCGCAGCGTAACTCGTCCAGTGCCGACAACCCGAGGCCTGAGCCTACTCGCCGCAGGACCAGAAGCCAGGCCAGCCGCCTAACAGCTCGACCAGCCGAACGTCGTGTAGACACAGCCATCGCTGGTACCACCGACCGCTCCTCCGGCGGCATCGCTCCAGTGATTCCAGTTGCCGTTACCGTCGCGGCCACCGCTGCCATAGCGAGAGAAAACATCCGAGCTGCCGACGCAGCCGCTGGCGCCGTTGCTGGTATTTAGCCAGCAACCATTGCCATCAACGAGGTAGATCCCAGGTAGAACGGTCTCTCCGATGAGATTGGACAAGCCCTGCCACTGGCTCAATGTGAGCTGCTGTCCGTTAATCATCACGGGAGCAAGCGCATCTGCGCTGGGCGCCTGCGCCGGCAGCAATGACGCAACGGCGATAACAACTGCGGCCGTGACTCGTTGGGAACGGTTCATATTCTTCTCCTCAGATATTGCCCTACCGGGCATGAATGTTCGTGTTGCTGCCGCGCTTACAAGTGAACGACGTCACCGCGGCCAGCTTTCAGATCGCTGATGGGTTCGGCGACGGCATACTTCTCTTCCACCGCCACAATTCTCAGAGCGCCGATATCACGCTCCACGGTATCGATCAGCAGGCCCGACGTTGGGTCGATCAGTGTGTGAACCACCGTAGAAACGCGAAACGTGTCGCCTGCTTCGATGCCTGTGTCCCTGCCTGCGTTCACGAACAGCAGATCGCCAACCGCATCGACAATCTGGGAACGCCAGGCAACGCCGCGCAGATCGGGCGCGATCTCCACAATCGCTTTGCCAAGCGCGTTACGGGAAGCGAGACCAAGCGGTGATTTCGCGAATGTGTCGCCGCCGACGCTGCCGCGCTCGTGGTCGAGGCCAACCGTCCATCCGCCCGAACGAGACTCCGCCTGGACACGATGCGATGCCTTCACGTGGCCGGTCGAGGCGTCGACGATGGCAAGGTCGAGCGCGACGTGCGCGGTGTTGCCCCGACGACCCAGTCTCAAACCGAGCGGAATATCAGGCAGACCCAGTCCGACATTCAGGCCCCGACCTCGGGTGTTGCCTTCAAATTCGGTGACCGCGCCCTTGATGATAATTTCGGCGCCAATGATCTGACCCGCATGTGCACCGGTGTCCGCTCCGACGACTCCCGCCAACGCCAACTCCTGCTCTCGAAGCACGCTGGAGAGGCCCGTGCGATCGAGAACGATGAAACAGTCCGTTCGCGCCAGCTCGGTGGCCAACTGCGCTGCAAGCGCATCACCAACGTTATAGCCTTCAAAAGCGGCCAGCTTGCCCGTCGCATGGAAGCTGTAGATCGCAATTCTCGGCTTTGGCTTGGAACACTCCAGAGAGGACAGGAGCTCGTCAATCGATGACGCCTCGTCAGCGAGCAGCGGAGAACAGGCGAATAGCACGACCGCGAACAGTGATGACAATCGGGACATGGGAAGCTCCTTAAAATGTTCAGCAAGCCTGGAGTGCCGAAGTGTCCGGTCTCCAGGCTCAGCAGTAGGTAACGGCGAGCTGCGGTCCGGTTCAACGCACCAGGTTTCTAGTCGTCCTGGCTCGCTGGTGGCTTCGCCAGCAACCGCTCGAGGGATCGAATCTGCGCTTGCTCCAGATACGCCCGATCACGGTTCGGAACGATGATGAAAAGACGCCCATTCTCCAGCGGCATCGCGGCGAGATCCTGAGCCGCAAGCAGGCGTTGAACCGCGGGGTCAAAACGCTGTTCCGCAAGGATCAGCAAGCCGCCAGGAGGCTGGTCATAAGGCCGCTGGGCAGCGGCCGGCAGCCCAAACAGCAAAGTGCTCACGAGGACGGCGAGAGTGAGTCGGGTCTTCATCATGAACTCCTCACTGACGATCATTTGGTATGACGATATCCCGGCCTGCATTGACGTTGCTGCCATCGATATCGCCGCTGTTGTCGCCGCAAATAACGACGGTATTGCCGGAAGTGTTATCGACATCCACATCGAGGCAGCGAAAGTTCTGCTCAAATCTCGACAGGTGTTGATAGGTCTCCGCTCGCATGGCGGTGACGCTAGGAGAGGCCTGGCTGGATTGACCGCCGGCGTCGGTAACCAGGCGAACATTGCTTCGCGCTTCACCCTCTGCACGCGCCCGGTCTCTCTCGATGGCCATGCGCATCTGGTAGACCCGGTCGAGCATCGCGCTGCGCTCGGCTCCCGTCTGTGCGCCGGTACCGGCGTTGGCCGCACTCGCGGCAATCATCAGCACGCAGGCAAATAAAAGTGGTACTTGGGGCGTTTTCATGGCGTCAGCCTCTGCATCTCTGAATCGGGGGGACGGCGTTGAAAGAAGGCCGCCGCCGCGCGGGGGAGCGGCGCGGCGGCGGGGTTGTGACTGGGCCCCAACCTGGGGCGTTGAGGCTCAGCCGGGGAGAGACGCGTTAGCGACCGATGCCAGAGCTCATGATTTCCTCGGCGATGTTGCCGGAGTCACCGTTCTGCTCAAGTACGGAGGTTGAGGCCTGGCCAACATCACCGCTGACACCAACGGTCGTGTTGCCTACCGGGGCAAACACACCCTTGTCACCCAGATCACGGCCTGCGCTCGTGTTGCTCATGCCGATCGGGCCAGAGTTGTGACCGCCGATGAGCAGATCGTTGCTGGGCAGAATGTTGACGTTGGTGCTTACCATTGCCGGTCCGAGAAAGACCTGCTCGTCGTTGCCCGCGCTGACCGAAGTCTGACCGCCGTATACCGCCGTGTCGTGACCATCCGCGACGCCATAGGCATCTGAGTAACCGCTGTGGCCAGCTTCCTGGTTCTGGTCTTTGTTTGCCGTCATCGTCGGTGTGGCCACGATGCTGTCGATGTCGAGGCGCTGGCGCCAGGATGTCGTTACATCAGTGTCCTGGCTGTAATCGTTGTTGTACGAGCCCTTGGTGTCCGAGTTGTAGCTGTCAGCGATGTCGTTGTCTTCAGACGTTCGGAAAACGAGTTCAACGTCGTTGTCTTCACTGTGCTGATTGATCTGATCGTTGTCCTGGCTGGACTTGAAGCGCAGATCGACATCGTTGTCTTCGCTATGAGACGTGTTGGTCTCCGAGCGCTTGAACGAGTCTTCGATGGCAACGTTGACATCATCATCTGACGACTGCTGCCAGGACTGATACGGATTGCTGGCTCCGCCTGCGAGGGCTGATCCGGAAACCAGTAGCGCGGCAAGAACAAGGCTGGATTTGTGGGGAACAAAAGTCATTGGAATCTCCTGGTAATCAATTGAGCCGGTCCTTGCCGGCCTCACTGATAAGTAACGGCGTAGTTACTGACGGTTCATCACCAATTCGTTTTTTTCTGTTTCCCTCGTTTTTTCCGGTTGCCTTAACTTGCTGCGACTGGCGTTCGAGTTGCCACTTCGTTAGAAGCGGTAGCGCGCCCGAAAACTCAACGTATCGCCTTCGGCGACGTCGCCGTCTTCATCCCGATAGCTGAGCGTCAGCGATATCTTCTCGGTCACAAAATAGTCGGCCCAAAGTTCCCAGGCGTTTACGTCGCCCGAAGCATCGCGTTCCGAGAACAGGGTTTCCAGCCCGAAGCCGAAATTGTCCTGGGGAAAGTAGCTCGCCGTCAGCAGCACGTCACTGCCATCGTCATCGCGACCGAGCCCGTCTTCACCGGTCACCAGGCCGATTAGCGCGCCCACGGAAAACGTCGTGCCGTTCTCCAGCGTCTGCACGTGAGTGATGTCGATGCTCCAACGTTCAAGGTCCGAGAAATCATCATCATCGACGTCATAGCCTATGCGCACCGCGGAGGTGTCACCGAAATAGTAGCCACCCGCGACACGGGCAACATCCGCATCCGCAGCACCCGCTTCGCGCTGGCCGTAGTCGGCTTCGATAATCACGCCGTTCGGGAGCACCCAGCGACTGTCGACAAACCAGAAGTCGGCATCGCCGCCATTGTCCAGATCGATCTGGCCATACCGACCGCCGATGCTGCTGGCGCGGCTGACAAACGGCGCGAGGCGCAGCGGGCCACGGCTCGTGTCGACGCCGCCGACATACCACGTTCCACTCAGCACCCAGCCGTCATAGTCGCTGGAGCCGTATTGTGTTCCGGAAACAGGCGGTTCCGGTTCGGGTGTTCCCGTCGGTGGTGGCGTACCGGGATCACCGACAGGGGGCGGGGTGTAATCGGGTGGCGTGTAACCGTCACTCACGCTGACCTCACCGGAGACATACTCGATACCGCCTTCGAACTGATAGCCGTCAGCAGCGCCGCTACTCGCGGCAACCGCAAGCGCCAGCATCATCGAACCCGAGAGCAATTTGCGTGGCACACTCGCTTCCGATCCCGATCCCGAATATTGAGTGGTTAGGTGCCGTAGTCTTTTCATGGTCATTCCCTGCTTGTGGTTGATTGCAATTACTTGTGTGATCAGGGCGCAGCGTCATTCGCGGTCCCCGGCGGAAGTAGTTGAGAAAAGAGGAGCGCTCCGTGGGGACCGCTCTGAACGCGAAAGGCAAAGCCCGTCGTTCTATAGCCGGACTTGCCGACATCCGTGAGGTGAACGACGGCGACAACGTCTTCGCCCAGATCGCCGCTACGAAGATCGAAGCGCGCTCCCATGGTTCGAATGCCGCCTGTCGGCTCGCCGTAACCCATTTCGCGCCACGCGGGCACGCTGTTCTGGCGCAGAAGGTGAGCGGAATACGCGGCGTTGGGGTCGAAAAGCCACTTGCCGGGGCCACCGGCAACGTCATCGATATCGCTGATGACCGAGAGCTCGGCAAAGCCGCTCAAGTTGCCGCTGCGTTGCCAGTTCTCACGCGTGCTGTGCCGATCAACCAGGCTGCCGTTGCGATAGCGCTCGGTTGTCTTCGTGATCGCGACCGACAGTTTCCAGTCGCCCCACACGCCGTATGGCTCAAGGCGGTCCGGCCACAGCCGCGTGCAGTCCGCGCGTTCCAGAAAAACCGAGTGAAACGTCGATTTCGATTTGGACTTGTCCACGCGCAGGGAAATCAGGAGCGAATCGCTACCCTGCTCGCCGCCAATCGCTAACTGGTCCGACGCAATGCCATGCCTGAACCGCTCTCGGCCGCGCTTGCCGATGGGGTCTTTCTCAAGCGATGGCTTGCCGCGTCCGGCACGCCCGCCAATAACAGCGCCCAGCAGCTTCGCGCCGGCACTTTGAGCTTCTCGCTGGGGGGCGAAGACATCTTTCGGCCCGAAGGAGAGTGGCGCCGCCGCGAGGCCGCGGCCGCAGCGGGTAGCCGCTTGCCGGCGCAGGAGATCCGTTAACTGAGCCGGATCAACCTCGCTCACAGCGAGGGCGGGTGGATCGGCGTAGACAAACTCGCCTTTGTCGACACTCGCCTCATTTGCCAACGAGGGAGAGACAGAGAACAGCACTGCGATGGAGACGAGCCACTTCACGGCTGAGAGCCCGGACATTGCGGAACGGGTAAGCCGAGTTGGGCGATGCCCTTGCAGCCATCAATCAGGCCGACGCCAAACACTTCATCCCGACCCTCGACGCCGAGATCGAACGCACTGCCTCGGAGCGCTTGCGTGAGCGAGGCGTCCGTCGCGGAGCCCGCGTGCTCGACAAGCAGCGCCAGCACTGCCGTCACCTGAGCCGCAGCAAACGAAGTGCCCGACACTGTCGGATAACGCCCGTCCAGCCCCGGGGTGAGGATGTCGACACCAGGTGCTGAAACGTCGATGTAGAAGCCTCGATTCGCCTCCGGGTAGAGCTCATCACTCGCGTCGGTCGCCGTCACTGCAAAGACACCGGGCAACGCGGCAGGGAACGCAGGTTTTGCCAACGGCCCGCCGTTACCGGCCGCGGCGACAACCACAATACCGGCATCCAGCGCTGCGTTGATCAACTCGGCGAGCAACGCATCGGGCGGACCGGTCAGAGACAGGTTGATGATGTCGACGTCAGCCTTAATCGCCGCATCAACGCCGGCCGCGAGCGCGCTGCTGCGACAGCGAGCAGACAGGGCACCGGATGAGACGGCCGCGCACGCACGGATCGACAGCATCTCGACCGCCGGCGCTAGCCCAAAACTGCCTTCGCCATTGCCGGCGCTCGCCGCAATGACACCGGCGACCGCGGTGCCATGAGCTTCCGCCACATAGCTCGCACCTGTCGTGTCGAGCGTGTCGATGGAGCTGGCCGCAAGGTCCGGATGCGCGAGCGCGACCCCGGTGTCGATCACGGCAACACGTACACCACGCCCGGCGAGCGTTCCCAGTAACGGTTCCAGTCCCATTCGACGCGGCGCATAGGCAAGGCCGGCTAACGGATCGCCCGATGCAACACCCGCGGTGCGGTAACGATAGTCCGGCTGGCTCTGCTCGACCTCAGGGTCAGCCGCGAGCAAGCCCAGCAGGCCAGCGTTGTCACTGACCATCAGGGCCAGCGTCTTGTCGATGCTGTCCAGCGCGACTTCACGGAGCAGTTGTGCGCCCGAGCGCGAGGCTATCGCGCCCGCGCGTCCCGCAGGAACCACAGCCAGAGCGACACCAGGAACAGCAGCCGGCGCAACGCTGTCCAGCGGCGTGCGCACTTCCGAGCAGCCATCGCGGGTCAGCAACTCGTGACCGGTAGTATCGGTGGGCTCGCTCAATTGTGCAGAGATGGAACGCGCTCCCTCTCCTGCCGTGGGCCTTGATGACAACGCCGAGAGATCCAGCTCTATCGATAGCGACGGCAGATCACCCGACCTCGCTTGACCGAGCAGCGGCAGGGTCCGGTTGCAGGACAACGTGTCATCGGTCGAATCCAGGGACGCTCTCGTAAGCTCGACGGCCGCAGGCCGAACCGCAAACTCGGTCTGCGCGACGCCAGCCTGCTGAATCTGGGCACATTCAGTCGACGGCGGCGACGACGGCAGCGCGAGAGGTTCCTGCCAGTCCGCGGCAAACGGACCGAGCGCAGACGCCATGAGTAGCACGAGAAGCTTCATAGCCGCGCCGCGGGCAAGGCGACTTGAATCGCCGAGGATTGGCGTTGTCCCGTAGCATTTAGCGCCACCAGGCGGAACTGCCAACGATACCCATCAGCCGCCTCGGCAAGCCCAGCTAAAGGCACGCGTGCCAACACGGGGCCAGCGCTCACTGCGTTTTCCAGGCGGCGCGATTTGCCGGGCACGCCATCAACATGGACCTCAGCAAGCTCGATCCAGGCGCTGCCGTCAGCGGGTGCGCGCCCGATCAGTTCCAGGACAATCTCGTTTTGCGCTTCCGCGAGACCAGTCCCGGTCAGGCGCAAATCGGCAAATTCGTCAGCCTGCGTCGCCAACGCTCCGGCAAGACTGACCGCCCCGTACCCCGAGTGTTGATCCACGCCCTCTGCCGCGATGTCCCGTGCACTCGCCATCAACACCGCAGCCAGTTCTGACCCATCGAGCTGCGGACGGGCTGATGCGACTCGCGCGGCGACGCCGGTGACCAGGGCCGTCGCAAAGGACGTGCCACTGGCTCGGTAGTAACGATCGTCCACCACCGCCGCGCCGGGTTGATAATCTTTGCGGGAAGTGAGGGCGATAAAATCCGTGCCCGCCGCTCGCAGCGACAACACATCAACACCCGGTGCGATCAGATCGACTTCAGCATTGGCCGCAGAAAAGCCGGCGCGTGCGCCTCCGGGCTGGCTCGCAGCGACCGCAAGGACACCGGGCAAACTGGCATAACCTGACGGCGTACGCGTGCTCGCGTCATTGCCTGCGCTCGCGACGATCAGCACGCCCGCGTCGATCGCCTCAGCAATGGCAGATGCCTCGTCAGCGGTGACGTTTTCCCGCGCCAACGACAGATTGATGATGTCGGCGTTCGCGGCAGTCGCGTAACGAACAGCCGCTGCCACCGTTTTTGCGCTAGCCGAACCGGTAAAGCTGGCCGCTTTCAGCGGTAGCAGCCGCACACCTGGTGCAACCCCGGCGATTCCAACGCCATTATCAGTACAGGCGGCAATGAGACCGGCCAGATGAGTCCCATGGCCGGATTGATCGATGGGGTTGTTCGTGTTGCCGACAAAATCCCAGCCAATCACGTCGTCAACATAGCCGTTGTTGTCATCGTCGCGACCGTTGATCGTCTCCCCCGCATTACGCCAGAGCGAATCGCCGGGAAAGTCCTCATGCCCGTAGTCGACTCCGGTATCGATCAGCGCGACCAGAACCGCCGCCGAATCAGGCAGCGTCATAGGCGCACCGTCCAGTACCGCGTGCGTCGCCCATTGGTCGAGGAAATCCTGTTGCCAGCTACCGGCGCTATTGAAATACGGGTCGCTGACTGGCGCTGATGCCGCTTGCAGCGTCAGCAGCAAGATCCCGGCTCCGAGCACTGCGCATCGCACTGAACGACTCATTGAGCGACAAGCTCCGCGTAGAGCACCAGCTCGCTACCTCGCAGAATCGCTATGCGTTCCACCGCTGCGGCGTCGCCGGAAAATGTGAGTCGATACATGCCGAGCGCATTCGGGCCAGCACTCACTTCCGCGCCAACAGCGCTGAGCAGCGCGTTGATTTGCTGCACGGGCGCGTCTTCACGCCACACAACGGTCGCATCCGCGACGAGAGAAGGACCAGAGACCGTCTGGAAGCTCGGCTCACCCGACTCGCTGCCGGGTACAGTAACCAGGAAGGCCATCCCGACAATCAGAGCGACCTGAGCCGCGAGCGCCCAGCGTATGGGCGCAGGCGTGGACTGCCATTCAAGGCGCTTGCGCAGACGGTCGGTAAGGCTCACCACCTTGCTTGCAGGCGATTCACCACTCTCCTGGTGGGGCTCTTGCGTGGGCTCCTGCGCCGAGACGCTCTCCGAATCTGCGCTCCGCTGAGTCGGCAGCCGGCGGGCCATCGCGTGCACCATCGACACATCGAACGCCGGCTCATCCTCTGCTACCTCAGCGACCACTTCACGCAGCAGCTCGGTGGCGGCAATACCGTCGCGGCAAACAGCGCACGACAGCGCATGTTCCGAGAGTTGCGCGCGCTCTTCGCTGGCCAAGGTGTCATTGACGTACCAGGCGATGCGAGATTGTGCTTGAGAGTGATTCACCGTGTTACTTCCTGTTCCTGTGTCACAGATTCCAGCCCACCAAAAGGCAGATCCAGAGCCTGGCTTTGCAAAAGTGTTTTGAGCTGCCGCTTGGCGTGATACATGCGCGTCTTCACCGTTCCGACCGGTACGTCGATCAGCTCGGCGATTTCCGGATAGCTCAACTCGTGGAAAAACGTCAGCTCAACGACGTCGCGGTGTTCGATCGAGAGCGAGCCGAGCGCTCGGCGAATCGCACTGCGCAGCGACTGCTCTGATCGCAGAGCAATCTGCGTATCCGCCGCAGCGGTTTCGTCAATCGGCTCAGGAGCTGAGCCAAGCTCAACCGTTTCGAGCTGTTTTCGCCTGATCGAGTTGAACGCAAGATTGCGCGTGATGCCGAGCAGCCAGGTGGTCACCGCAGAGCGGCCAGCGAATTCGCTCGCCCCATTCCACACTTGCAGCATTACGTCATTGGTCACTTCTTCGGCCTTGCCCTGGTCGCGAGTCAAGCGCCACGCGTAGCGAAAAACTCGCTCGCCATGCCGTTCAAACAAACGGACAAACGCAACCTCGCGGCCTTTAGCGATCTCGTCGATCAGGCCGATATCGCTATCAGCGCCATCGAGCCTGTTCTCGGCGCTGCTATGCGGCGCTTCTTTGGACATGGCT
>CAYGQC010000128.1:0-9388 GCA_964351875.1 uncultured Pseudomonadales bacterium
GCTCAGGACCGACAATCGTCAGCGCCACCGATTCCCGCTGTGCCAGCGCGACCAGCGCTTTAACGTCGTCCGCAGCAACCGCCACGTTGCGCACGCCATCTGCCCGGGCAGTACCCGCATTGCCCGGCGCGACCAACACCTCCGTCACACCCGCGCTCACCTTCGCCTGCAACGCCAGTGCGTGCTCACGACCACCACCACCGACAATCAGTATCTTCACGCCCCTAACTCCCTTGTAGTCGTTCCAGCACCGGCCAGCCAACTCAGTGGCGGAAATGCCGCACGCCCGTAAACACCATTGCCATGTCGTGCTCATCGGCCGCGGCAATCACCTCATCGTCTCGCATGGATCCGCCCGGCTGGATGACCGCGACAATGCCCGCCTCCGCAGCGGCATCGATGCCGTCACGGAACGGGAAAAACGCATCGGACGACATCACCGAACCAGGAACGGTTAAGCCCTCCTCGGCCGCTTTCATCCCGGCAATCCGCGCGCTGATAACCCGGCTCATCTGGCCGGCGCCAACGCCTATCGTCTGGCTGTCCCGGGCGTACACGATCGCATTGGACTTGACGTGCCACGCGACATTCCAGGCGAAGGTAAGATCGCGCAGTTCAGCCTCGCTCGGCTGCCGCTTGCTGACCACCTTCAGGCCTTCCGGCGAGATCGACAGCTCATCAGCGCTTTGCACCAGCAGCCCGCCGGCAACGGGTTTGATGTGCTGGCCAGCGCTGGCATTGTCAAACGCGCCACAGGCCAGAAGCCTCAGGTTTTTGCGCTTGCCAGCCAGCACCACCGCGCCATCGCTCACTTCGGGGGCAATAATCACCTCCGCAAACTGGGCATCAATGATCGCCGCGAGGGTCTGCTCATCGAGCGGGCGATTGAAGGCAATAATGCCGCCAAAGGCGGACGTTGGATCCGTCGCAAACGCGCGTCGATAGGCCTCAAGCGGTGAATCAGCGAGGGCAACACCGCAAGGATTCGCGTGCTTCACGATCACACAGGCCGTCTCAGCAAACGCTTTCACACATTCAAGCGCTGCATCGGCGTCGGCGATGTTGTTGAACGACAGCGCTTTGCCCTGCAGTTGGCGCGCGGCCGTAATGGTGCCGCTGCGTGGCGCTCGCTCGCGATAGAAGGCTGCCTGCTGATGCGGGTTCTCGCCGTAGCGAAGGACCTGCTGACGGGTGTAGGCGAACGCGATGCTCGCCGGCAACGGGTCCTCACAGCGCTCGGCCATGTAAGCGGCCACGGCCGTGTCATAGGCAGCCGTATACGCGTAGGCCTTGGCACTGAAACGGCGCCGCATACCCAGGTCCACGCTGTCCTGCGCAATCGCTTCGGCAACCTCGTCATAGTCTGCTGGATCGACAACGATAAGCACGCTCGCAAAATTCTTCGCCGCGCTGCGGACCATGGCCGGACCGCCGATATCGATGTTCTCGATGGCCATCGCTTCGGTGCAGTCGGAACGGGCAACGGTGTCCGCAAATGGATAGAGATTCACGACGACAATGTCGATTGGCCGGATATCGTGCTCGGCCATAACCGCCTCGTCCACACCCCGCCGGCCGAGGATGCCGCCGTGGATGCGCGGGTGCAGCGTTTTAACGCGTCCGTCCATCATTTCCGGGAAACCGGTCCGCTCGGACACCTCCGTCACCGCCAGGCCGGCATCAGCCAGCGCCCGATGCGTGCCACCCGTGGACAACAGTTCAACGCCCTGCGCCGACAGAGCCGCGGCAAAGCCCGCCAGGTTCGATTTGTCCGAGACACTGAGCAGTGCTCGCGCGGGCTGGAAAGCGTTGGCTGAATCTATCGACATGAAGAGTCTCGTTGAAGTCCTGGAAAGTAGGCGGAGCGCAAAGCGCACCCGCAGAAATGCCTGTGCTATTCGATCAGCGCCGCAAGCTCGCTGAGTTGCTCACTCGCGTCTTCGGTCTTGAGCAGGGGCCGCACGACCTCGGCGGCAAAGCCAAAGCGCTGCATGCCCCATTGGATATGTTTGCGTGCAATGCGTAGACCGGCAGCCTCGCCATACAGTCGATGCACATCGACGACGAGATCCATAAGGCTTTGGCGCTGCTCTGCGAGAGTGGGTGCCAATGTCGAGACGATCTCCCCGAGCAGCCAGGGCGCACCCAGCGCTGCGCGGCCGATCATCACGGCATCCGCACCCGTCTGTCCAAGCATGGCAAGCGCGCTGCCACGATCGGTGACATCGCCGTTAGCTATAACCGGTATCGAAACGGCATTCTTGATTGCGGCAATGGTGACAACGTCTACCTCACCCTGAAACTTGCACGCGCGAGTGCGCCCGTGCACGGTCAGC
This sequence comes from uncultured Pseudomonadales bacterium, assembly GCA_964351875.1. Taxonomy (GTDB): domain Bacteria; phylum Pseudomonadota; class Gammaproteobacteria; order Pseudomonadales; family Azotimanducaceae; genus JANSWO01. Next base: position 2,337 of record CAYGQC010000128.1, read on the forward strand.
GCCGCGACCCCAACCTGTTCGAGGGCTTTTGCTATCTCAACGCCGTTGCGCCAATCCGGACTGGGGCCAGTACGCATCTTCACCGTCACAGGTACTGGCACCGCGTCGACACAGGCACTGGCAAGGCTGATGACGCGCTCGGGCTCAGCGAGCAACGCCGAGCCTGCTGCCTTACGGCAAACTTTCTTCGCCGGGCAGCCGAAGTTCAGATCGATCAGATCGGCGCCGTCCTGCCAGTGCTGTCGAGCCGCTTCCGCGAGTACATCCGGTTCGCTACCGGCTAGCTGGATCGCCAGGGGCGCACCCTCTACCCTCTCCCTTCGGAGCCGCGACTTCTTGGTATGCCATAGATCTGGCCGGGCACCGAGCATTTCACCCACCAGGTGACCGGCGCCGAAGCGCCAGGCCTGGCGGCGAAAAGCTGCATCGGTCACACCGGCCATCGGCGCGAGTATCACGCGGTTACGCAGCTCGACCGGCCCGATAGAAAGCGGCCGGGACAAGAGGTTATCGTCAGGTTGAACCGAGACCGAGACAGGAGCGTCAGCCGCACCAGCGCGAGCGGCTGAGACGGGGTGGACGATCCTATCAGGCAGTATCGATGGTGCAGGTTGGGACACGTCCACCCGGTCTGATGTGGTGAGGCGCGCGATCATACCAGCCCATCTGCTGGTCGCCAGCAATGTCAGCCGTCTTCTAACGAAAAGCGATCTGGTAGTTCTCGCCTGACACCTGCGCGAGCGAAACCGTAATCCGGACCGGCGTTTTCGGCATCAGCTCGGTGAGTCCGGCTGCATCCCCGTAAAGATAGGCTTCTGGCAGCGTGGACTGAGTACTGACGAGCGCGCCCGTACGCGCTCGGAACGTGACTTCGATGGTGGGGAAAGGCTGAGCGAAGTCCGCGTCTGATACGAACTGCAAATCGAGCAGCATGCGATCCGGATCTTCCGGATCCGGCTTGAATTCGTGCGCGAGGCTGCGGATCGCCGTGAGATCCCGAAGCGGATCAAGCTCGCAGGGCAGCAACGAACACGTCGCCACATAGACGGGCCGCAGGGTTGGATTCAGGCTCCACTGGTCAAATTGCAGGTAGAGGACCTCAGCAATCAACGCGACGACACCGATGATGACGACCGGTGCGAGCCAGTTGCGTTTACGCGGCGGCTCCATCTCTCGCAGCAGCTCAGCCAGGTCATCCGCGGCGACCGAATCCTCCGCGACTCCGGTATTGCCGGGCGGCTCGGCGTGATCGACGGATTGCTCCACCTCATCCTGCAACGGCGAAACAGGCGCTGCATTACTAGCAGCCGGCTCTGGCACCTCCTGAGATTCCTCAGCGGCTAACGAGCCGGAGTCCGGAGCATCAACTCTCGCAGCCGCTTCATCGTCCACGAGCTCAAACCGAGTCCAGCTACCGCTGGTGGCCGGCTCGGGCACATCACCGGCGGTATTTTCAGCATCCAAGCGCGGATCGTCCAAAGCAGCGTCGTATTCCGAAGAGCCTTCAGCGGCTTCGGATAAAGAGCCCTCAGCGGGTAAAGAGCCTTCAGCGGCTTCGGATAAAGAGCCCTCAGCGGACAACAGCGCATCGAGCTCATCGAGGCTATCGACTTCCCGCACGTCCGAAAGCTCGGGCGCGAGCTGAGCCAGGTCATGATCATCAACCTCTGACTCCTGGGGCTCCTCAGCTTGAACGACATCATCCAGCTCGGACTCCGACTCGTCCCAGTCGGACGAAAGCACGTCAGGATCCGGATCGGCAGCAAGCCCCGCTCGCGCTGTCGCCACAGCCTGGCTGATCGCGCGCGCACTCACTGAATCGAGGAGCACCTCCTCTTCCCGTTCGGACTCTTCCTGCTGAGGTTCACCTGCCGCGCCGTCAATCTCTGCAATGGCACCATCTTCGGCTAGATTAGGCAGCGTTGGCGGCTGGTCGTCGCCTGTCCAGTCATTGAGCTCAAGCTCGTCGGTGTCGATCGCAACCTCGTCACCTGCCGTCAATTCAACGCTGTCACTCTCATTTTCATCGCGAGCGTTCGCTGCTATCTCTGCCAGCTCGTCTTCTTCCACGTCGTCGGGCGCAAGGTCATCGAGCAATTCATCGAGCGCGGCATTGGCGTCTTCGGTGGATTCGAACTCGCTCTCAAAGAGCAGGTGGGCATTACCCTGGAATACTTGCAGACACGCGCCACACCGGACCCGACCACTGGCCGCCACGAGCTGCTGATCGGATACTCGAAAGCGAGTGCGGCAATACGGGCACTCGGTGACGAGCGGCTCCAGATCGTCGTCGTGGACCTCAGCACTCATGGGCTCGGGTCCGTAGCCGCACGCCTGCCGACCAACGCCGCCCAGTCGCCGTCTATCCTTGCAGGTTCAAACTCAACGTCGGTGTACGCAGCAGCCACGTCAGCGGCTTGCTCTACCAACAATCCAGACAGGATGAGCACACCACCCGCTCGCAGGTTGTCGGTGAGCAAAGGCGAAAGCTCGATCAGCGGGTTTGCCAGTACGTTGGCAACCAGTACGTCTACGGGTTCGTGTTTGCCGAGCGCTGCAACCAGCTCCAACCGATCCGCGCTGAGACCATTGAAGTCCGCGTTGTCGCGCGTGGCGAGAAGCGCCTGGGGGTCATGGTCGCAGGCGAGCACGCCACTGGCGCCCAACTTGAGAGAAGCGAGCGCCAAGATGCCACTGCCGCAGCCAAAATCGAGAACTCGCTTTCCGGTGAGATCCTGCTCCGCCAGCGCCTCGAGGCACATCGATGTCGTTGGATGTGCGCCGGTTCCGAAAGCAAGCCCCGGATCGAGCTCAACGACAGCGCCATCTACCCCTTGAGCCTCACCCTTGGGCACTATCCAGAGCTTGCCGTTGAAACAACGATTAACCGCGTGCTGCCGCCAGGCCGGCTCGGCCTCATCCTGCGCATCCGGCTCTGAAATGAAGTCGACCTCACAACCAGGGAACGGTTGCTGTGACTCCGCGAATATCCTGCCTAGAGCCCCGCGCAGCGATGCGACATCACAACCAACTGGCAGCAGCGCCTGGATTCGAGCCTCAGGCCACATGGGCGTCTCACCCGGCGCTGGCTCGAGAATAGCTTCATCGCCACCGTCCAAAAGCAGCACGGCTTCTGCACCCGCGGCGTCGAAACAGTCGCTCACCGCATCAACCAAAGCGCCGGGAGCAGTGAGCTGAACAGCAAGCCAGGTCACACCCTGGCCGCTAAAGAATCTGGAACAACGGTGTGCCGGTCTCAACCGGCTCACCATTGCCAACGAGCACCGCCACCACATCACCCGACTGGTCCGACTCGATCTGATTCATCATCTTCATGCTTTCGATAATGCAGAGCACGTCACCCGCTGAAACACTCGTGCCCGGCGGCGCAAACGGATCAGCACCCGGCGCAGGCGACACGTAAAACGTACCGGAAATCGGCGCGACAAAGGTTCGAGGCTGACGCCGGCCGGCTGCCGAAGCAGGCTGGGACGGAATCACCGAGGGCGCGGGCGCCGCCGCTGCTTCCTGGACCGGGGCGGAGGCTATCTGGCCAACAGCAGGCCTTCGAATCACCACCGACTCTTCGCCATTCGTTACCTCAAGCTCGCTGATACCGGACTCCTCGACGAGCTCGATTAGCTTCTTGATCTTGCGTAGGTCCATCCTGACTAGTCTCCCCGGTGGCCGAACGCCCGGCCGGTCAATTCGCTGTTATCGCGCTCTGCGTGCAAAGCCATCGCCTCAGTTGTCCGCGGTCGCCTCGATAAGATAGTCGAGGCCGTAACGATAGCCGTTGGCTCGCAGCCCGGTAATCACACCCAGTGCGATATCGGATAGATAGGTCTGCCGGCGAAAGGTCTCGCGCGCGTAGACATTAGACAGGTGAACTTCGACGAAGGGCAGGCTGACACCCAACAACGCGTCTCGAATCGCAATCGAGGTATGACCGAACGCGCCGGGATTGATCAGCACCCCTGCGCAGTCGGCCCTGGCCGCCTGGATGGCATCCACAAGCTCGTGCTCCGCGTTGCTTTGCAGACAACGGACAGCATGACCAGCATTCGCGGCCAGCTCAGTCAGCGAAGCATTGATGTCATTGAGCGTTTGGGAGCCGTAAAGCTCAGGCTCTCTCGTGCCTAACAGATTCAGATTCGGCCCGTGCAGAACCAGGTAGGTGGCCATCATGCCCCCGAACGATTTGAGTAAGCCAAAAGTGTGCGGGTTTGCGGCTATGGCCGCAATGCTGCTGGAACGCCCGCGAGACGACAGGTGTCCGTTCAACAGATTGCCGGCTCGCCTTTCGGCTCCTCGCAAAGACGCGAGTTTTGGCGCTGTCGCCGGCTGTTGCTACCGACTCGCCGTCATCTGCGAACCAAGGCGCTCACGCACCAATGCAAGGTGCGCGGCAAACTGCTCGCGGTTCATTTCGCCCTGGATACGCAGATCTGTCAGCTCACGCCCCTGCACATCAAAGAACAACAGGCTGGGTGGCCCGAACAGACCATATCGGTTAAGCAGCGCCTGATGCTCGACGTTGTTGTCGGTGACATCCGCTCGCAACAGGCGGAAGGTCGCTAGCTGGGAGGCCACTTCTGGTGCGGGGAAAACATTGCGCTCCATGACTTTGCAGGAGATGCACCAGTCGGCGTACAGATCCAGAATGGCGGGCTCGCCACCCAGTCTCTGGTCCACGTCCGAACGGCTACTCACCGCAAGCCACTCGCTTTCAGCGTGCGCAACATTGCCGGGCACTGATGCTGACGCCGCAATCTGGGCAAGCGGCCGTAGCGGATCCGACGCCCCGCTTGCAGCCCCGATGAGAAGCAACACGCCGTAGACCAGCAGCACAACGCCGCTGCTTTTCCAAAGTTGACCCCAGCCGGCGCGAGGTGAGAAATCCAGAGCGCCGAGATAGACAGCACTGCCGATGGCAAGGATCGCCCAGAGCGCGAGCGTCACGCTGGCAGGAACAACCCGCTCCAGCAGCCATACCGCCACTCCCAGCAGTAGGACGCCGAATACGGCTTTGACGTTATCCATCCAGACGCCGGCTCGCGGCAACAGGTGACCACCGCTGGCGCCGAGTAGCAGCAACGGCAAACCCATGCCAATGGCGAGCGTAAACAGCGCCAGACCACCCAAGACGGCGTCACCGGTGCTGGAGATGTAAATCAGTGCGCCCGCCAGTGGCGCCGACACGCAGGGAGAAACAACCAGCGAGGACAGCGAACCCATGATCGCGACGCTTAAGTGCTTGCCACCGCCAACGCTACTCGAAAGAGAGTTCAGGCGGTTTTGGACGCCGCTCGGTAGCTGCAGTTCATAGAAGCCGAACATCGACAGCGACAACACCGCAAACGTCAGCGCGAAGAAGATGAGCACCGGCGGGCTCTGAAGCTGCGCCTGAATATTCAGCTCGGCACCAAACAGGCCAACGAGCGTGCCGATTGCGGCATAAGTGACGGCCATACCCAGTACGTACGCAAGAGAGAGCGTAAAGGCTCGAACCTTGGACAGATTCTCCGATTCGCCAACAATTATGCTGGAGAGAATCGGCACCATCGGCAACACGCAGGGTGTAAACGCGAGGGCGATGCCACCAAGCAAAAACAGAGCCAGCGCAGCGAATAGCGAGCTTTCCGCCAGTCGACCTGCGAGCGCCTGCTCTTCGGTTACCGCGGTTGCGGAAATCGTTGAGCGAGCACGAGCAGCTTCCGCGGATTGACTGCTCGTTTGCGAACTCGCAGCCAGCGGTGCTGCAACAATTTCGCCGCGATCCAAATCCAGCCAGACCGGTTTCGACTCCGGCGGGTAACACAGGCCCGCGTCCGCACAGCCCTGGTACGCGATACGTACTTCGACGACACCGGTGCCGGATACGGGAACGGACATCTCCGCGCTGTCGTAGTAAACCTCGACAACTGCCTCTTCATATTCGTCGTACTTGTCTTTGCCAGGCGGCATGACGGGCTCGCCGAGCACGACCGATGTTTCGTCTACGGCGCTGGCACCAAACCGATGGCCGTAGAGGTAGTAGCCCGGAGGCATCTGCCACCGTGCGGTGAGCGTGCCATCACCGAGGTAGTCAGTGGTGAGCGCAAACGCCTCATCCACCTTCAGAAAGACTGGCTGCTCATCGATCAGTGACCTGAGCACATCGTTGCTCTCAAACTCCGCCGCCTGGGCGGCAAGAGGAGCAGTTAGCGCACCGCAGGCCAATGCACCCACCACAAGTGTGCGGATGGTGGTGATCCAGCGTTTGGATGGCAGAAACGTCAGCAAGCGATGTGGGGCAGTCACCGGGATCAAAGCTCCGAAGCGATTAGCGTTTGGACGCTGTCTTGAATTGGATTTGCTCCGGCCGTCACGCAGCCAGGCCCCCGTTCGACCGCAAAGCTGCCGTCGGGTTTCAAAAGACGCGAAGCAGTTGGCGAATATCGACACGAGACGGTTCGCCAGTGATTGCGCCTGTCCATACTATAGGCGAGGCAAACCTTGCGAAGCGTGACTGGAGCAGCTTTTTGACGGAGACAAGAAAACTGCCTTTCAATGGGCAGCCGACGCCGCCGATGCTTACCAACGCGGTAATAACCGCCTTTCTGATCGCTCTAATGGGCGGCTGCGTCAGCGCACCAACACCGTTGCACGCTCCGGTTCCTGTCGCCGCCGTCGACCAGGCCAAGCTGTCGGCGTTGCTGGATCACGCAGATCTCGCGCTGGCCGCCGATCATCTGAGTTTTCCGGACGCTGGCAGCGCAGAATCCAGCTATCGAGCCGCGCTGGCCGCAGAGCCTGGCAACGAGCGAGCACGCCGGGGCATGGAGGCGATCGTTGAGCGCTACCTCAGCCGCGCAAGTTCGGACATCGAGCGCCGGCAGTTTCCGGCGGCGCGCGCCATGCTCGCCCAGGCGAGGCAGGTGATGCCGGATCACCCGGGCATCTATATCAATGACACCGGTACCGGCAACACAATTAACGCGGATCGCGATGTCGTTCAGGAACTGGTGTGCGACAGCCTCAGATACTGGGCACGGGACATGGGTGTGGAC
>CAYGQC010000128.1:9398-11629 GCA_964351875.1 uncultured Pseudomonadales bacterium
TATCATGGCTGAGCCAGGCCAGCCGCGAATTGATTACCCTGCGGGCCGATGAGGTTGCCAATCGCTCGGAATCTCTGGCAAAGCGGCTGGTCGCTCTCGGCGAGCGTGCAAAAGCCGCTGAGGACGCCCGACTGATCATTCACAGCACCTCCGATGCGGCCGGCCGGTGGATCTATCAGCAACTGCGCAAGGCCCCAGGCCCGAGGCGCCTGCGAGCGCAGATGGTGATCTCTTCGCCCCCGCGAATCGAGCTGCTCATCGCACCCTGACCGGCCACCCGCACCGGCAAAAACGCGATGCGCTGTGTCACACTTACCGCTTGCTTGAGTAAACGATTCAAACGGAAGACCGGCAATGAGCGACAGTTTCGGTAAAGCACCCATTCGCGTCTGGAACAACCTGACCAGCAGCCTGGGCTTGATTGGCCGAGTATTCGCCGGTCTGGTCGGCATCTATTTACTAATCTGCGTGGTGCTCGGCTGGTGGTGGGACTATGAACCGGATACTTCGCCTGTTCGCGAACTGGCCGCCCAGCACGCCGAGCAGAACAATCAAGACCTGGTTACCGGTTACACCACCGCTTACGCGCTCCAGCATGTCGCGACCACACTTCTCGACAAGCGCGGCGGCTATCTGTCGAATGACCTGTTCCCTCCTGGCATCTGGATGGACAACGTACCGAACTGGGAATTTGGCGTGCTCGTTCAGGTTCGCGACATGGCGCGCGCGATGCGCATCGACCTGTCTCGCTCGCAGAGCCAGTCTAGCGAAGACCCGGATTTGTCCCTGGCTGAAGGTCAGTTCTTCTTCGACAACTCGAGCTGGGTACTGCCTGCGACCGAAGATGAGTACCGCAAAGGCATCGACATGGTCGATAGCTATCTCGTTCGCCTGTCCGACCCAGCTCAAAGCGAAGCCCAGTTTTTTGCGCGTGCGGACAACCTGCAACGCTGGCTCGAAGGCGTCGAGAGCCGGCTGGGCGATCTGTCCCAACGGCTGTCGAAGAGTGTCGGCAAGCGTCAGTTAAACATTGATCTTGCCGGTGACTCTGCCGCCACTCAGGCGACGGAAGTACCGAGTGAGACTGAAGAGAAAACGCCGTTTCTCGAGATAGACAACGTCTTTTATGAGGCCCGCGGCCAAACCTGGGCACTTCTGCATCTGCTGCGAGCGGTAGAGCATGATTTTCGCGACGTTCTGGAAAAGAAGAACGCGCTCATCAGCCTGCGGCAGATCATCCGGGAGCTGGAACCCACCCAGGACACGGTCTGGAGCCCCATGATTCTCAATGGCGACGGTATGGGTTTCCTGGCCAACCACTCGCTGGTCATGGGCTCCTACGTGGCTCGCGCCAATGCGGCCCTGATCGACCTGCGCGATCTGCTCAGCCGGGGCTAATCCGGCCGACGCAACGCCCTCGCGGCGAAGAACACCCAAGGGGCTCGGAGGCCACTCGCGAAGCCGTGCGTTTGCCTGACAAATCAGTAGAATACGCGCGGCATAGGGGGAACACGCCGGGCTGATACGCGACTTTCGCGCGCCCGCGCGACTCAGTCTTTTAGACACGATCTGTTGGGGAACTTCAAAAATGGAAACTAACCTGATCCCACCGCTGTTAGGTGTGGTGGGTCTCGTCGCGGCATTTGTGATTTACCGGCTGGTGATGCGTTACGACGCAGGCGAGCCTGCAATCAAAAAGATCGCAGACGCCATTCACCTTGGCGCCATGGTCTTCATGCGCCGCGAATACTCGATGATGGGTATGTTCGCGGCCGTTCTGCTGGTGCTGGTCTTCCTGGGCCTCGGCGCAGACACAACCATCGCTTTTGTCGCCGGCGCACTATCGTCGTCTGCTGCAGGTTGGATCGGTATGTACGCCGCTACCAAGGCGAACGTTCGCACGGCTACCGCCGCCCACAAGGACGGCGCGCCAGCAGCGCTCTCGGTCGCCTTCTTCGGCGGCTCTGTCATGGGGCTTGCGGTAGCATCACTCGGCCTGCTGGGCCTGGGTCTCGTCTACTTCTACTTCGGCGGTGACCCCGAGAGTGCCCACGCCATCCACGGCTTCGGCATGGGCGCATCGGTTGTTGCCCTGTTCTCTCGAGTCGGCGGCGGCATCTTCACCAAAAGTGCCGACATCGGCGCTGACCTGGTGGGCAAGATCGAAGCCGGCATCCCGGAGGACGATCCTCGCAACCCGGGCGTTATCGCCGACAACGTTGGTGACAACG
>CAYGQC010000129.1:0-5947 GCA_964351875.1 uncultured Pseudomonadales bacterium
TTTCCGCTCCGGAGTTGGTCGCCTACTCACGAGAAGCGCTCGAGCTGATTGGCCTGTCGACGGTTGACGCGGACAGCCAGGAATTCGCCGACGTGTTTGCGGGCAACACGCTTCTACCGGGCATGGATCCACACGCGACCTGCTACGGCGGTCATCAGTTTGGCAACTGGGCAGGCCAGTTAGGCGACGGCAGAGCCATCAACCTGGGTGAGATTCGTGCGCCGGGCGGCTCTCTCATGCTGCAGCTGAAAGGCGCGGGCGAGACGCCCTACTCGCGTAGCGCAGATGGCCTGGCAGTGCTGCGCTCATCGATTCGAGAGTTTCTCTGTAGCGAAGCGATGTTTCATCTCGGCGTGCCTACGACCCGGGCGCTTAGCCTGGTCCGCAGCGGCGAAGACGTGATGCGGGACATGCTGTACGACGGCAACGCGCAATTGGAACCAGGCGCGATCGTGTGCCGAGTGTCACCCTCGTTTGTCCGCTTCGGGCACTTTCAAATGCTCGCCGCGCGCCAGGAGCAGGCGTTGCTCGCCCGCTTCGCGGCTTTCGTCATAGAGACTCAATTTCCAGACGTTGCGTCAGCGACGAAGAATCAATCCGACAAAGAGCGGGTCATCGCCTTCTTTCGCGAAGTTTGCCAGCGTACGGCAACCCTCATGGTGCACTGGATGCGCGTCGGCTTTGTGCATGGCGTCATGAACACGGACAACCTGTCGATCATCGGCGAGACCATCGACTATGGCCCCTACGGCTGGCTGGACGACTTCGATCCGGACTGGACACCCAACACAACCGATGCTGCACAACGGCGCTACCGCTTCGGCCAGCAGCCTGGCATTGCGCAATGGAATCTGATGCAACTGGGCAACGCGTTACACAGCCTGGTGGAAGAATCAGGACCGCTCGAAGACTGCCTGTCCGAGTTCGCGACGCTCTATAGCGAGCAGTGGCGGGCGATGATGGCCGGCAAGCTCGGTTTGGCAACCGCCGACGACGAACTCATTACCGATTTGCTGGCGAACCTGGCCGCTGTCGAGACGGACATGACGATCTTCTTCCGCACGTTAGCTCAGGCTCCCCCTGAGCTGGCCGTCGAACCCGCCGTCAAATCGGCGCTGTACGCAGACTTTGACTGGGCCAGCGTAGGCCAACAATGGCTAGCTTGGTCCGAGCGCTACGCGCTCGCTAGCAGGGAGAACGGGCTTGGGGCAGACCAGCGCAGGGCCCGCATGGACGCCACCAACCCCAAGTACGTCATGCGCAACTACCTCGCCCAACTGGCTATCGATGACGCTGAGCAAGGTGACTACACGAAAACTCGCGAACTACTGGACGTAATGCGAAGACCCTACGACGAACAGCCCGAGTTTGAGGTGGCCTATGCAGGCAAACGACCAGACTGGGCGCGAACCCGAGTCGGCTGCTCGCAACTATCCTGCAGCTCCTGAATCGCGGACGGACGCGCCCGGGGCGAATTGATCACCAGCCGCCGCTGCACTACTGTGGGCGCCGACTTTTAACGCAGTAGTACCGCCATGAGCAATCCTTCGAGCCATGTAGACGTCCTCATCGTCGGCGCCGGCATCTCCGGTATAGGCTCGGCCTATCACCTTCAGAAGCGCAGCCCTTTGAAGTCCTACATGATCTTCGAGGGCCGCGACAGTCTCGGCGGAACCTGGGACCTGTTCCGCTACCCGGGCATTCGCTCAGACAGCGACATGTACACCTTCGGCTTCAACTTCAAGCCCTGGAATAACCCCAAGGCCATCGCTGACGCGCCCTCAATCCTCGCCTACCTGAAGGAAACGGTGGAGGAGAACGATATCGAGCGACACATCCGCTTTGGTCGGCACGTGCAATCGGCCGACTGGGATTCCGCTGCTGGCCTGTGGCAAGTGACCTGGCTCGACAAGGCGAGTGGCGCCACTCACGTCACCACGTGCAACTTTCTGCACATGTGCAGCGGCTACTACAACTACGACAAAGCACATCGGCCAAGCTTCCCCGGCGAGGAACGCTTCAGCGGCGAGATCGTGCACCCACAGTTCTGGCCGGACGATTTGGACTACAGCGACAAGAAAGTGGTCGTCATTGGCAGCGGCGCGACCGCCGTCACCCTTGTCCCGAACATGGCTGAACAGGCCGCTCAGGTAACGATGCTGCAACGCTCACCCTCCTTTGTTGCGAGCCGCCCGGCCGAAGACGGCATCGCTAACAAACTCAGACGCCTGCTGCCAACGAAACTCGCCTATGCGATGGTGCGCTGGAAGAACGTGCTGATGGGCATGTACTTCTACAATCTGTGCAAGCGCAGCCCGGATAAGGTGAAAGCCCACCTCATCGAGGAAGTGCGCAAGGGCCTTGGTGACGCAGACATCGACGTCGACAAGCACTTCACGCCGTCTTACAACCCCTGGGACCAACGGCTCTGCCTGGTTCCGGACAACGATCTGTTTGACGCTATCGGCGCGGGCAAGGCATCGGTTGTCACCGACACGATCTCCTCGTTCACGGAATCCGGTATCGCACTGGCGTCCGGTGAAACGCTCGAAGCGGACATCATTGTCACAGCAACCGGTCTTGAACTGCAGTTTATGAGTGGTTTAGCGGTCAGCGTCGACGGCGAGGCCATCGACTTCCGGGAGAGCACCACCTACAAAGGCATGATGTTCTCGGGCGTTCCAAACCTTGCCATTACCATGGGCTATACGAACGCCTCATGGACCCTCAAGTCGGACCTCATCTGCGGCTACATCGCCCGCCTGCTGAAGCACATGGACAAACACGGCTACAGCCGTTGTCTGCCGATATCAGCGGGCCAGAACCTCCCGGAGGAGCCGTACCTGGACCTGACGTCCGGATACGTACAGCGGGCCATGGAACAGTTCCCCAAGCAGTCCAGCGTACGGCCCTGGCGGCTGTATCAGAACTACGTGCTCGACTATCTGGGCCTCAAGCTCGGCAGCGTCGAGGACGAAGCGATGCAGTTTTCCAAGCTGGGACGCAAGCCTGCCGCGTTGACGACGCCGAAGGCGCCCATGGCAGACGCCGCCTGAGTCTCGGCTAGCCAACCCCGGGCAGGCAAATAGGCCCGGGTTGGCTGCCTGGTGCGGTTTCGCGATTTCCGGTCGAGGGGCATACTACCCAGCTGACATTCAGCCGATGCGCCCGATCGATCCCGGGGCGCTCAGTGCGAACAATCAATGTTGATCCTGGCAGAGCTTGCGCGCGCCGGAGTTCAGACGATCATTTTCAACGTCCCAGGGGGAGAACCATGAAAGGCACCGTTCACTACGAAGTGCGCGACAACATCGCGCTGATGACCATCGACAACCCACCAGTAAACCCGCTATCCAGCGGCGTGCGTGCCGGCCTGCACGAAGGCGTCAGCAAAGCGCTCGCTGACTCGGCCATCGACGCCATCGTACTCACAGGTGCCGGGCGCGCGTTCATCGCCGGAGCTGACATTTCCGAGTTTGGCGGCGCCGCAACCGCCGGCCCGAGCCTGGGCGAAGCGCTCGACATGATGGAAGGCAGCACAAAACCGATCATCGCGGCCATCAACGGCACCGCGTTCGGCGGCGGGCTGGAAGTTGCTCTCTGTTGCGACTACCGCGTTGCCTCACCCAGCGCCCCTGTTGGCCTGCCAGAAGTAAAGCTCGGCTTGCTGCCCGGCGCGGGTGGCACGCAACGCCTGCCTCGTCTCGTTGGTGCCGAGAAGGCACTCCAGTTCATCCTCTCCGGTGACCCGGCCATGGCGCCGCAGGCAAAAGCGCTCGGCATCGTGGATGAAGTGATCGATGGCGACATCGTTGCAGGCGGCATCGCCTTTGCGAAGGACGTTGTGGCGAACGGCAGCAAGACCCGGAAGATTCGCAGCGAAGAGGCGAAAGTAGAAGCGGATCGTGGCAACAGCCAGATCTTCGATGATGCTCGCAAGATGGCCGCCAAACGCATGCGCGGCCGCTTCGCCCCCGAGATGATCATTCAGTGTGTTGAAGCCGCCGTAAATCTCGGCGACTTCGATGCTGGCATGAAGGTCGAAGCCGATTGTTTCCGCCAGTGCATGGTTCACCCCCAGCGCGAAGCGCTGATTCACATGTTCTTCGCAGAGCGCGAAGTGGCCAAGATCCCTGACGTACCAAAGGACACGCCTAAGCGCGACGTCAATCAGGCCGCGGTCATTGGCTGCGGCACGATGGGTGGCGGCATCGCCATGAACTTTGCGAATGCCGGGATCCCGGTGACCGTTCTCGAGATGAACCCCGAAGCGCTGGAGCGCGGTCTGGGCGTCATCAAACGCAACTACGATATCCAGGCAAAGCGCGGCCGCATGAGCACAGACGCTGTAGACAAATGCATGGGTCTGATCACCGGCACCACCAACTACGATGACCTTGGCAACGCCGATGTGATCATCGAGGCGGTGTACGAAAACATGGGCGTGAAGCGCGAGATATTTGCGACACTGGATAAGGTTGCCAAAGCCGGCGCGATCCTGGCCAGCAATACCTCCGCGCTCGACATCGACCAGATCGCCGACGCGACAAAGCGACCCGGCGATGTAATCGGCATGCATTTCTTCTCGCCGGCGAACATCATGCGCTTGCTCGAGGTGGTTCGCGGAGCGAAGACCGCGAAAGATGTGATCGCGACAGCGATGGGCCTGGGCAAGAAGCTGCGCAAGATCGCGGTGCTGTCCGGAAACGCACCGGGCTTTATCGGCAATCGCATGCTTGGCCAGTACACCCGGCAGGCCGGCGAGATCATCCTGCAAGGCGCAACGCCCTATCAGGTAGATTCCGTTATCAACGCATTCGGCATGCCCATGGGGCCGTTCCAGATGAATGACCTGGTCGGCCTGGATCTTGGCTGGCGCGCTCGCAAGCTCGCCAAGGTTGCCCCGGAAGACGTTCCGATCACTGCTCGCGTTGCGGACAAGCTCTGCGAGCTGGATCGATACGGACAGAAGAACGGCCGCGGCTTCTACATCTACGCCGAAGGCAGTCGGGTCGGTCAGCCTGATCCCGAAGTTATCGAGATCGTCGAGGCGACCTCGGCTGAACTCGGTATCAAGCGCACCGAGATCTCCGATGAAGAAGTGTTGAAGCGTTGCTTCTACCCGCTGATCAACGAGGGCGCCAAGGTGCTCGAAGAAGGCATCGCCCTGCGGCCCTGCGACATCGACATCGTCTACCTCAACGGCTACGGCTTCCCAGAGGTAACCGGCGGTCCGATGTTCTGGGCAGACCAGCAAGGCCTCGACAATATCCTCGCGGACATTAAACGCTTCGGTGAGACTTATGGTGGCTCTGCGTGGGAGCCGGCACCTCTACTCGAGAAGCTGGTCGCTGAGGGCAAGAAGTTCAGCGACCTTCAGTAGTCGAACCTGGGACAGGCAGCCGCCCACTTGGGCGGCTTGCCTGTTTTTACTCCCGATACATCCGACCGACACATCCGACCGACAAAACCACCTCTCCCACTGCATAGTCACCCGTTCGCCCGCTGGGGCCCCAGCAGCATCACCCGAACGTCGCCATCGCAGCGAAAGCTCACGAACAGCAGATACGCGGTTAGAAACGGCGCGCCCAGAAACAAGCCGCCAACGCCGAGCGCCAGTCCGGCCGGTGTGAAGTGGTTGCGCCAGGCCAGCCAGAAGCCCGACAAAACCAGAAAACCGAAGAAGTCGAGATTGAACTGGCCCGGCCAGCCCATCTTCAGCATGTCGCCGAAGAAGACCGAAAAAAGTTCCATGCCGTGCTCAGCGACGACAAACACGGTGTAGACAGCTATCACCACAAATATGCTGGCGAGCAGCACTCTGAAAGCAGTCATTGAATTTCCTTTATCCGCAAAATTGAACTGGCGTAGAATGCTGGAAACCGTCCCTGATACCTATTACCACACGCGTTATGGTGCAGCTCAGTTCGTCGATCAGATCGATCAG
>CAYGQC010000129.1:6047-11448 GCA_964351875.1 uncultured Pseudomonadales bacterium
TCGATCAGATCGATCAGCATTATTCGAATATCACGAAGCATAAGCACCGAATAGCCTCATTACGCCGAATTCACGCGTGCTGTACAAAATGCACCCATCGCAACCAACTAAAGAGACCCCCCCATGTCTTCGATGCGCTCGACCTCTATCAAAGCTGTAGCCTTAGGCGCGGCCCTGATCATCGGCGGCTGCGCCTCCGTTAATCAGGAACCGGCAACACCGCCCCAGCCGCCAGCAACGCCGGTCGCAGCACCAGTTGAGGCAGACATTTGCATGGATGCCGGGCCACAAACACCTCGCGACATCAGCTCTGTTGTCGGCACGAATTCGGTCACGTTCGACGTCGCACCGCCGGCTGCCAACATGAACCTGTGCAACATCCACACGCACACCAACGCCGAACACAAAGGCCCCGGCTACTCGATGTTCGTTAACGCAACTGATCGTGGTGGCTTTGCGTGCAACGACACAGCCAATCTGACTGCCGCAGAATTGGCACCTGCCCCTGGCGCTTACGAGGGTGTAGTACCTGGCGAGACGATCGAAGTGCACTGGGTGCACACATCGTGCAGCGACGCGGCACCTGGCCCAGGCCTGGGCGCTTGTGTCCCAGCGAGCTGCGAAAACCCTACGCTTCGCGTTGAAGCCCAGGTTTTCCTGGTCGTGAACGATGAGAACGCATTGGACTTCACGGACTTCGCGTACGCAGGACCTCAAACATCCGGCATGCATCGGGCGAAGTCTCTGCCCACAGGAACAGGCGATCCGATTCAGTTTCTAGGCTCCACCACCGGTCCTAGCTACACCAGCCAAACCTGTTCGCCCGCTCAGGTGACCTGGAACGTGCGGCCGATTTGCGCAAAGGTCGATATCAACTCGCTGCATCGCTGGGCAGAAGATGGCAACCCGTTCAACGAGAGCAAGTCTCACGGCGTTCGTCAGCTCGTCCGCGATCCGCGTCTGCTGTCGCCCATCGGCAACTAAACCATGACAGCCTTGAGACTTACGGCGGCCCTCGTGGCCGCCGTTGCATTTCTGGCATTACCCAACAGCGCTTTCGCTAACACGACGGCCGGCGTTTTCGGACCAGTCGTCAACGAAGGCCACAAATCGGTTCAGTATCGATCCGCGCTAGACCTGAACAGCCACGCGTTCACCCATCGTCTGCATGCACAGTCTGCGCTCAACGGCTCTGTCATGTTACGAGGCGTAATCCAGGGTCGAAAAACCAACGACTCAACAAGCGATCTTGACCTGCTGCAGGCTGAGTTGTTCTGGGAACTGAGCGATGATCAGTCCGACTCCAAGCACGGCGTACGATTCGATTTGACCTGGCGCGAAGATGATCGGCCGTCGTCGGTCGGCCTGCACTGGATGAGCGACTGGACGACCGATAGCCGATGGCTACTGCGTGCTATCGCGATGTCCGATGTTCAGTTCGGTAGCAACGACTCATCCGGCGTTGGGCTTCAAACTCGCCTGCACGCATCGAAGGCTTTAAACGGGCAAGTTCGCGCAGGGTTCGAGCTATACAGCAAATACGGCCGGACAAACGATCTAGCCGGCATCAACGATCAAAGCCATCTCGCAGGACCCATCATCGATATCAAAACCGGTAACGGCTGGAGCCTGTTCAGCGGAATTCTGCTGGGTCTGACAAACGGCTCACCGGACGCGCAAGTGCGGCTGTGGTTTACACGCAGTTTCTAGGCGCTTCTGTGCCCGTGAAGTGCACTTGCTAGTCGTTGGCAGCTCGCAGATTCGTAGCCAGCACCTGTGAAGGCTTGCCAAGTACATCCTCGACCGCTTGCTGAAGCTCAGCCCGACTAACGGCTCCTGCAGGCATCGATCCCACAACGACGTCGAGTCGGCCTGACAGTTCCTCATCGAGCGCCGCAAACATCAGAGCCGCTGCCGCGGTGTTCGCACCCGTAGACGGGTCCGTGAGCACACCGCTCTCTTGCTGAGACCACGCGGCAAGGCTTGCGAATGCCCGCTGCGCGCGCTTGTCTGAAAGCCCGCCGCTACGCCGGAGCAGTTCGACCGCGTAGTACTCAGCCAGGCCCTCGACGAGCCAATCATCACCCGGAGCAGGAATCCAACCGGATGCAACGTGCACCAGTTCATGTAACAGGGTGCTGGTACCGTTCTCACTGATTAAGGGCCGGCCTTCATGAACGTAGAGCGAATCCGGTCCGGACAGACCACCCCGCCACAGCGACGCCGGCGCGCCAACGATCAGAAGGCGCTGCGCTGGTTCGGAAAACACCTTGAACAGTTCCGGTAGCGTCCACTGGAGGAACGCCAGCGTATCCATGCGCCGATAGTCAGATGCGACGGGGGCAGCGACCGCGATGCGCCTGCCCTCCACAATCGCTCGCCTGACCCCGATGTTACCGGCTGCGTACCAGCCGGTCGGCCGATTGAAGTTACGCTCTCCAGGCAGTGAGATAACGCGCCCCGCAACCGGCCCGTACCGCGTCTCAAAGCTCCAATCGTCCCCGGTTGAGGACAACCGCAAGGTGCTCACGCTACGCGCTGATTTGAGCGATCGAATCGACGCTGGTGGAAACAGATCACCAAGGCGGCCAATCGCCCAATCTGCAGTCATCCGGGCGTCATGCGCCTCACCTCTCGGCTGGGTGATGACGATCTGATAGCGCAATTCGCCGCCAGACTCGGGCACTGTCCAAACCAGCGTTTCCGGGTTGGAGGCATCAACTGTCGCGTCATCCAGCACCCCATCGGGCAGCAGTTGCATGGCGCTAGTGCGACGAAGTCTCAACTCACGCAGGACCGATCGCGCCTGGCTAACCTTGATGCTCACATCAGCGACGCCGTCCTGCGGCCGAAAGTGAGCAGCAAAATCCACGTTGTACGTGAGCGACGTATCGGCCTGGGGCAGGTCAGCCTGCGCGCAGGAAGTCGCAAAGGGGCCCAGCAGGAACAGCGCCAGCACGCACAAACGGTTTATTGGAACTGTAAGGGGCGAGGACACCGTGGGTGCGTCTAGAAACTGCGCGGCATGCCCAGCACATGCTCACCGACAAAGCTGAGGATGAGGTTCGTGCTGATCGGCGCTATCTGATACAGCCGAGTCTCACGGAACTTGCGCTCGATGTGATACTCCTTGGCAAATGCGAAACCACCATGGGTTTGCATACAGACATCGCCGGCTTTCCAGGACGCCTCGGACGCAAGCATCTTCGCCATGTTGGCCTCAGCACCACAGGGTTCACCGGCATCAAACATGCGCGCAGCCTTGTCCACCATCAGCGCGGCCGCTTCGACTTCGGTGTAACACCGTGCGATCGGAAACTGCACGCCCTGGTTCATGCCAATCGGCCGATCAAACACCACGCGCTCGTTGGCGTAAGCGACGGCCTTGTCGATGAAGTACCGGCCATCACCCACACACTCCGAGGCGATCAGGATTCGCTCGGCGTTCATGCCGTCCAGAATGACCTTGAAGCCTTCGCCTTCTTTGCCCAGCAAAGTGTCGGCCTTGATGCGCAAATTATCGAAGAACAGCTCGCAGGAGTGATGGTTGATCATCGATTCAATGGGCCGAATCTCGAGCCCGTTACCCACAGCCTCGCGCAAATCAATCAGAAACGCTGACAGGCCCTGCGTCTTCTTAGCGACCTTATCGGCGGCCGTCGTGCGCGCCAAAAGAACCATGAGATCGGAGTGTTCGATCCGCGAGATCCAGACTTTCTGCCCGTTGATCAGATAGTCGTCGCCATCGCGCGTGGCGGTCGTTTTGAGTGAGGTGGTATTGGTACCGGTGGTCGGCTCGGTGACTCCGAACGTTTGCAGACGCAGCTCGCCCGCCGCAATCGCCGGCAGATAGCGGCGCTTCTGCTCCTCGCTGCCGTGTCTGAGCACGGACCCCATGACATACATCTGCGCGTGGCATGCCCCCGCATGGGCACCGGAACGGCAGATCTCCTCCATCACCGCCGCACCTTCCAACACGCCGAGCCCGGAACCACCGTACTCCTCGGGAATTAGCACTGTAAGAAAACCCGACGTGGTCAGCTCCGACACAAACTCCGTCGGAAAGCCGCCTTTGCGATCAAGTTCCAGCCAGTAGTCTTCGCCATAGTTGGCACAGAGCTTTCGCACTGAGTCGCGAATCTCGGCAATTTCTTCAACGCTGGATGTCATATCTAAGCCCTGACAGTCGAAACCAAACTCAAGCTGCGATTATCGCACAGCGCCACCCGAGCACACCGCACCGATCAAGCAAACCAACATCGGGCGACGCGAGGTAGTAGGAAGCCGAGCAGGCATCTCGCGGGCGATGTCCGAGCCGAGAGCGTTAGCTGCGATACATGGCGAAAGAACGAAAAAGAGCGCCGGCACACGCTCTTTGGGGCGCTGAGAGACCAGCTCTCAACATTTTGGACTCAAGGTTGGCGCTCAGCCGGCCTCAGGCCGGATGTGCAAGCTCCTTGGCAGCATCCTGAACGGCGCGCACGATCTTGTCGTAGCCCGTGCAACGACACAGGTTGCCCGCCAGCCAGTAGCGGATTGTCTTCTCGTCCGGGTTCGGATCTTTCTCGAGCAGCGCCTTGGTCGCAACAATCAACCCCGGCGTGCAGATGCCGCACTGGAGAGCTGCGTTTTCCAGAAACTTCTGCTGAATCGGGTGCAGGCCGTCGGCACTCCCGATGCCCTCGACCGTTCCCACCGACTTGCCTTGCGCCTCAACACCCAGCACCAGGCACGAGCAAACCAGTCGGCCATCCAGGGTGACGGAGCACGCGCCGCAGTCACCGGTGCCGCAGCCCTCTTTGGTGCCGGTCTTGCCGAGCTCATCGCGCAACACGTCGAGCAGGGTTTGATTCGGATCGCAGAGAAACTCAACAGGCTCGCTGTTGACCGTCGTGGTTACGTGTACTTTTGCCATAGTCGTTTGTTCCTGTCGGGCCTCGGGTCTTCGCCCCACCCCTTCCTGTAGAGAATTCTTGTGTCGCAGGCTACCGATGCATTTAGTGGGCAACGGCTCCTGGGTTGTTTGATTTCTAGCCGAGCGCTCTGTCACGGGCAATTGCAGCCGCCCGACGGCACAGAACCCCAACCACCTTGCGGCGGTACTCGACGGTGCCACGCTTGTCACTGATCGGCGATGCGGCAGCACTGCAGGCAGCGCCAGCAGCAGCCAGGGCGAGAAGACGAAGGCCCTGAAGGAGATCGTTAAGATCACGAAGATGATCGGCGAGATGGAGGAGTAGGAGCGCGAGGTGCTGTACCCGCTGGCCACCGAGCAGGTGGAGATCGACCTCGACGACGGCGTGAAGGTCAACTACCCCAAACTCGGCGCGGCCTTGAAGAAGATCGTTGGCCTGGATGCGAAAGAGGATTAAGGAGCGCCATTGATGGAAAACCGCATTGC
>CAYGQC010000130.1:0-11429 GCA_964351875.1 uncultured Pseudomonadales bacterium
TGTACCACATGATCACCTTGTCGCCCTGTTTTATGGTTTTGCCGTGCATCTCCACATCTTCGGTGGCGGTGCGCCGCATGTACGCCAGTGGCGTTTGCCAACGAATCATTTCCGGCACCATATTGGGGATCAACGCGGGATCCTCGCGCAGCTTGTCGTACTCTTCGGGAAATTGATTTAGCGCCAGCAGACCGCCAGAAATGGAATTGCGGGTGGTGTCGTTGCCGCCGACGATGAGCAGAAACAGGTTACCCAGGAACTCGTTGGGGTGCTTGATCATGTCCTTGGTGTCTTCGCCCTGTTGCAGTAATGAGATCAGGTCAAAGCCGGGCTCTTTAGGTGCACGCTCATGCCACAGCTGAGTAAAGCACGCCAGACATTCCAGCATTTCCTGTTGGACTTCCTCCTGGGTTTGCACGAAGTCGCTGTGGCGGCCACTCATGGCGATGTCCGACCAGCGGGGCAGCTTGTGGCGCTCTTCAAACGGGAAGCCGAACAGGGTGGCCAGCATCTGGGTGGTGAGCTCAATGGAGACTTTCTCGACCCAGTTGAAGGTTTCACCGATGGGTAAGCTGTCCAGTATGGTTCCGACTCTTGAGCGAATCAGCGGTTCCAGTTCTGTCAGGTTGCGCGGCGCCACAACCGGGGTGACGGCTTTGCGTTGCACATCGTGACGCGGTGGATCCATGGTGATGAAGCTGGAGGTATCTAAATCACCCGTTGGGCCGTCCTTGATGCCAACGTTGCCTTCCGAGGAGAACAGCTTGTGGTTGGTATCCACCCACTTGATGTCGTGAAAGCGGGTGATGGACCAGAATGAACCGAAGCGGGATTCCTGGGTGTAGTGTACGGGGTCTTCTTTACGCAAACGCTCCATATAAGGCCATATGGCATCGTTCTGCATGATGGACCAGTTGGCGATGTCGTAGTCGCGCACCGGTAGTTCCGTGGCCTGGCGGAGGAGAAAGTCCCTGTCAATCACAGTGTTGCTCATGGCAGCTCCTGGCGAGTCTTCCCGATGACACCCGTCATTGTCCGACTCGCGTGATATTCGGTCTAAACTTCAATGGCGGCGACAGTTAGGAACAGTCGCCGCTATTGTGTTACGAACGTGCATGAACACGCACCGGTAGTGTCTGAATACCTCGAACCCAGGAATTGGCTATTCGCTCCGCATCGCCAACAACTTCTATCCGTTCAAATCGTTTCATGATTTCTTCCCAGAGCACTCTGAGCTGCATCTCGGCCAGACGGTTACCCATGCAGCGGTGGATGCCATAGCCAAACGAAACATGCTGCCTGGCATTGTCTCGGTCGATTTTTAGTGCTTCAGCATCATCAAACACTGCCTCGTCTCGATTGCCGGACAAATACCACATCACTACCTTGTCTCCGGTTTTGATTTGTTGGCCTCCCAATTCGATGTCGCACGTTGCAGTACGTCGCATATGTATCAACGGGGTTTGCCAACGAATGAACTCCGCGACCATATTCGGGATTAGAGAATGATCTCGTTTGAGCTTTTCGAACTCGTTTGGATAGCGGTTGAGTGCCAGGACACCGCCCGAGATCGTATTACGCGTCGTATCATTGCCACCAACGATCAACGTGAACAGATTGCCCATAAACAGCTTGGGGTTGTCGATCATGTTCTCTGTCGCTTCGTTGTGAACCAACATCGAGATTAGGTCAGCCTTTGGCGCCTGGGCTTTGCGCTCATACCAAAGCTCATGAAACGCCATGGCACAGGCGACCAGCTCATCGTTGCGATACTTTGGGTCGACGCTTTTACCGCCCGTTAGAAGCGGAACGTCCGTCACCAGATCGGACCAGTGGATAAGCTTGTTCCGCTCTTCGTAGGGAAAATCCAGAATGGTTGCCAGCATACGCGCGGTCAGTTCAATGGATACCGCTTCTACCCAATTGAACGTCGTATCGATCGGTAGGCGTTCCAATATGTCGATCACGCGTTCGCGAATCAGTGGTTCCAGCGTCGCCAGATTGTTGGGTGCCACGACCGGCTGCACAGCCTTTCTTTGGGCCGCATGCTTTGGTGGATCCATTGTGATGAAGCCTTGAATCCCGTCAAGGTCCGAAGCGACCTCCCGATCTCCGCTCACATCATCTAACAAGCTAATACCGCCTGCTTCGGACGAGAAGGCTTCGTGATTACCATCCACCTCTTTGATCAAGGCATGAGTGGTGACCGACCAGAAAGGCCCCACCGGACTATTGGCTAAGTAGTGAACAGGAGCTTCTCTGCGCAACCGTGCAAACAACGTCTGCCACGTATCGTCGCGATATATTGCTGGCTGACTCACATCAACCTGACTGAGCTGAATATGTCGAGCTTCTTGTTCTGCGATTGCACTCATATTGAATCTCGCTAATGTGTCGGGATATATAATATGAACCCGACCTCACATTCTTACTACTCGCATTAATTGGCCGATAGCACGAGGCAGCAAATGACACGTAAGCCATTGAGAAGAAGCCCAAAACAGGCGCGGTCAGGAGAGACTCTCAGCGTTATTGTAGAGGCGGCTGCTCATGTTTTATTGGAGTACGGCTATGCGAAAGCGACCACCAATCGAATCGCTGAACGGGCGGGTGTCAGCGTTGGCAGTCTGTATCAGTATTTTGATAGCAAGGACGCCGTCTTTGTCGCAGTCATGCAGAATTACATTTCTCAGCTCGCCAGAGCTGTTCAAGAAATCCCACTCCCAAAGACCGCACCCATCGTGGAGAAGTTGGAACTGATCACCGTCGCGAGCATACGGGCAAGGCCGGATGGGCCCAGACTGCTTTACCTGCTCAGTCACACCAACTCTATAGAATTTCGCGAAATCCTTGATCGCGGAAAAATTGAAGTAGCGAATTTTCTAAGCAAGCTATTGGAAGCTGAGCCGCATCACGACAGGGAAAAGCTGGACCTTCAACTTCAGATCGCCATGGATGCTGTTGAAGGACTGTTGTTCAATTCCGCGTCGAAACTAACGGTGGAGACGTTCGCTAGAGAGCTGTCGCTGCTTATCGGCCCTTACCTACTAAACACTGTTGGTAAGTCAGATGACTGATCGGTTTGGCTCGCTAAGAACCCCTTTTCTGCCAACCGTCACCGTCTGCTCTTAGTTGAGATTACAGAATCTGATTCCAATCATCGACAAGAGGAATCGGCCATGTTTGCCTTTCAAATCCTAGAAGAAGATGGCGCCCTAGAGCCTTTGAATTAGCGCAAGCTCGTTGGCCAGCGGAGGCCGCTCAAACTCAAAGAAATCTGGGGTATTCGAAGTAGGCTTCAGATGGACAGCAACGTACGTAGCCTGACGCCATTCAATCTTGCTATTGATAGCAAGCTACGTGGATGCGATCTCGTTGTCTCCGAGTATCGGACGTGACCCACTCTGGCCGGGTTGTGTCTCGGGCAAATGTCATGCAGCGCAAGAGATGTCAACCGGTCCAGTTTGAGATTATTGAAGAGACTCAGGAATCGATTTCAGCCCGGATTGCAGATGCTGCGCTCGATGCCAGCAACTACCGCTTTCCTATTCGAATTCGTTCATCCGCACACCTCCCAACCAGACAATACTCGAGATTCGCGCGTGGGTGGTTTAAAAGTATCGGACTCGATCCATCAAGGTATGGCACCCACACGATGCGCCGAACGAAAGCAACACTGATTTACCAGAGGACTAAGAACCTTCGAGCAGTCCAGTTGCTACTTGGCCACACCAAACTCGAGAGCACGGTTCGCTATCTAGGCGTAAAAGTAAATAACGCGCTCGAATTAGCTGAGCTAACGGAGATATAGATCGTGAAAGCGGCCGTTCGCGAGCGTTCGCTCTTCGGCCATTAGCGGGCTTTTTAGCGCATAGCTTCTCATGGTAATCACGCGCTATCGCCGGACACAAATCGAAACCTGCAGCTATTCTCGCCCTGCATGATCGTGGTCGGCCGCTCCAGCCGGTTGCCTGCGCCGGCGGCCATAACATCGTCCTCACCGCACAATAGAATCGCGCCGATCTCCTCAGCGCCGAGTTCCTTAATAAACTCGGCGTGCGCTCAGCGATGTACGTCTATTCGCGTTTTGTTAAACCGCGACATCTAGCAAAGCCTGGGGATTCTGGTGTGCGATAGCAAGCAACGTTTTCGCAGGGCCAGAAGGGGCACGCCGGCCTTGCTCCCATTCTTGTAGAGTGCGCACGGACACATTCAATAACTTGGCGAATTGCGATTGTGACAGCCCGGTTTTGGCTCGAATTTCGGTAACTCCTGGGACGGTGGAAACACGCCCAGTTTTACCTGCCTTGATGCTACGAATGCCATCAAGAATTTCTTTCCCAACATTTCTGTCTTGATCTTGTTTAGGCATTCTCAATCTCTTTCTTAATCTGGCGTAGTACATGCGCGGGGATATTTTCTCGCACGTTTTTGGGGTAGAGCGTCAGCATCCACACTTCACCTTTGGGTGAGGCGTAGTAGTAAATCACTCTCAACCCTCCACGCTTACCTCGTCCTGAACCGGCCCAGCGCATTTTCCTAACCCCACCCGATCCTCGGATTAGAGCACCGCTTTCGGGGTTTTCCGCAATAGCTGTTTGCAGCTTTCGATACTCATCATCATCGATGTATTCAGAGACGATACTCGTGAATAGTGGTGTTTCGATGAAGGTCAGCACGTTAGGCAGTATACGTCATAGACGTATACCGTCAAGGCGGCAGTCTGCCGGTCGAATCGACCATGTTTTCGTGATTCTGGAAGAGTCCAGGTTGTGTGCGAGTGTCGCCTTCGGGGCGATAACATTCAGATCGAATATGCACCACCGATGGACCGTCGTTAGTTATCTAACACGGTCTGTCAGAGGTGACACGAGCTGCTACAACTAGCCGCCGAGCAACGCGCGATCTCTCGCGATGTCCTCTAGCTGCTGCTCATTTGGAACCGGGAACTCGGGATCCATCTCTGTGAGCTGGTGGCGCACGATGTTGGCGACGATCGCTCGCATGGTCCATTTGTGGTCGGCTGGAATGACGTACCAGGGTGCATCAGATCGATGGGTGGCGGTGATGGCGTCTTCGAAGGCGCCCTGATAGTCGTCCCAGAATTTCCGCTCTTCGAGATCAGCGGAGTTCCATTTCCAGAATTTCTCGGGTTCGTTCAGGCGGCTGAGAAAGCGTTGCCGTTGTTCTTCTTTGCTCACGTTAAGGAAGAATTTCACGACTCGGGTACCGCTTCGAACCAGATGGTCTTCCATCGCGACGATGTCGTCGTAGCGCTTCTCCCAGAAAGCCTTGTCGACATCGAGATTTGGAATGGATCGGCCTTCAAGAAACTCCGGGTGCACCTTTAGTATCAACACTTCTTCGTAGTGGGAGCGGTTGTGGATGCCGATGCGGCCTCGTTCGGGCATTGCCCGCCAGTGCCGCCACAGCCAGTTGTGAGCCAGCTCATTGGAGGTCGGTCTGCCGAAACTGTGGACCTGGAAGCCAGCCGGGTTGATGCCGCTCATAACGTGTTTGATCGTGCTGTCTTTGCCTGCTGAATCCATGCCCTGGAAGATCAACAGCAGTGAATGAGCATCGTTGGCGTACAGCTTTTCCTGCAACTCTTTGAGGGTCTCTCGCTCCACAGCCAGCAGGGCTTTGAGTTCGTTTTTGTCCAGATCGTGCTCAATGGACGTCGAGTGATCTTTCAGCGAATCGCCTTTCGAGAGGCGGTAGCGGTCTGGATCCAGGAAATTAGGTTTGGCCATCGGTGGCAGTCATCCGTCATTGAGCGAAGGGTCATCATATAGCTCGGCGACTAATCTGGCTTGCGCAGCCCTCGCTGGTCGGTTGGGCTGAAAACTCGTTAGAATCAGGCCATGTCAGACACCTATCGTCTCGTATTCGCTGGTGAGATCCTGGAGGGCCAACACGCCGCGGTCGTTCGCAAGCGCCTGTCTGAAGCGCTCAGGCTGTCTGATGCAGCGGCCGCTAAATTATTCAGTGGCCAACCCGTTGTCGTGAAACGCGCGGTCGATCGCGCCGCTGCAATCAAGCTCCAGCAGCAATTCAAGCAGTGCGGTGCGCGCCTGCGAGTAAAAGCGGTGCCGGCAGAGGCTTCGGCCGAGGTCGCAGACCAACCCTCAGCTACCGAGGCTGCACCTCAGCCGACGGAGACAGTGCCTTCGGCTGGCGCGGAGTTTGATTTGGCGGCTGTCGGCGCCGATCTCGGATCGGCCGAAGGGGAGCATGCCCCTGAACCCCAAATCGATACCTCGCATCTTGAGGTGGAGGCGCCGGGCGCATTGTTATCGTCAGCCAGCTCATTTGCTGCCGACGCGGTGACAACCCCCGACGTTTCGCACATCGAGGTTGCACCAGTAGGGGAGCGGCTTTTGCCCGAAGCCTACATT
Organism: uncultured Pseudomonadales bacterium; assembly: GCA_964351875.1. Lineage (GTDB taxonomy): Bacteria > Pseudomonadota > Gammaproteobacteria > Pseudomonadales > Azotimanducaceae > JANSWO01. The sequence goes on from CAYGQC010000130.1 coordinate 6,399, forward strand.
CGGGAAGTGCTCCCGGCGCTGGATATCACCGTTCTCGAATTTGAGGTGTCGGATCTGGGTGCGACGCTGTCGGACGGCGCTCGAGTTACCGTAGAGCCTTTGTCGATCGATGCTGATTTTGATCTCGCGGAGGTAGGTGAGGTGCTGTCCACCTCAGCGCCGAAACCAGCGCCGAGCGCACCGGACACATCGCACATTCGACTGCAGTAGGCGGTGTTACCTCTCCGGCTAGACGGTAAGGTTCAGCGCCTCAAAACCAGCATTGCGCATGGCTTGTACAACGCGCTCGGGATCGTCCGGGCAAAGCGCCACCATCGACCCGCCGCCACCGCCACCGGTCAGCTTCGCCCCGACTGCTCCATTGGCGCGTGCGATGTCGATCAGGCTTTCGAGCCGTGGCGTTGAGAGCTGCAGGGCGTTCAGATAGCCGTGGCAGTGGTTCATCAGCTCGCCGAGGTCTTCTAAGTTGTTGCCCGCGATCGCGTCGATCGCTGACAGCGTGAGCTTCTCGATACTGTCGAACATCGCCTCGAAGCGCTCGGGGCGGCGCTGCCAGCCACGACGCACCTGGGCCACGGTTTCCGCGGTGAGGCTCGCATCGCCTGTGATACCGACGAGTAGCGGTAGTGGCTGCGGACACACCAGGTTGCTGAACTCCCCAGCTCGATAACGTAGTGCCGTGCCATACGTGGCGACGGTGTTGTCGATGCCCGAAGCGCGGCCGTGGGCTGCCTGTTCGCACACGTAGGCCAGCTCGTTTACGCGCGTGTCGTCCAATCCCAGTCTGAAGTGCATGTCGAGTGCACGAATGACTGCGACAGCAAGCGCGGCTGAACCGCCGAGACCCATTGCGCGGGGAATGTTGGCGGTGACGTCGATACTGAAGGCTTCGCGCTCGATACCGAGTGTGCGGAAGACGTCCGCAAACATGCCGCCGATGCCAGATTGCTGATCTGGCCGAACCTTCTGCTCTACGCCCCAGCGAGGGACGAGAACGGATATCCCTTCGCCGCCGCCGCGCACGGACGCCTCGACCGCTAGTGGCACGGGTACCGCGATGGCGGTGCGCTCGTATACCACCGCGTGCTCGCCCAGCAGTATGACCTTGCCGCAGGCGCTTGCCCGGCTGGCTTTGTCAGAGTGCGAGGCAGGCCGCGACAGTGACTTAATGATCTCTTTTGCTTTCCAGACCTTTATGTCACCGGACTCGATCAGGCCTTCCACGACGGCTTCGAAGATGGCATCTGGCGCGCCGGCGGTACTGGCAACGCTACGGGCGTGCAGGGTCATGTGGTTCTGCTGGATGCCGTCCGTTGACAGGGCGCGAAGTGCTGCAAAGTTCTGCGCCAGCCCAATGGTCCCCATCACCTCAGCGAGTTCTGTGGCGCCCGGTGATCCCATGAGACGGTGATTGATCAGCACGGAGCGGTTGCTCTCCAGCGAACCGCCGACGGTACCGACCTTCATGGGGATCTCAATCTCGCCGACCAGATCGCCATTGTCGCCAACCCGCCAGGTAGTGAGCCCTTTGTAGCGGCCGCTGCGCGCGGCATAGGCATGAGCAGCAGCCTCGATGGCGCGCCAATCGTTGCCAGTGGCGAGTGCGACGGCATCGACCCCGTTCATGATGCCTTTGTTGTGGGTCGCTGCCCGGTACGGATCGACTAGCGCAAGGTCGTTAGCGAGCACGATTCCATCGCGGACGTCCTCGCCGGAATAACCTTTGCCCGCGAGGTTCTGCACGGGAATGCTGACACTTGCTCGCACCATTGCGCGGTCTGTGAGGTTCGACAGAATCCGCAAGAACACCTTGCCGCCGGATATCGTTTCTACCAGCGTGGCGATCCCTTCGCACATCGTGTTCACAAGGTTGGCACCCATGGCATCTCGCGTGTCTACGAGCAAATGCAAAACGACCATGTTGCGGCCATCTTCCGGCGCAACGTAGGAGAAGGCTTCAACATCGAGCGCGCCGCCTCCGCGAGCCACCATTTTCGGATGCAGGCTGTTGGCGAGATCGATGATCTCCTGTTTTCGGCTGAGCAGTCGCTCGATCGCAGCGGCGGGATCGTCAACACCCACCGACTGCACTTGGCCGATCAGAATCGGATCGGTGGACGTTGCTGTGTAGCCACCGGAAAGGCGCGCCATTCGCGCGGCACCGGACAACCCTGCGACGATCGACGGCTCTTCCACCACCAGAGGCACGATGTAGTCGCGGCCGTTGATCAGAAAGTTCAGGCCCAACCCCAGCGGCAGACCGAATATGCCGACGACGTTCTCGATCATCTTGTCCGCGACGGGCAGACGTAGCGTGTGGTCGCCGTTGCGCAAAAGGGCAATATCGTCGTCAGACAGCAGCGCGCGCTCGTGCAGCGCACGGATGCGCTCGTCCACGCTCAGGCGAAAGAAGTTCGGTATGCGGGAGCCGCTATCGGACTTGCCGTCAGAGATGGACGTCGACGCCATGGTGTGTGGGCTCCAGATCGATACAGGGATAACCAGCTTCAGCGAGCGTGCGACGCAAGCTCTTCAGGGCGCTGCTGTCGTTGCTCCAGGCGATGCCGAGATCGCCACCACCAGCGCCGCAGGGTTTGTAGGGGATTGACCGCGACTTCGCAAGCGTCGCGATTGCTCGGTGGGCGCGGCTGAAGATACCGATCTCATAGGCTTCATCAAACTTTTCCAGCGCTTCGGCGAACCGTTCGAGGTCTTGTGGTTTGTTGGTGCTAGTGACCAGGGCGAGGGAAGCCGAGGTTAACGCCTCTCGAGGCGCGCTGTTCGAATCAACGCTAGCCGCCCGGTAGCGGGCGACGAGCTCCGTGGTGCTGGCGGATTCTCCGCTCCAGACAAACAAAGGCTTGAAGCCAGTCGGTGCTGGAAAGGAGGTTGCGGTGCCTGCCTGGAACCACAGGTTTCCGCCGTAGAAGACCGTCGCAACATCCGCGCCGGAACCGCTGCCATGCTGAGCGAGACGATGCGCAGCCTGGGCGTGGCTGTGATCGGGCAGCTCGCCAATGAGCGCCGCAACAGCGGCCTGAACCGCCACCGTGACGGCCGCGCTCGAACCGATGCCAAGCTTCAAGCCGTCTCGGCTGAACTCGCTTGTGTCAATGCTTAGCTCCGCGCCTTGGAGCCGGCTCAGGTGCTTCTCGCTAGCGCTTCTCAGCACCGCGCTTAGCAGATATGCCGGGCTGTCTGCGGTGAGCATGTCGCTGCGCAGATCAGCGAGCGAGTGTTCAGCATGGCCTTCGACGCCGCCACTGCTGGTGACTCGCCAACGGTCAGAGTTGAGCGCGTGGACGTTCACGATGGCTCGGCGATCGATCGAGGTCAGCCAGGCCGGCGCTCCGTCTAAGACAGCGTACTCGCCGGCGATCATTACCTTGCCGGGCGCGCTGCACTGAATCGTTTTGCTGGTCATCGAGATTGCCGGTGATGAGCTGAGTTGTCAGTCGACGACGCGCGCGCCCTGGCCAAGGCCTAGTGTATGCACCCCTAACAAGCCCCCGATTGCTGCGAACTTCGCGGCAACGGTCTCGGCTGCGTCCTGTGTGCAGATGGCCTTAACCTGGGGGCCCGCGTCTATCGTGCAGAAAACTGGCACGCCATCGAGCCTCATTTGTGAGGCGCAGTCCAGGCAAGCTACGGTAGTGGGGTTCCAGTAACGCAATGATGGTTTGGTAGACAACATAAGTGCATGCATCTTCATGCAGCTATGTTCGGCGACGCTTGCCAGAGCGTCGAAATCGCCCGCGCTGATCGCCTGGCGCGCGGCGGCCATATCGGCATCCGCCGTGGACACCCAGGCGTCGAAGTAGGGTGACGTTTTTCTTGAAGCTGTCATACCCTCTGATGAGCTCGTGGTTTTGCGCGCTTTCGACGTGATCGCTACGACGACGGACATCGCTGGCATTGAATCAGCGTTCAGCGGGCGCGCAATCCAGTCCGGCCCGGTGATCTCCGCCATCGGTCCGAACAGCGATCGTGGAGCTGACCCTGACCCTATTCGAGACCACTGGGCCAGCGCTGCGCTGTCCCATCCCAGATCAAACTCTGCATCGATTGCCAGCACGAGTGCGGCGAACCCGGATGCGGACGACGCCAGGCCCGCAGCCGTAGGGAAGTTATTGCTGCTGTTGATCAGCAAAGCTGGCAACTCGTGGGTTTGACGCACGGCCGCCAGGAAGCTGTTTATCTTGGGATCGTTTGCAGGTTTGCCATCCAGAACAATCTCGTCTGCCCCGGATGTCTTTGACGCTGGTGTAACCTCGGTTTCGGAGACGAACGTATCCAGTGTGATCGATAGCGAGGGTACTGCTGGAATGTTGAGGGTTGTGTCCGCCTTACCCCAGTACTTCACCAGCGCGATGTTCGGGTGCGCAACGGCGCGGCTCATTGCCCGAATGCTCTAGCGGGTTCAAACATAGGCCGAAGGCGGCGTAAAGGCGAAGCCTTCCTGTTCCAGCAGCCGGGCTGCGCCGATCGTCTGCAGGTCGCCGAACTCGGGCCCTACGATCTGAATGCCTATTGGCAGTCCCTGCCCGTTCAGCCCCGTGGGAATCACTGTGGAGGGGAGGTAGCTCACACCCGTGAGACCTGCCCAGAACGTTTGCTCAAAGTAGGGCCGCTGCTCGTTGTTCACCGTGATAGTGCGCTCACCAAAGGCTGAGTGATCGTGCGGCCAGGCGGCAGTAGGCATGACGGGCGTCAGAAGCACATCAACGTTCTTGAAGAACTCATGCCAATGCCAGCGCAGATGCGTGCGCTCCTCATTGCTGGTGGCCCAATCTTTGTAGTTCGATACCTGGGCGCGAAGCACGCGAGCGCCGTCGGAATCGTCGTTAGGATCGAGCTGTTGAACTCGCTCCACCATCTTCTGGTACTGCGCATCCGGGGTTCGCGATGACATTACCGGGTGCAGCAGATTGTTGTAGATAAGGTGCGTGTGGTCTGAATCGAACGCCGGGCGCGCGTCGATTACTGTGGCTCCCGCGTCGCGAAACGCCTGGCCCACGAGCTCTACACGGG
>CAYGQC010000131.1:0-11148 GCA_964351875.1 uncultured Pseudomonadales bacterium
ATCCACCCCAACCCCACCAGGATGATCCCTTTGGGTCAGTCCGGCTGCGCGGCCGTTCTGCGCAGCGTGTTCGCGCGCTGGTCAGGGCCGTCGAATTGCCAGCCTGGCGCCCAGAACATTATCCGTAATCTGTCCCGCCAGCAGTTTGCGCGGCGCCAATCCCTGATGATTGCCGCGTATTCGTGGGTGAGCGTCTGCCACAGTGTCGGTTCAACCAGATTCTTGGTCAGCCCGAAGCGTGGCGGGTCATCGCTGAGCTCTGCAGCGAAGGTTCCAAACAGGCGGTCCCACACGATCAGCACGCCGCCGTGGTTACGATCGAGATAACGCACGTTGCTGGCGTGGTGCACGCGGTGATGCGACGGTGTGTTGAACACGGCTTCAAACCAGGCTGGCCCGCGATCAATCAGTGCGCTGTGAATCCAGAATTGATAGAACAGATTCAAGCCGATCATGGTGATGATCATTGCTACGTCGAAGCCCAGCAGTGGCAGCCACAGCCAGAACACAAGCTTGGGTACGCGCTCGCCCACGCCCTGGCGCAGCGCTGTCGCCAGATTGAAATATTGTGATGAATGGTGATTTACGTGCCCGGCCCAGAGGAGGCGGACGCTGTGATTGGCGCGGTGAAACCAGTAGTAGGTGAAATCGTCCAGCACGAAGAGAAGCAACCACGCCCACCACTGGCGCTGAACGATATCCCTCAGCGGGCTGATGTCTGCAAGAACCAGCATGGCTGCAACGAAAACGAGGCGAGGCAAGACTTCGACAACGGCGGAGGCGAGAAGCATCGCCAGAGAGTAGGCGCTGTCGCGCTTGTCGTACGCGTTCCTGCGTCGGCTGGCGAGGGCCTCGGCGACTACTGCGAGCAGGTAAACCGGCAGCGCGAAAGTGGTCAGCAGGTCGTTGGTGGATTCAGTCATGTTGCCGTGCCGTTCTCCGAAGCTTTCAGCCGGAATCAGATGCGCGTCCGGCAAGTCGGCAGGCTATCATCGTATTCCCTGAAAGTTTGAGTGTGGAGCGCACGGTTGCCGAAGCTGTCCATGAGTGAAATCGTCGCCCTCGGTGCGTCGCTGCTCGCGGTTCTGCTCGTCGGTCCTGTCCTGGACCTGACGCCCTGGCTGCTGCTCGCTATCGCCCTGGTTTGGATCGCCTATCAAACGGTGCAGCAGCGGCGATTTTCCCGCTGGGCCAGGCACCCACTGCGGCGTGCCAACGGGCTGTCGTCGAGTTGGGCGGACACCGCTGGCTCTGTGCATCGGAGCGTGCATGCGTCACGAAGTCGTACGCGCAACATTCTGCGACGGATGGCAGAACTGCAAATCGTTACCGAAGCGCTGCCGGACGCTGCCGTCGTTATCGACCAGCGTGGCCTGATCACACGCTTTAATCCGGCTGCGGGCCGGTTGCTTCGGCTGAGCAGCAAGGATATGGGTCGAGACCTGTTAGCGCTGGTGCGGGACCCGCAGCTTGCAAGGCTCCTTGACGGCGGAATCGACGATCACGTGCTGGAGATCATGTCGCCGTTCGTTGCCGGCGTGCGCTTGGAAGTTCGCGTGATCGACGTCAGCAGCAGAACCCGCCTGGTACTCGTGCGCGACGTCTCCCAGCTGTATCGCCTGCTGACGATGCGTCAGGATTTCATCGCCAACGTCTCCCACGAACTGCGCACGCCGTTGACGGTCGTTGCGGGTTATCTCGAGACGATGACGGACGAAGACGTCAGCGATGTGGATATCCAGCTCCTCGCCAGCAAGCTGGTCTCGCCGGTACACCGAATGGAAGCGCTCGTCGGCGATCTGCTCCTGCTGACCCGCCTCGAGGCCAGCAGCCCGCCGTCAGCCAGTGAGTTGGAAGCGATCGACGTAGAGTCTCTCGCGCACGCGGTTGTGCGTGAAGCAGAGGGCCTGAGCGATGGGCGGCATGAGTTTCGGCTCGAGCTGGCGAGCCGGGTAAAGATTCGCGGTGTCAGTAAGGAACTGCATAGCGCTCTGATGAATCTGGTTGCCAATGCGGTTCGTTACAGCCCGAAAGGCGGCGTGATTACCGTGTCCTTCGATCAGTCCGACAGCGGCGTGCATCTGGCTGTCACCGATAGCGGGATGGGCATCGCGCCGGAGCACATCTCTCGACTGACAGAACGCTTCTACAGAGTTGATCTGGCTGCCGCGCGAGTTCGCGGCGGCACCGGTCTCGGCCTCGCCATCGTGAAGCATGTGCTCAAGCGACATAACTCTACGCTGTCGATCCAGTCCGAGCTGGGGCAGGGCAGCCGTTTCTGCTGCGACTTCCCGGTGTCGCAAACGCTTAGCGCCATTGACCCTTCAGCGCTCGATTCGGTGTCTGAGACCGATGGTTCCTGAGCGAGTGGGGCCGCCATTTCCTTCTAGCCTCCAGGCTTGTCACTGGAACAGCTCGTCTGGGCTGGTGCGCTTTGTGTTGGCGATGCTCGCCTCGGTGGCTATTTGGCTGAGTCCGGCTACGGCCTTTGCGCAGTTGAGCTTCGATGCGCCTGTCGCCCCTCAAGATCCGCTTGTTGGCCTCGCTGAATACGGCGGTGATGCCGAATTGACTGGTTCGCTTACGTCCACTGGTTCGGACACCCTCGCGAACCTCATGACGTTGTGGTCAGAGAGCTTCCAGCGGCTGCATCCCAAGGTCAGAGTGCAAGTGCAAGCACCTGGATCATCAACTGCGCCGCCGGCGCTCGCGGAAGGCACCGCCAACCTCGGGCCGATGAGCCGACGGATGAAGAGCAACGAGCTCATGGCATTCGAAGAACGACACGGATACAAGCCAACCTCGGTGCGGGTCGCGATGGATGCGCTCGCGATCTATGTGCACAAGGACAACCCGTTGACTGAATTGGCGCTCGACCAGGTTGATGCACTGTTTTCGGTGAACCGGCGCTGTGGCTCCGCGCGGCCGCTACAGCGGTGGGGGCAGCTGGAACTCGGCGGAACCTGGCAAAACCGGCCTATTCAGCTTTACGGCAGAAATTCGGTTTCCGGTACTTACGGATATTTCAAGCGAGTGGCGTTGTGTTCTGGCGACTTTCTCAATTCCGTCAATGAGCAGCCGGGCTCCGCGAGTGTCGTTCAATCCGTTGGCAGTAGCCTTGGCGGAATCGGCTATTCGGGCATCGGTTACAAAACCGCCGGTGTGAAAGCGCTTGCACTCCGGGATGACTCAACAGGCGCAGTACTGCCGAGCGCGGTCGCGGCGAAGGATGGTAGCTACCCGCTGTCGCGCTACTTGTACATCTACGTCAACAAACACCCTGGCGAAGCGGTAGATCCGGTAACCGCTGCGTTTCTGAGGTTTGTGTTGTCCCGTCAGGGACAGGAAATTGTGCTGAAGGATGGCTACATTCCGCTTTCTGCTCAGATTGCTAACCGGGAGCGCCGCCGTCTCAACTAACGCGTGCCAGATTCCGCCGTCCGTCCGCACCACGATGGACGCACCGCGCACGCTCGCCACGGCGTGGAGTCGCTAGTGGCAGATTCGCGTTCAGCCGCTGTGCTGTCCGTTCGGCGCGCACTCGTCGACCGTAGCGCCTCTGTTGCTGTGACGATCGGCGGCTTCGGGGTGATCGGAGCGATTCTGCTCCTCTTTGGCTACCTCGTTTGGGTGACCATTCCGCTGTTCCTGCCGGCATCGATATCCCCCTCGAAAACGCTGCCCCTGGACACCTCAAGCGCGCTGTTTGCGGATGTTAACGATACGGCGGAATGGTTATTCCTGGTGGATGCCCAGCGCGGTGCACTCTTCGTTGGCCTTGCCAGCGGCGCAAGTTTTCCCGCTGGAAAAGCTAACGCTGCGTCTGAAGGCGCAGTTGTCGCGGCGAAGGCTCTGTCCGGCACACTGCAGCGATATGCGCTCCTCGATGCCGATGGCGGGCTGCGCTTCTATCAAGCGCGCTACCCGATCTCGTTTGTCGACGGTGAGCGCAGGATCGAAGCCCGGCTTGATTCGCTATTCGAAGGCGATGCCCTCGGCGGTATCGATGGGCGAGTCTTCGACACCTACTTCGATGGCGAGCGCTTGCTCGTCGCTCATGTCGCTGAGTCTGGCGACACACGCACGTTGTCGCTGCGGCGCTACGCTGACGCTGACCCTGGCTTCTCTCTGGAACCACCGCAACAGGTGTCGCTGAGTCTGCAACAGCCGCTGCGCGATTTGCTGTTTGGTCCCCAGGGTCGCTGGCTGTACGGTCTCACGGACACGGTGTCAGGCGACGCGGAGCTCATAGTCTGGTCCGTCTCGCGAACGGCGATCGAACTGCAAAGCCGCACGGAAGTAAGTGTTTCCAGCCACGCCGGAATCATGCCGCTGGCGGGTCGCCAGTCGATTATCGTCGCGAGCCCATCGGGTGAGCTGTCGCAGTTTTCCCTGCTGCGCCGGGACAGCCAGTTTGAGATGCACCGGATTCGCGGGTTCGCGCCAGCACCTGATTTGCGCTTCGTTGTCAGCGAGTCGCGACGAAAGAGTTTTGCCACTCTCTCGGGCGGTGGGGAGCTCAGCCTCTATCACGCGACCACGGGGGAGCGTCTGGAGCGGATTCGGATTGCCGAGCGTGACTGGCAATTTGCTGCGTTCTCGCCGCGGGCTGACAGGCTGTTGCTGCTAGCGGCTGCAGAATTGCAGTTGTACACAGTCTCGAATGCTCATCCGGAGATTTCCTGGCAGACGCTCTGGCAGCGGGTCTGGTACGAGGGTTATGACGAGCCGGTGTTCATGTGGCAATCGTCGTCTGCGGATAACGATATCGAGCCCAAATTCTCCTTGACCCCATTGCTCTTCGGCACTCTTAAAGCAGCGGCCTACGCGCTGTTGTTTGCGGTCCCGATCGCGGTGATGGCGGCAATATATACGGCGTTTTTCATGGCCCCCGGACTCCGTTCGGTGGTGAAGCCCGGCATCGAGCTTCTGGCGGCGCTACCGACGGTGATACTCGGCTTCCTCGCAGGCCTTTGGCTTGCTCCGATTATCGAGCGCAACCTGTCCGCGGTGCTCAGCATTGCGGTTGTGCTGCCCCCGGGCGTGCTGTTGCTCGGCGCGTTGTGGCGCTTGTTACCGCAGCGCTGGTATCGGTTAGCCCGGGGTTGGCACGTAGTGATCCTGCTGCTCCCACTCGTGTTGCTTGTGGTGGTTGCGTTCGCGCTAGGCCCGATCTTTGAGATCCAGTTCTTCGGAGGTGATTCGAAAACCTGGCTGCGAGAAGTTGCCGGCCTCAATTACGACCAACGCAATGCGCTGGTCGTTGGCCTGGCCATGGGGCTTGCTGTTATTCCAACCATCTTTACGATTGCAGAGGATGCGATTTACCAGGTACCCGAGCATTTGCGCAGTGGCGCGCTGGCGTTGGGGGCTAACCAATGGCAGACGCTTACGCGGGTCGTCATATTGACCGCCAGCCCGGGTATTTTCTCGGCGGTGATGGTTGGCATGGGGCGCGCCGTCGGCGAAACCATGATTGTTCTGATGGCGACCGGCAATACGCCGATCATGGAACTGAATATCTTCGAGGGCATGCGTACCTTCGCCGCCAACATCGCCGTAGAGATGCCGGAATCCGAGATTAACAGCAGCCACTTCCGACTATTGTTTCTAACGGCTGCGGTGCTATTTGTCATCACGTTCGCGTTTAACACGGTGGCCGAAGTCGTGCGCGCAAGGCTCCGCACCAAGTACGGCAATCTCTGATGCGCAGTGGATCAATGCAAACCTCTGGCAGTTCCTTTGCGGCATGGTTTCGGTCCGGCGATCCGTGGATCTGGCTCACCGCCTCCGCGGTTGCTATCGCGCTGTTGGCCATGCTTGGCCTGATGGCACTGATCGGCGTGCGGGCGCTGGCCAATTTCTGGCCGTCCGACGTTATTCAGATCACCTATGTCGACCCTGCTGAGCAATCGACCCGTCTTTATCTCGGCGAGGTGGTCGAGCGGGAGACCATCGCGCGTAGTCAGTATCTGGAAGCCACCGGGCTGAGTGTCGCTGATACAGGTTCGGCCGCGACGTTTGACCGGTTGCTGCTCAAGACCGGAAATCGTCGGGTCGCGGGGGCAGATTTTGTCTGGCTCTTTGAGCGAAACATCATTGCTCGCAGCCTGCCCGTCGATGCGCTCGTCGTGGAGCGTCGAGAGTGGGGAAACGCCTACGGTTTGGCAGGCGTGGTCCCAGGGCAGGAGCACCCTGAAGGCGGTCTTGTGTTGATGCTGCCCGCGGGCGGCGAGCTACTGGTTACCGCGAACGACGTTGTACGCCACTGGCAGCCCAACGCGATGGGTGTCGTCGACAAGCTGGGTCATTTCTTCAGCAGTATTTCCAGCTTTCTGTCCGACTACCCGCGCGAAGCTAATACCGAAGGGGGCGTGTATCCAGCCATTTTTGGCACTGTGTTGATGGTGATGATCATGTCGGTGCTGGTGACGCCGTTTGGCGTGTTGGCCGCGCTGTATCTGCACGAGTATGCCCGCCCGGGACCGGTTGTTCGCTTTGCGCGTATTGCGGTTAACAACCTCGCCGGGGTGCCGTCCATTGTCTATGGGGTGTTCGGCCTCGGCTTCTTCGTCTATGTGATTGGCGGCTCTGTTGATCAGTTATTTTTTGATGATCGTTTGCCGGCGCCGACGTTCGGCACGCCAGGGCTTTTATGGGCGTCCTTGACGCTGGCGCTGCTGACGCTTCCTGTGGTTGTTGTATCAACCGAGGAGGGTCTTTCGCGAGCGCCGCGAGCGCTGCGCGAAGGCGCGCTCGCACTCGGCGCGACGAAAGCCGAAACGCTATGGCGAGTAGTATTGCCCGTCGCCAGCCCGTCGATACTCACCGGTATCATTCTGGCAGTGGCGCGGGCAGCGGGAGAAGTTGCGCCGCTGATGCTCGTGGGGGTCGTCAAGCTCGCGCCGGCGTTGCCGATTGATGGGGAGTTTCCTTTCGTCCATCTGGAACGGAAATTCATGCACCTGGGTTTCCACATCTATGACGTCGGTTTCCAAAGCCCGAATATCGAGGCAGCGAAGCCGGTGTTGTTCGCAACGGCGCTGCTGCTGGTGGCCATTGTTCTGATTCTGAACCTGTCAGCCTATGCGCTGCGTGCCAGGCTAGAGCGACGCTATCGAGGAGTTCAACAATCGTGACGGACGCAGAGTTGGAAAGCGTAGGCGTCAGTGCGGAAGAAACGATCAGCACTTTGGATGTGCCGATAGCCGATCCGCGCCTTCGCGTTCGGGATTTCTCGCTGTGGTATGGCCAGGATGCGGCGCTGCGAAACGTCAATCTGGTCATCCCCGGCCAGCAGGTCACGGCGTTCATCGGGCCTTCGGGCTGTGGCAAGAGCACGCTGCTGCGCTGCTTTAATCGCATGAACGACCTGATTTCGAATGTTACGACGGCCGGGACGATAAGCCTCGATGGCCAGGATATTCTCTCGCCGGCAGTCGATGTAGCGCAGCTCAGGCAGCGTGTTGGCATGGTTTTTCAGCGTCCCAATCCGTTTCCCAAATCCGTGTTCGAAAACGTTGCTTTCGGTCTGAAACTGCACGGCAAGTTGCCTGCCTCCGAGCTTGAAGATCGCGTCGAGGCGGCGCTTCGCAGCGCTGCTCTGTGGGATGAGGTGAAAGACCGGCTTTCGGACTCGGCGCTCGGTCTGTCCGGGGGGCAGCAGCAGCGCCTGGTGATCGCTCGTGCTATCGCGGTGCAACCACAGGTGTTGTTGCTGGATGAGCCTGCATCCTCACTCGATCCGATATCGACGTTGAAAATCGAGGAACTCATCAGCCAGCTGAAACGCGACTACACGATCGTCATCGTTACCCACAACATGCAGCAAGCTGCTCGCGTATCCGACTACACGGCCTTCCTGTATCTTGGTGAACTGATCGAGTTCGGGCTGACCGAAGAGGTCTTTACGAATCCGCAGAAACAGCGCACCGAAGACTACATAACCGGTCGTTACGGTTGATACCCGCGCGTGAGACGCGGGAAAACCGACCAGTTTTTCCATACTCGGTTGGCCTGTTGAGTAGCCTCAAAACCGGCCGCTAACCCAGCCAGGACAAGAATCATGAATCGTCATATCTCCGGACAGTTCGATAGTGAGATGGATAGCGCCAAGCGACTACTCATCGAGATGGGTGCGCTTGTCGAGCAGCAGGTTGGCGACGCCGGTGAGGCGTTTTTCCGGCACAGCGATGAGTCCGCCTCACGCATCAGTCAGGTCGAAGATCAGGTCAACGCGATGGAGAAGCGCCTGGATGACGCCTGCGTCCAGATCATTGCTCTTCGTCAGCCCACAGCCACCGATCTGCGCACGATGATCGCAGTTATGCGTTCGAGTACGGATCTTGAGCGGATTGGTGATGAAGCTGAGAAGATCGCTAAGCTCGCGCGTAAGTTGTCGAGGCATTCTGTGCCGGCAGATCAGTATTCCGATCTGCGCAAGCTGCATGCCGCCGTTGAGGCGTTATTGTTTGAGGCGCTCGATGCCGTCGGTCGGGGGGATGCGGATAAGGCCCTTCGGGTTATCGCGATGGACGCCGCCGTGGATGAGCTCTATCGAGCGATTCACGAAGAGCGAGCCCGCTCGCTCGCGGAAGGCGTGGACAACGTAGACATCGTGCTCGCCGTTCTGTGGGCCGCTCGCGGGCTTGAGCGAATTGGCGATCACGCCAAGAACATCTGTGAATACATTGTGTACGCCGTACGCGGTAAAGATGTGCGGCATTCAGGGGGCGCCTCAACAGGCTGACTCTGCACACGCCACGTGGGCAGATTCGCTGACCTCATGACCCTTTGAACGGTCCAGAAACGCGGCTAGTGCCTTGTGGCGTGCGCAACCGGCACTGGCGCAGGGCTCTCGCGAGTTGTAAGGTTTGTTGACGGAGACTCTGGGCAGGCTCGCGTTTCAGCGGGGCCGGGTTTATTGTCTGCGCGGGGGTTTGGTTCTGGATTCAAGTGCTGCTGACCAGCGGCGCGGTCGACGTTAGTGTCTGGTGATCCCGGTCTAGCGTTGAAGTAATACCAGGAGCAAATCAAAGCCGAGCAACCCTCGGTTAATCGGACATACACATAGAAGGGGGATTGTATGTTCCATCGTTTCGCGCCTTTCGCGGCGTGCGTTTCTCTTGGTCTGGCTGCGTTCGCGGCTCAAACCACAACCGCCCAGCCGGCGCCGCCTACGGTAACGCCCGAACTGGCACACTCAGCGGCTCTCGCGGCCAAGCACAATTCTCGCGTCTACATCGTTCAGCTCGGGGCAGACCCGCTGGTTGCCTACAACGGCGGTATTTCGGGTCTTGCGGCTACGAAACCCGCGGTCGGTTCTAAGCTGGATATGGCGAGCGCCGACGTTCAGGCCTACCAGTCTTTTCTGCTGGACGAACACAACTCCATGTTGGCGTCTGTCGGTGGTGGCAAAAAGATCTACAGCTATACCAACGCGTTTAACGGCTTTGCCGCGCGCATGACCGAGGCTCAGGCAAGCCAGCTCAATCAGATGGACGGTGTACGTCGAGTGTTTGCCGATGAGATTCGACAGATGCAAACGGATAATACGCCCAAATATCTGCGTCTCCGCGGCCGCAATGGCGCCTGGTCATACGGTGCGACGGGTGAGGATGTCATCGTTGGCATCGTCGACTCCGGTATCTGGCCAGAGCACCCAAGTTTCGCTGATGAGCCGACGCCGCTGTATGGCGACACAGGCCCGCTGACGGAATACGGCCCACCGCCTGCTGGCTGGAGTGGTGACGCATGTGAGTTCGGCAACAGCAACTACAACGCTAACGACGCCGAATTCACCTGTAACAACAAGCTGCTTGGTGCACGCTTTTACTTCGCTGGCTTCGGTGAAGCGGGCTTGTTGCCGGAAGAATTCCTGTCCGCTCGAGACCAGGACGGCCACGGTAGCCATGTCGGATCAACTGCGGCAGGCAACTGGGGCGTCGATGCAAGCATCGAGGGTGAAGACCTGGGAACGGTCAGCGGCATGGCGCCGCGAGCCCGCGTTGCTGCCTACAAGATCTGCTGGAACGGCAGCTTCCCTCCCGAAGGCTTCGATGGTGGCTGTGCATCTTCGGATGCGATGGCGGCCATTGATCAAGCCGTCGCTGACGGTGTAGATGTGATCAACTATTCCATCGGCGGTCCGTCCACGGTCTTCGGTGGTGCTGATGACATCGCCTTCCTGTTTGCTGGAGACGCTGGCGTTTTCGTGGCAGCGGCTCAAGGCAACTCCGGACCAGATGCGGACACGACAGGCACGCCGGCTGGCGTTCCCTGGCTTACCTCTGTCGGCGCGACTGCTGACAGCCAGGTGTTCAATAATGGCCTGGACGTGGTCTCTACCGACGCATCTGCCACCGGCCTTTACGAAGGCGTCGAGGCAGCCATTTCTCTGCCGCTTACCGAATCCGGTGTCGTGACGGCCGATCTGGTTGCTGCAGATGACGGGGTCGGCGACGGCACCGATGCATGCGAAGCGTTGGCGAACGCCGACACGATAGCTGGCAACATAGCGCTCATTCAGCGCGGCGGTTGTGCCTTTACGGACAAATTCCTGAATGCCCAGGCGGCCGGTGCGAGCGCGGTTGTGGTCTATAACAATGCTGGATCGCCGTTCACCATGGGTGGTGATGGAACGGGCATCGAGATCCCGGGTCTGATGATCTCCGAGCAAGATGGCGGCGCAATTGTTGCGGCTATCGCCGGCGGCGCGGACACCTCGGCGACGCTGAGCGAAGATCTGCAATTCTCCAAAGACAATACGGTTGCGGTCTTCTCCTCGCGGGGAGCAAACCTCGGTGAGCCAGACATCATCAAGCCGGATGTAGCAGCGCCTGGTGTCGGCATTCTCGCCGCTCAGACGCCGTTTCCGAATGATGGCCAACTCCCGGGACAGCTATTCCAGAGCATCAGTGGTACCTCGATGGCGAGTCCGCACGTTGCCGGCATCGGCGCGATCCTGAAGCAGGCTCACCCGGATTGGAGCCCGGCCATGATTCGCTCTGCGATCATGACCAGCGCTGCGAACGGCGGGCTGAAGGAGAGCTTCGGGGACGATCTGAGCGATCCGTTTGATGTTGGTGCTGGTGTCGTTCGCGCAGACCGGGCGGGCACGCCTGGCCTGGTCTACGACGCAGATTTGGT
>CAYGQC010000132.1:0-5555 GCA_964351875.1 uncultured Pseudomonadales bacterium
CGAACCTTGACGATTTACGCAGCACCGATCAGATTAAGTTTGTCGTGTGTTCGCGAGCGGACTACGACTGGGCCCGAATGAAGGCTGACGAATACGATCTTTACAGCCGAGCCGATGAGGTGCTGTTTTCGCCGAGCTGGGCCGAGCTTCAGCCGGCAACGCTGGCGAAATGGATGCTTGAGGATCGGCTGCCAGCCCGGTTTCAGCTCCAATTGCACAAAATTCTCTGGAACGATGAACCTGGGCGTTAGCCCCAGCCGTTGATCGATCTGTAAATCCTCAAGCCAATTCCGAGCGCCGTCGAAGCCTCGGCGAGAGAGTAATCGTGAACGAGCACACTGCGTCGAGCCAATCGCGCGAAGCGATCGTCCTTCTATCCGGCGGGTTGGACTCCGCGACCGTTCTGGCAAAAGCGCAGGCCGATGGATTTGCCTGCCGGACCATGGCGTTCAACTACGGCCAGCGTCACGGAGCCGAACTGGTTGCGGCGGCCCAGCTTGCGGAGGCAGCGAGCGTTGTCGAGCATCGCGTCGTGAATATCGACCTTGCTGCGTTCGACGGTTCTGCGCTGACGGACGAGACGCTTGCGGTACCCGAGGCGCCCAGCGAAGGCATTCCCATCACCTACGTGCCGGCGCGCAATACGATCTTTCTCAGCTACGCCCTGGGCTGGGCGGAGGTCACGCGCGCGCGCGATATCTTCATCGGCGTAAACGCAGTGGACTATTCGGGCTACCCGGATTGCCGACCAGACTTCATTGCCGCGTTCGAGGCCATGGCCAACCTCGCCACTCGAGCCGGCACTGAGGGTGAAATGATCCGTATCGGCACACCGCTTATTGATCTCAGCAAGGGTGAGATAATCTCGCTGGGGCTCTCACTTGGTGTGGACTACAGCAAGACGGTCTCTTGCTACCAGGCCAGTGACGCCGGTGAGGCTTGTGGTCGGTGTGACGCGTGTCGGCTTCGACGGGACGGCTTTGTCGCCGCCGGTGTTGCTGATCCTACTCGTTATCGTCAGGATGCGAACCCGGGATAGGCGCGTCCAAGGTTGGTGGCTGGGCTTCAATCAAACGGCCAGCCAATAGAAAATCGATTGTTTCGGTAAGGAGTAGGTTCGTGAGCAGTAGCCAAATGGCGCCCCTGGACGGTGTCACGGTCGTGGAGATCGATAACTGGATGGCCGCGCCGAGTGCGGGTGCGATCCTGGCGGATCTCGGTGCGAGCGTGATCAAGGTGGAGCCCTTGACCGGTGATCCGATGAGGCAGAAAGGTCGGCCACCGAAATTTCCGGAGCCGCAGGATAACGTTGACGCCCTGAAAGCCTATGACTGGCAATTCGACGTCGACAATCGCGGCAAGCGCTCGATTCTGGTGGCGCTCGACAAGCCCGAGGGTCAGGAGCTTGTGCACAAGCTCGTCGCGTCTGCGGACATCTTTATGTGCAACCTGCTGCGCCGACGCCAGGAAAAGTTTCGCCTCGATCCCGATAGCCTTCTCGCGATTCAACCACAGCTCGTACATGCAACGTTGACTGGCTACGGTACGGATGGTCGCGAAGCTCAGCGGCCAGGCTACGACGTGACCGCTTTCTTTGGCCGCTCGGGCCTCTACGATGCCATGCGCGATGGTTCCGACGGCGTGGTTCCGATGGCGCGCCCGGCCCAGGGCGATCATACGGCCGGGCTCGCACTGGTCGGCGCGATCCTTGCGGCGCTTCGGCTGGCGGAGAAAACCGGTGAGGGTCAGGCTGTGGAGACGTCGTTGTTCGAAACCGCTATCTGGACCCAGGCTTCCGATTACGCGACGACCGCTGTGGACGAAGCGCCGGTGACCCACCGTTCACGTTTCCAGGCCCTCGGACCCCAGTTCAACCGCTATCCCTGTGGCGACGGCAAATGGGTCGTGTTCAATATGCCCGGGCACGATACGTTTGCACCGTTTGCGAAAGCACTCGGCCGGGAAGACTGGCTTGAAGATCCTCGTTTTGCAGAGAACTCCATTCGCTACCGCAATATGGAGGCGATGGTGCAGGAGGTCGATGAGACGCTCGCCCAGCGTAGTCGTGATGAGTGGGGCGAGATATTTGATCGCCACGGCGTGATCTGGGGGCCCGTTCTAGGGCTGCACGAAGTGCCCAGCGACCCTCAAGCCGAGGACATCGGAATGTTCCCGACGATCAACAGCCCCGACGTTGGTGATTATCGAACGGTGAACATTCCCATGCGTTTTCACAACGCCAATGTTCGGCCGCGGGGGCCGTCACCCAAACCGGGTGCGGATACTGACGATGTGTTGGCAAGCGCGGGTTTTGATGCTTCCGAGATCGCCGCGCTGCAGAGTGCCGGCATTGTTCGCTCGGAGAATGGCAGCTAGCTAGCTGAAATCGGCGCTTACTTGCCGCGGTAAACGGGCTGGCGCTTTTCCATGATCGCCTTGACGGCCTCTTTGCCGTCTTCGCTGCCGAGCCCTCTGCCGACGTAGCTCATCTCGTTGCGCAGATGAGCCTCGGCATCGACACCAGCCAGCGCACGCACGACCAGACGCTTGGTTTGCCGAGCGCCGATGGGTGACTGATTCGCGAGATGCGTCAGGGTCGCCATAAACCGATCAGCAAATTCCGCATCAGGCGTTACCTCACCGATGATCCCCAGCGTGAGCGCTTCATCTGCGCTCACCATCCGAGGGTCCAGCAGAAAACGCATCGCTTTCTCGTGGCCAACGAGCTGGGGCAGGGTGAGCGACAAGCCGCCATCAGGCGAGGTTGCCGCGCGTATGTAGCCGGGGTGCAGACGAGCGCTTGCGCAGGCAATGCGCATGTCTGCGCACATGGCGAGCGCAAGCCCCGCGCCAACCGCGATCCCGTTGATGCCCGCCACGACGGGCTTGTCGCATTCGAGTCGGATACCCGTGTAGAAACGCGATACCCAGTGTAAATCGTCGAGGGCTTTGTCCTGGGACGACAGTTGGGAGACGTCGTCGCTCGGCTCGCGGGCGAGATCCGCGCCGGAACAGAATGCATCGCCAGAACCGGTTATGCCGATCGCTCGAACGCTGTCGTCATGGGCTGCGCGCTGGACGGCGTTGACGATCGTCCAGCCCAGTTCGTCGTTGCAGGCGTTTTTACGCGCTGGCCGGTTCAGCCGAAGCACACGTATGTGGCCGATGTTTTCTTCGAGGAGTACGTTTTCAGACATGTCAGTCCAGAGCGTCGCTGATCTACGCGTTGCCGATCCAAGGAGAACCCATAAGCTACTTTCTGTGCGCGATAACCGGCATCGAGCCATAGCCGCGGATAAACGGTGAGCGAATTCGGGTGGGCGTGCCGACAACTTCGATGCGCTCGAAACGCGGCAGCAGCTCTTCCCAGAGAATGCGGAGCTGCATCTCCGCCAGTCGGTTGCCCATGCAACGGTGAATACCGAAACCGAATGACAGGTGCTGGCGAGCGTTGGGGCGGTCAACGATCAGGCGGTTCGCGTCCTTGAAGACGCTCTCATCGCGATTGCCGGAGAGGTACCACATCACCACCTTATCGCCACAGGCGATGGTTTTGCCGCCCAGCTCCACGTCTTTCGTGGCTGTTCTACGCATGAAGGCGAGCGGAGTCTGCCAACGAATGATCTCTGCTACCGCGTTTGGAATCAGGCCGGGATCTGCATGCAGCTTTGCCAGTTCTTCAGGGTAGCGATTGGTGGCCAGGATGCCACCGGACATGGAGTTTCGCGTCGTGTCATTGCCGCCGACGATCAGCAGAATGAGATTGCCGAGAAACTCGAAAGGCGGCATGTTTTCAGTGGCGGGATCGTTGGCCAGCATCGTCACCAGGTCAAAACCTTCCCGGCCTTTGCGCTCGTTACGCAGCTCCGTGAACGCTTCCAGGCATTCGAACAGTTCCGCGCGTCGCTGTTCATTACTCGCAACGAGCCCGGTTTCAGGGCCGCTTGTCGCGACGTCAGACCAACGCGTGAGTCGGCGCCGCTGATCAAAGGGAAAGTCGAAGAGGGTCGCCAACATCATGGTGGTCAGCTCAACGGAAACGGTGTCGACCCAGTCGAACGTCTCTCCAATCGGGAGGTTGTCCAGCACGTTCTGAGTGCGGCCGCGAATCGTTGCCTCCATTTCCGCAAGGTTGCGCGGCGCGACAACGCCGGCGACGCTTTTGCGCTGGACGTCGTGCTTCGGTGGGTCCATCGCGATGAACTGTGGAAAGTTAAAATTTTCCGGCGGATCGTAGAGCGAGATGGAACGATCGGAAGAAAACGTCGCGTGGTCCGTATCGACCCGCTTGATGTCTTCATAGCTGGTGATGGACCAGTACGGGCCCACAACGCCGTGTTCGTGGTAGTGCACTGGATCATCGCGCCGAAGCCGCTCGAGGTAAGGCAGCTCCTTGTTGTCGCGGTGGATGTCCCAATGGGCGATGTCGATATCAGCTAGCTCTGCGCCGAACGCTTCCATGTGCGCGACGTCCTGAACTTCACTGTCGTCATACGGGGCGACTTCTGCCATCTCGAATCTCCGGTTACTCAGCGTTTCGATGTTTGCCGCGGGTTACTTACCCTGCCACTTCGGGGCGCGCTTCTCGATGAACGCCTTCGGGCCTTCTTTGAAGTCTTCCGTGTTAACTATGGATGCGAACGCTTTGCCACTCGCGCTCCAAAGGGCATCGTCGTCATCCATGAAGGCACGTACGGCGACGCTTTGCGAGGCCTGAACGGCCAGTGGAGCGTTTGCGGCGATCCGCTCAGCGAGTGCCTCGGCTGCGGTCATCACTTCGGCTGGATCCACCACCTGATTGACCATGCCCAACTGGTAGGCACGTTCTGACGATAGCGGGTCACCGGTCAGGATGACTTCCAGCGCCGGCGCAAGGCCGATGGCGCGAGGCAGTCGAAACAGCCCGCCTGCGCCTGCAACCAGTGAGCGTTTGACTTCGGGGAGACCGAAATTCGTCTCGGTGGAGCAGACGATCATGTCGCAGGAGAGGGCAATCTCTGTGCCTCCGGCCAGCGCGCTACCCGCGATGGCGGCGATCAGGGGCTTGGTGCGCTGGCGGCTCACGATGCCGCCGAAGCCGCCTTTCTTGGTACCGAGCTTGTGGCCGTTGCCGGCAGCGATTTCCTTGAGATCTGCACCCGCGCAGAACGCTTTGCCGTTGGCGGTGAGGATGGCGACCCAGAGGTTGTCGTCTGCCTCGTAGCGATCCAGCGCGTCCTCCATACCCTGCGCCACGTCGCCATTAACAGCGTTGCGCGCTTCCGGTCGGTTCAGCGTAATGATCGCGATGCGGCCTTTGGTTTCGTACTCAACAACCATGGTGTCTCCCCAGGATATGACGGTGGAATCGTGTGTAGATCAGCCCTGAATAATGGGGAATATTGGCGGTGACGTCTAATCGGGGTGGTCCGGTCCATGATGGGCGCGGAAGCGGCGCGGCAATCTCCTCAACTTGCCATAACTCAGGGCATTGGGAGATCGCCGCACTTGGGCTTCGCCCGCGTTCGCGATGACAAGAGTCTGGCTACTCGCCGCCGAACGGACTTCGGCGGTCG
>CAYGQC010000132.1:5655-8181 GCA_964351875.1 uncultured Pseudomonadales bacterium
TAGAGAGTCCGCAGGCATTCAAGCCTGCGAGACGGGTAAAGAGCGCTGTTTCCCTGCTCCGGTCTAACTGCTCCGGTCTAACCGCGTGGCAATGAGTGGCGCGACATGGTTATTCAACTTGTCGCAGGCGCCGCCTGGCGGCGCTGCGAAAGTCAAATTTGGTGGGTCGTCTGGGACTCGAACCCAGGACCTACAGGTTAAAAGCCCGGTGCTCTACCAACTGAGCTAACGACCCCTCGAGAGGGCGCGCATTGTATGCGCGGGACACGGGACAGGCAAGGGTGTCGACAGCGAACGATTTTGCCCAACACCTGCCATCAGAACTTGGCTGCGCCTCAGTGCCGGGTGTTGCTCGCGCCGGCAGTGACGGCGTCGAACCATTCGCGCGTTGCCGCGTTCGCCGGGAAGAAGCTCTCCAGAGACATCTCCTCAAGTGAGACGTGCTGCGGCGCACCGAAGTGGGCGAGCATGGTGAAGAGGCTCAGGCTCAACCCGTCCTTGCGCATGGCCAGCGTAATCGCAGGCGCCGGTGGGCTGCGCCACTGAGGGGCCTGCCAACGCTTGCTGGCACGCGGGTGACTCAGAATCTCCTCGATCAATATCGGCAGTTCCTGATTGGCGGGATTCGCGAGCAGGTCACGCCTGGCGCGCTGCAGGAAGCTCTGAACCAGCTCGGTCCAGTTCACGATAAAAGGGGCAAGCCCGTTGTCGTGCAGCACGAGGCGCGCAATCTGAAAGGCTTCGGGGTTGCCGATGTCCTGCAGCCACGTCATCGGATCCACAAATTCGGCGAAGAAACGGAGGGCTCCAGTGTTTGCCATCACCATGTTCCAGCGACCGTCCAGCACGATCGCCGGGTAGGGGTCGTGGTGGTTCAGCTGCGCTTCGAGCGCCTGCTTAAACACGCCTATCTGCTCGTCGTCCAGGGACTCCGGATAGGCCGCGGAGAATCCTGCTGCCTGCAGCAGGCCATTGCGCTCGCGCAGGGGAACGTCCATGCAGTCGGCTAGCGCCAGGATGGTAGGCCGGCTGGGTTGGGCGCGGCCGTTCTCTAAGAAGCTGATGTGTCGCTGGGAAATCCCGGACAAGCCTGACAGCGCGAGCTGGCTCAGCCGCCGGTGTTGGCGCCACTGTTTGAGTACAGAACCGAATTGCATGCGCGAAGTCTACGCTGGTGCTACCGCAATACGATGATGTCCGAGGTAATTGTTGCTATTACCCGCGGCGCGCACAGTGCACTTAACCGCCGTTAAGAAGCCGAATCCTGTCACCGTGGTAGCGACAATTCTCGAGGAGAATCCAGATGCGAACGTACTATCTAGCGGCCGCCATCGTTGGTGCGATTGTGCCTTATATCTTTTTCATCGATTTCTTTGGCGAGGTGGGCCTCGACCTGCCCGCGTTTGCTTCCGCCCTGTTCGCCAATGGCGCTGCTGGCGGCTTCACCGCAGACATTCTGATTACTTCGGGCGTGTTCTGGGCTTACATGTTCAGTCGCAAGGATGGTCCGAAGCCTTGGCTGTATGTCGTGCTAAACCTGACGATCGGCCTGTCCTGTGCGTTGCCGGCTTATCTGTATTCGACCATGAAAGCAGGCCATAGAGTGGGCTCTGATCACTCATAGTGCGTTGCAGCAATTTGCTGCCTGTGCGCGCGTTATTTTGGGGCGAGAACTTGCGACGAGCGTTGCGGCAAGCTTCTTCTAGCGGCCGTTAGATGAGCCTGGAAGCGCCCCGCGATCAATCGCCTCGAATTTTTCTGCCTGCCATCGCACGTTTATCCTTCGGCCTCTCCTGCGTAGTCCGATATTTATAACTGACTGAAAAAATAAGCCATTTTCCGACGACTCGCCTGCCTTGACGCGTTTGATCCGTTCCTGGGATTGAGCAATTCGGCGCGCCTTGGAAACATTCATTTCATCACTTCCAAGAAAACTGGCCCGCCGATTGCTATATATCGAGTGTCGGGCACCTTCGCTCTCCTCTCCCCAAAAATTGGAAGGTGCCCGACAACCTACGTCTACTTTCGATCCCGATCGCAGAGCGACCGGGATCGAAAGTAGACGTTAGATGAAGCTCGAAAGAGCGGTGGCTGTTTTTTAACAGCCGCACGAATTGCACGAAACCTTTGTGCCGAGGTTTTGCAACCGACTTCCCAACGGCTCTGCAACCGCTGGGGACCGAACTCGATAAAGCAGCGAAGATGCAGCTCGCTGAACGATTTCACTATGCGGCCTGATCTGGTTCAGGGGTCGAGCACCGACTTTCGATCCAGATCGCGAAACTCCCCTCGTACGGCCACTTCAAACCGCACCCCGTCACCGAGGTGCGGTTTTTTTTGTAACGTCGATTATTAGCCCTGGCCGCGTAGCGGCCAGGGCTAATAATCGACGCGCGATAAACCTCGAGAGAGCGGCAGTTGTTTGGCGTAGCCAAGCAATGGGAGCGTCCCACTATCTCGTTTCCAGCTACGCGGCCAGGGCTAATAATCGACGCGCGATAAACCTCGAGAGAGCGGCAGTTGTTT
>CAYGQC010000132.1:8281-10815 GCA_964351875.1 uncultured Pseudomonadales bacterium
CGCGATAAACCTCGAGAGAGCGGCAGTTGTTTGGCGTAGCCAAGCAATGGGAGCGCTACGACGACACTCAGCCGCGCAGTGACACGTAAGGAAATAGTGCTTGAAACGAGTTTCAAGAAGCTTTTCAGCAGAGACTTCGAACCACGAAACAGCGGTTGCGCGCTCTTCCAATACGCTCTGGAGCGACCCGACGACCTCGACCTCCTGTTCTTCTGTTACATCGCAAGACACCTCGCTCTCAACCTAGGCCCGCCGGCAGGGTCGGAGTAAAGTGGCTCCTCCGCCGAGTCCACCGAAAGAGATGCGATCAATCATGTCGATAGCCACCCGCGCGTCCGCAATCTGCCTGTGCTTTTTACTGCTAACACTTGGATGTGCTCAGACAGCAACGGTTGAGCACACCCTCTTGATCGCGAATATCACGATCGTCGATCCCGTTGACGGCACGAGCGAGCCGAGGAATGTGTGGATCGATGGGGACACCATTGTCGCGATCACTGATCCTGACGCCGGGGATCACACCGCGGCGACTAGCGTCGATGGCTTTGACCACTTTCTGATTCCTGGCCTGTGGGATGCCCACGTTCATCTGACTTATGCCGAGGACATCGGGCACGAGGTCTTCTTTCCTCTGTCGCTGGCGCACGGCATCACCTCGCTGCGGGATACTGGTGGCCAGCTTGATTTGCTAGCGCCGGCGCTGGCCGCTGTTCAGGCCGGACAAACACCGTCGCTCTATGTCTCCGGTCCGCTGATCGACGGTTCACCGGTCATCTACGATGGTTCCAGCCGATTCCTGCCAGCACTCGGCACGTCGGTCACAACCCCACCGCAGGCGCGCGAGCTCGTGGCATCCCTCGATGCGGCCGGCGTGGACATGATCAAGGCTTATGAACTGCTGCGGCCCGAGGTATTCGCGGCCGTCGTTGATGAGGCGACGGCGCGCGGTCTCCCGGTATCCGCCCATGTTCCGCTGCGTATGTCAGCAGCCCAAGCAGCTCGCTCTGGCGTCAGCGACATGATGCATCTGCGTAACTTGTACTTTGATTGCGCAGCGCCGGCTGATGATCTGCTTATGCGCCGCCGCGCCATGCTGGATGCAGCAACCGAACCGCGTGGGTCCCAGCGTCGTTCAGCGCTCCAGAACGCATTCTCGCCCGAAGCGCTCGCGAGCCAGGATCAGGCGCGCTGCGAAGCGCTGGTGTCAATTCTCGCGGAAGAACGCGTCGCGCAGACCCCAACACTCGGTATCAATTCATTCATGACAGAACGGCTGTTCGACCTGCCGCGTTGGCAGCGCGGCTTTGCAGATTTGCCCGGTGGCGTCCGCGAGCGCTGGCTTAATGATATCGCTGGATTATCGACGCAGTCGCCGAGCGAACGTCAGTCGGCTCTGTCAGCCTGGTCGTTTGAAATGGTCGGGCAGCTCGCCGCAGCCGGTGTTCCGATCATGGCGGGGACAGACGCGCCGATTGCTCTGTTGAACCCGGGTATCAGCCTGCACGAAGAGTTGGCGCTGCTGGTGCGAGCCGGACTGACGAACCAACAGGCGCTCGCCGCAGCGACCATTGAGCCTGCCCGCTTCTTTTCGATTGACGATGAGCTGGGGCGTGTTGCGCCGGGCTATCGTGCCGACCTCGTGCTTCTGTCAGCAAACCCGCTGATTGATATCCGCAACAGCACAGCCATCGTCAGCGTCGTGAAAGACGGCGTGGTGCACGACGCGGAAGCTCTGAGAGCTCTCAAGGGACAATCGGCATCGTCGGCGGACTAACTGGCTGTAACGACTCACCGTCGATATGACAGGCAGTGTCTGACTAATTCCAGGCTAACGCTCAGATCGCCGAAGAGCGGACGTAGTGGCTAAGACGGCTTTTGCCCCATAGCTGGCATTCTGGTTTTTTCGTGCCCGGGTTAAAATAAGCTGATGCAAGCCACAGATGTTGTTGATCTCTATAACGAACTTAACCAATCCGGAGTGACGATCTGGATTGATGGTGGCTGGGCAGTCGACGCCTTAGTTGGTCGCGAAACACGTCCGCATCAGGATTTGGACATCGCTGTCGAGGCCGAACAAGTTGCTCAGTTGAAGCGGTGCTTAGAGCAGCGTGGATACATCGAGGTCGACCGAGAAGACAGCTCGGAATGGAATTTCGTTGTCGCGGATGACGAAAATCGAAGTATCGATGTGCATGTGGTGGTTTTCGGCGAACAAGATGGCGTCCATGGTGCGCCACTCGGCGGCATAGCATACCCAGCAGGGTCATTGACTGGAGAAGGCGTAATCTCCAGCACGAAGGTGTCCTGTGTAAAAGCAGAATTTCTGCTTCAGTTTAAGACGAGCTATCCGCCACGAGATGTCGACTTGCACGACGTGGCCACCCTCTGCACCTTGCTTGGCTGCTCGGTTCCAGAGTCCCATCGGTCTTAGAAATTCCGCAACTCCCGTTGTAGATTTCGACCGCTCCGCGGCCGCAATCGGAAGTAGAAAACCCAGCGCCTGCGTCTGCTTTGGATTTTGGTGCGGTCTGGCA
>CAYGQC010000133.1:0-10776 GCA_964351875.1 uncultured Pseudomonadales bacterium
CCTATACCGAGCGTGGCTTTAAGGCCCAGGTGCAGTCAGACCTCATGAATTGCGCCCAGGGTATGGAGCGCCACGCGAGCCTGTCGTTCAGCTACGAGAACGCCGCCACGGGTGGCGATCCGGATGACGGCCCGCCGCTCGCGACGATCTGCCGGCCGGACAGCATCGACAACTACACGTTCAACGTAGTGGCCACCGCAAACACGTTCACGCTCATCGCTACGCCAACCACGGCCAATCCGATTGCCGATGCCTACAACGTGCACATGGATGAGGCGGGTAACCGGGGCTACGACATCAACGGCGACGGCGACATTCTCGACACCGACGAGGCTGGATGGCCAGATCACTAGCGCGGTGACGCAACGGGCAACGTTGCCGCTCAGTCGAAGAATTGAGCCGTTTGCCCGAGTCTTTGCCACTAACAACCCCATTTACAACCACTTATCGGAGATCGCATGCACGTGAAGCGGGGCCTTCATACACTGGCCACCAGTCGTAGTCCGCAAGGGCTGCGCTCCGAGTCGACCGATGCAGGCGCAGCGGTTGGGCAGAGACAAAACGGGCAGGTCTTGATGAGCAGTACGACCCACCGACAATCCGGACTCACCGTCATTGAAATGATGGTCACCCTCGCGATCGCGGGCGTGTTGCTTGGTATTGCGCTGCCAGCATTCAACGGCTTCATGCTGCAAAGCAATATGGAAGCGAGCGCCAACGACTTTAATCTGGCGGTCATCTACGCCCGCAGTGAATCCATTCGTCGAGGTAGCCCGGTCAGCGTTCGAGCGGCTGCTTCTGCCGGCGCGGGTGACGAGTGGGGCGGCGGTTATTGCGTCGTTGTCGGCGCGCCCGCCAACTGCACCGGCTCGCTTCGCGACTTTGATGCGACGGGCGGCACTCGGATCATGAATATGGCGGCGCCGTTGGATAACGTCTCGCTACTGACTTTCGATTCGCGCGGCCTGCTGACCAATCTCACGCCTGGCCAGTCCGCGGTGCTGTCGCTGTGCAGCACCGATACCAATGAGGACCCAGGCCGTTCAATCAACCTTAATGCCATGGGCAGGGTCAGCGTGGAGGAGCTCACGTGTCATCCGTAGCACCGTCAGGGGTTCGCCTGACCACAATGAACAATTCTTTGCGTAAGCGTCGAAGCGGCGGCTTTTCGATGATCGAGCTGCTTGTCGCGGTGCTGATCATGGGTATTGGCGTTCTCGGCATCTCAGCCATGCAGATGATTTCTCTGCAGAACAACCGAGGTGCGCTGTTGCGTGCAGAAGCCGTGCAGCTTGGTTACGACATGCTCGATCGCATTCGCGCTAACCCCGCCGGCACGCCGGCGGGCTCAGACTATGACGGGATTGATATCGGTGACGCGCCCTCCGCTCCAACCGACTGTTTTGCCGGAGTCTGCACGCAGGCTCAGATGGTCGCCTTTGATCAGGCGGTCTGGAAATGCTCGCTCGGCAACTTCAACGATGACGACGATTGCGTAGACCTGCGCACGGCCGGTGTATTGCCGGCGGATACCGATCAACCCGGCTTGCCGGAAGGCGACGGCTCTATTGCCGTTGATGCCAATGGGCTGATTACGGTGACGGTTCAGTGGCAGGAGGCAAACTCGCCCCTTCGCTCCATCACGCTGGAGAGCCAGGGATGAGCCAGTTGCACTCAACACATTCTCAGTCTCCGTCGACTCAAGCTTCCCCGCGAGCTGCTATAGCGCGCTCGTACACGCGCCGACAGAGTGGTTTTTCGCTGCTCGAGCTGATGCTCGCACTGATGCTTGGCGTGGTTGTGACCGCCGGCATTGTTCAATTGTTCGCGGGTAACAACCAGACCTACGCGGTGCTCAACGGTCAGTCGCGGATGCAGGAGTCAGCGCGTTACGCCTTGGACTTTATTACCCGTTCCGCGCGCACCGCGGGCTATGTGGGTTGCGA
Source organism: uncultured Pseudomonadales bacterium (assembly GCA_964351875.1). Classification (GTDB taxonomy): domain Bacteria; phylum Pseudomonadota; class Gammaproteobacteria; order Pseudomonadales; family Azotimanducaceae; genus JANSWO01. Next base: position 1,947 of record CAYGQC010000133.1, read on the forward strand.
TCCAGGTGACAACATTCAAAGCGGCTTGAACGGTGATTTCGGCAACCTGTTCGAGCTGAATATCGCGAACCCGATTGAAGTCTTCAACTACACCGGTGGCGGAGCTCCGGGTGATACCGCGATTGGGGACTGGGCACCGAGCGCGGCAACGTTGCCACGCAAAACCGGCGCATCAACCTCGGTTAACGCTTTCCTCGGCACAGGCGGAATCGATCTCTCAGTAACTGCGGGATCGCTTGAAAGCGGCGACATCGTTGCAGGGTCCGACATTCTGGTTCTGCGCCGTCTGGAAGCGCCCGGAGTACCCATTGCCGACATCATCCAGCCCGGTGACCCGATCGAAGTGGAAGACGGCTCCCAGTTTGCCGCTAACGACTTTGTGGTTATTGCCAACTGCAACCAGGCGACTCTGGTACGAGTGACAGGGGTTGCCGGCAACGTATTGTCCTGGGCGTCCACGGGTACAGGCTTGTGGGAAAACTACGGCAGCGCGGGTACCAGCACGCGCAGTACGCTGTCGGCCGTTGGTCAGCCCTATGGCAGCGCCACCGACGATCAGGGTAGCGCTGTCTACCACGTGATTACAGATGTCTACTACATTGGCTACGGCGCAGGCACAAACAATCGTAACGAGCGCAATCGCAGCCTCTGGCGCAAATCCGGTACAGGCGCCCCGGTCGAGCTGATTGAAGGCGTGACGGATCTGCAGGTGCGGGTTGGTGTTGATCGCTCCGATACGGACGGCATCGATGCACCTGAGCAGTATGTCGACTTTGGCGCTGCGAATATTGGCGACGTTATTCGAGCGCTGCGAGTGGAGATCACCGCGTCCAGTAACGATGTTGTCGATTTCGAGAACAACAATGCGCTCGAACGAACGTTTACCCAAACGATTTCCCTACGTAACCCGAGTCCGGTGACCTGATGGTTATGCAACTAATCAATCTGAAACCCAGAACCAGCCAGCAGGGCGTCGCACTCTTTATCGCGCTCGTGTTCCTGCTGGTGTTGACCATCGCCGGCGTTTCGGCGGTGCAGACCACGTCGCTCGAAGAGCGTATGGCGCGGAATACCCATGATTCGCTGCTTGCATTCCAGGCCGCCGAATCTGCGCTACGCGAGGCCGAGGACTTTCTCGCCACAAACGTCAATACCACCGCGATATTTGCGGACAACGGTGCTGCCGGTCTTTGGACTGTCCCGGACTATGGCAACGCGCCGCGCTGGGAAGCGGCGGCGGTGTGGGGCTCCTCGTCGACAACCAGCGTTACGGTTGCCAATTCGGTTGGCTACGTTAACGAACAGCCACGTTACATCATTGAACACGTTGCTGATGTCACCTCGCCAGAAAACCCTAACGAACAGGGTTCCAGTTACGGCGGCGGTGGCTCTGCGCCTGTTATCTCAATCTTTCGTATTACGGCACGCGGTGTGGGCGGGTCAGCGAATGCTCAGGTGTTGCTGCAAAGCACCTTCGGCATCATTTTCTAAAGGAGCTTCGTGATGATTTCGTTCGCGACCAAGTCCCAGAATTCCAGCCGGCGTTCGAAGCGCAGGAAATGCACATCGGCTATGTCGATGCTCGTGCTCTGTCTGGCTGCGTCGGTAGTGCACGCAGATCCGCCGGAGGTGGATAACCCGATTGGTGTTGTCACGCTTCCCGAAGACGCTCCTGGTGCGAACTTTTCGATGAACAGCGTTTTCGACGATGACGACGGAGATCCGCTGCTCTACAGCCTCGTGTCCAATAGCAATAGCGCGCTCGTCAGTACGGCGTTCAATTTTGGCGGCAACGTACTGCAACTTTCGTTTACGCCCGACGCCTCCGGTTCGGCAACCATTACGATTCGTGCAACTGAAGACATTCCGTTTGGCGCACAGTTCGTCGACCACACTTTCACGGTTAATGTGACGCCGGTGAACGACGCACCGACGGTTGTGTCGCCCATCAGCCCGATATCCATGGTTGAGGATCAGGCGCAGATCGCCATTTCTCTGACAGGTATATTCGGTGATATCGAAGGGGATGCGCTGGTCTACAGTTTCGTCAGCAACTCGAATACGTCGGCCGTCAATGCCAGCGTTGTCGGTGGTGACGTGCTTCTCGACCTTTCCTTCAACGCCAATGGTTCAGCGACGATCACTGTTCGAGCGACAGAGCAGACAACACCCGAGAACTTTTTCGTCGACACCAGTTTCGTGGTGAATGTTGCGCCAGTGAATGACCCGCCAACGGTCGTTGCGCCTGTGGCGCCGGTATCGATGAACGAAGATGAGTCCCAGCGCGCGGTATCGTTGACATCTGTTTTCGGCGATCCCGAAAACGACACGCTGACCTACAGCTTCGTCAGCAACAGCAACGCCTCACTAGTCAACGCCAGCGTCGTCGGTAGTGATGTGCTTTTGGATCTCTCTCCAAATGCCAACGGCAGCGCCAGTATTACGGTGCGGGCGACCGAGCAATCCACGCCAGACGGATTCTCCGCTGACGAGACCTTCGTACTTAACGTCGCACCCGTGAATGACCCGCCGATCGTGCCAAACCCGATCGCTGATCAGGCCGTTGGAGAAGATTCAGCGCCTCTGGTGATTTCACTGACCAGTGTTTTTGGCGACCCGGAGGGTGAGGTTCTCGCGTTTGGTGTCACGGGTAACAGCAACAGCGCCCTGGTTAACGCCTCGGTGGTTGGCGACGAAGTGACGCTCACGTTTGCGCCCGATGCGCATGGTGTGGCCACCATCAGCGTCGGCGCCATGGAGACCGTTTCTGCGCCAGCGTTGTCGGTTACGGACACGTTTGAAGTCACGGTCAACCCGGTCAACGACGCGCCTACCGCCACGCCGGCTTCCACCGTCCAGGTGATTGCGGAGGATTCGTCGATTCCAACCACCTCTCTGTCGAGTGTCTTCTCGGATCCGGATGTGAGTACGGCTTCCGATTCGCTTACCTATGCGCTCAGCGGTTCGACCGGAGCAACCATATTCACGCCAACGGTTGACCCGTCCAGCGGTTCGGTCAATTTTGGACCGCCAGTGGCGAATGCGAATGGTCAGCAGATATTCACCTTTAAGGCCACAGACCTCGCCGGAGCGGACGCAACATTCACCCTGACAGTCGACGTTACTGCGGTTAACGATGCGCCTACCGTGGTCGCGCCGATGGGCGTGGTCAACATGAACGAAGACCAGCCGAATCTGATGATTGATCTGACGGCGGTGTTCGATGATGTCGATATTGCGACTAATGGTGATGTTCTAACATTCACTGTCAGCGGTAACGACAATGCTGCGCTGTTTGATTCTGCCGCCATTGTAGGTAGTGGTCTGGAGTTAGACCTCGCGCCGGATGCCGTTGGTAATGCCAACATCACCGTCGTAGCAACTGACAGCGCCGGTGCAACCGTATCGGACACGGTTCAGGTTGTCGTCGCGCTCGTGCAACCGATCGCTGTGGATGATCCGGGTATCATCGCTGCTGAAGATGGTGGCACTGTGACAATTCCCGTTATGTCGAACGACACTCGCGGTGATGACCCGACGGTCATCATCTCCGTCGGTCGCAGTTGGACGGATCCAAACACAGGCCTGACCTACGGCGGTGTTTCTGAAACCGATCCGACGATTCAGTTTGATGAGACAGGTACGGAGTTCACGGAACCCAACGGTAGTGTGAGCGTCGACGGTGATAACATTCTGTATACGCCGAAAGACAACTTTTCCGGCAATGACTGGTTCACCTACACCATCCGAGATGCAGATGGGGACGAAGCCACTGCGCGGGTTGATGTGATCATCAACGGCGACAACGATGCTCCTCGGATCATTGGTGCGCCTCAGTACGATGTGCTGCAGGGCGAGTTCATTGATGTCGGTGTGAGTGGCGGCCTGCTGGGTTACGTCATCGACGATGACGGCGACCCAATCACGGTAAGCATTGTGTCTTTCCCGACACACCAGGTTAGCGGTGGTTTCACGCTGAACGGCGACGGTTCGTTCTCGTACACGCCTGACCCCAGCTATGGCGATGATCCGGGTGAGGAAACCGATTCGTTTGTTGTTCAGTTCTCGGATGACAACGGACTTCTTTCCGGGCTGATGACGGTAGTGATCAACCTGGACGAGGTCGAGATTATCGTCGCGCCTTCGCCGCCAGGTGAGGTTGAGTTCGACTTTGATCTGGCTGACGTGCCGCTCGAAGACGCTATCGCAGCCGAGGCCAACGTACTCGTGATCATGGATGACTCCGGTTCGATGGACTGGGGCCCGATGACGGATCAGCCGAACGGACTGCCTTATCTGAACAACAACAGTGTTCGTACTGGTGGTGTCAACTCGTACACCTACTATTACTACTACCTGTTCAATCTGGCGACGAACACGTACGGCAACGGTCGTGTCATGCCGACGGAACAGGCATTGGCTGCGGACGCGGACTTCACAGGCAACGACTACGGCGTCTGGCGTGCTCGCAACTCAGCCTGGAACTCTACCTACTACGATCCGACCATTAACTACGAGCCCTGGGTAGGTCTGGATCGCAATGGCAACGAGTTTCCGGATTCGAATCCGACCAATGCGATGCTCGATCCGAATGATGTCACTTTGCAGTACATCAATCTGACAACGCCGCGAAGCTGGTGGAGTAACCGTGTTCCTCGGGTCAATGGTCCGAATGGTTCGCGCTGGAAGAATGTCTGGAATTCCAATATCTACCTGCCGCACTACTACACAACAACGGCGGCGGGTAAGCCGGATCACGACGACCCGCACACTCGGATAGATATCCTGGCGGTTAACGCTCCGTTCGCTGGTGGCGATGAGCGTGATGACTGCTTGATACCCACGGCCTGCACCTACGCCGAAGAGTTACAGAACTTTGCGAACTGGTTTACCTACTACCGCATTCGCGAGCACGCAGCGAAAGGCGCACTTGGTGCAGCTGTAGCGGATGCGTCCAACCTGCGTATGGGCTACGCGGCGATGAACCAGAGCTTCGAGCGCCTGCGCATTGACTCGCTGAACTCATCGTTCCGGGTCGGTCACAAGAAAGACCTGATGGATCAGATCTATCGCACGCGTTCGAATGGCGGCACGCCGCTACGACTTGCACTGGATCGTGCTGGCAGACACTTCCAGTGTGTTTCAGGCGACTCATTCGGTAGCTCGGGAACGACAACGCCTGGATCGACCAATTGCCCGGTACTCGCAGATCCGGAAGGTCAGTGTCAGAACAACTATGCATTGCTGTTCTCTGACGGTACCTGGAATGGCGGTTTCAGCGGCTCAGGTGCGGCGAACCACGATTCGGACAACCCGACGGATATCACCACTAGCCCGTTTGATGGTGGTCGCTATGCGGATAACCGTACGGCAACGCTGGCCGATGTCGCGATGTACTACTACGAACGGGATCTGCACCCATCGTTGGTGGATGGCGTTCCGACAAGTGAGCGCGATCGCCTGGGCGCGGATGAGTCCAACTTCGGCAACGATGGCGAGACTATGCATCAGCACATGAAGACCTACACGGTAGGCTTCGGTCTGAATGGCACGATTCTTCCGTCGGATGTCCCGACGGACTACACCCAGGCATTTGCGTGGACTAACCCGTTCAGCGGCGGCCCGGAGAAGGTGGATGACATGCTGCACGCGGCGGTAAACGGCCGCGGTGACTTCCTGCAGGCAAACAACCCGGTCCTGTTGTCCGCGGCCTTCCAGCAAGCGTTCGCGGAGTTCTCGGATGGCTCAGTGTCGGTGAGTGCGGTGGCGTTTAACTCCACGGCTCTTCGAGAAGAAACGGTCGAGTATCGCGGCTTCTTTAACCTGAAGTTCAATTCGGGTGATCTCCGTGCGCTCACAGTAGATCCTGATAACGGCGCGGTGGATATTGATAATCCGATCTGGCGGGCGGCCCCGGAACTCGATACGGTGACGGCAGATTCGCGGGTGATTGTTACCTTCGACCGCCAGACGGGCGACGGTATACCATTCCGCTACGCGAGCCTCAACGGTGATCAGCAGGCGGTTCTCGATGCCCAGGAGCTCGCGTTCCTGCGCGGTGATCGCTCGAACGAAGAGCCTAGCGGAACGTTCCGCGAGCGCAGGGCCACCGAAGGCATATTGGGTGACATCGTGCACTCAGCTCCGGTCTATGTAGGTACGCCTCGAGCGATTCAGCGTGATGCTGAGCCGTATCCGACAGCGTCCGCAAGCCTGTACTCGCAGTTTGTGGACGATTCGCGAACGCGTCAGGCAGCGGTCTATGTCGCGGCGAACGACGGTATGTTGCACGCCTTCAATGCCGGTATACCGGGAACGAACCTTGGTGATGGTGCTGAGCTGTTCGCCTTTGTCCCGAATAAGATCATCGATTCGTCCCAGCGCTTCCAGAACGAGCTGGATCAGTTGTCGTCGCTGGTTTATTCGCACAAGTTCTTTGTCGACCTGACGCCGACCATCGAAGATGTCTTTATGCCGGCACGCAGAGGCCTGACGACCAAGACGTGGAACACGTTGTTGGTTGGTGGCCTCGGCGGCGGTGGCAAAGGCTACTACGCGTTGAACGTTACCGACGTCGATGATTGGGATACCGAAACCAATGCTGCCAACAATGTCCTGTGGGAATTCACGGACGCTGATGATTTCTATCCGCTCGATAGTTCTGGCAATCCGATCGAAGACGGCTTGGGTAATCCTGTAGTCGATCTCGGGGGGGATCCGGTGAAGGATCTGGGCTATTCCTTCAGCCAGCCACAGATCGTCATGAGCAACGTTGATGACGGCAGCGGCGAGCAGAAGTGGATCGCGGTGTTCGGTAATGGCTATAACTCAACGGCAGGTATCGCCAAGCTCTTTGCGCTCTTTATCGAAGATGGCATGGATGGCTGGGATGCGGACGAGGTAGTCAAGCTCGATACGGGCGAAGGTGTTAAGTCTGCGCCGGATCCGCTGGCTGGCTTGCCGAACGGCCTCGGTACGCCAACCGTGATCGACGTCGATCTCAACGGCACCGCGGACTATGTGTACGCGGGTGACCTGTTCGGCAACCTGTACCGGTTTGATATAACCGATAGTGATCCCGATAACTGGACGACAACCAAGCTGTTCCAGGCAACCTATGATGAGACGACGGCGACTCGCCAGGCGGCCATCAACAAGCCAACAGTGACCAAACATCCCACCGAAGCAGGTTTCATGATCATCTTTGGTACCGGTAGCTTCGTGACGGAACAGGACGGTACGTCTACCGACATCCAGAGCCTGTACGGGATATGGGATCGCTTCGAGGTGGCGCCGGCTACTGACGTTAGCGATGCCAAGAGCACGCGGCTGGTCGAGCAGGTGCTGACCAACAAGGTTGTTGAAAGCGGTTTCGCCTTCGATCGATTCCGTATCGTCACCGAGAACGCGGTGAACTACATCCCTGATGCCGGCTCCACGCCTGGCGTGTATGGCTGGTACGTCGATTTCGATCCGGTTCGCGCGGCCTCTACCGACCAGGGAAATTCCAACCCTGATACGTCCGGTAACGCTCCGCCAGATGTGCAATACCCGGGCGAGCGCGCGGTTCGACGGCTGATTGTCCGCAACGGTGTTGTCATCGTGGTGAGCATTCTGCCGCGGGAAGAGAACACGTGCTTCAAGGCGCCTCCGGGTAACGTCATGGCGTTCGACGCGCTGACGGGTGGCAATCCGAGCCAGCCGGTGTTCGATCTGAACGGCGATGGCGAAGTGGATGACAACGATCTGTTGACGTTCGGTGGCGACACCTACGCTGGCGGCATCATGCTGGATCAAGGTGACCTCGATGGAACGCTGGTGGATCCCTCGGTGCTCTCGGGTACCGGTGATACCGACTTCCTGTTCTTGAGTGGTGGCTCCCAGCAGGAGACCATTGAGATCTTCGGAGTGGGTGGTCCTAAGACCGGGCGACTGTCCTGGCGCGAGCTGGACGATGGCATCTAGGCACAACGGTTAAACGTGGAGAAGACTATGACTGTTACTAATCTTGCGACTAACCGTGTCCTGCGGCTCCAAACTCGCCAAGCACTATTGGCGGGTTTGGTGACGGCTCTACTGGGCTGGGCATCGCTCGCCTCAGCGGAGTCACCGCAACTGATCGAGCCGGGTGTCGTTTACGCGATTGATCCTGCGGTTGGTCAGGCCGAAATCAGCGGTGCGACCTACCAGTTCACCACCGAAAGTGATGTTGAGGTGGGCGGTTCGACAAGCTCGATGGTCGCGCTGGTACCCGGCATGAAAGTTGAGATTACCTACCTGATGCACCCGGATAGTTACCGCGAAGTGGTCTTTTTGGAGCAGCTTCCTGACGACCTCGAGATTGAGGAGTTTTAGTAAGGTCGATCGCTTCGCGATCGACCAACGGCAGTTGCTCGGCGTAGCCGAGCGATGAGAGTACGTTGATCTAACGTCGATCTTTCTACGCAGTGTGCGTAGCACGCTGCGTAGGAAAATCGACGCGCGCCGAAGCCCGAGAGAGCGGCAGTGCATTGTTTGTCTTACGTCCGCAGGACGGACATAAGACAAACAATGCTCGAGAGCGTCCCGACCGAAAGCTCGCTCGAATCACCACAACTGCAAACTTCCTCGAGAGCGTCTCGACCGAAAGCTTACTCGAATCTCCCCGCTGCAAACTTCCTCGAGAGCGTCGCTTCGCTCCATCGGGATGACGCAGTGTTTTAGTCCTCGCCGCGAGACTCTTGGCTGCGCAGTGTTCTAGCCCGTCACCGCGAGACTCTTGACTGCGCAGTGTTCTAGCCCGTCACCGCGAGACTCTTGACTGCGCAGTGTTTAACTCCGTCTTCGCGAG
>CAYGQC010000134.1:0-10520 GCA_964351875.1 uncultured Pseudomonadales bacterium
GGATAGCGGTGGCGGTGGCGGCGGAGGCCAGGCATCGAACAGTGGCGAAGGCCAGGATGGTTTTGCGTTCGAGATTTCGTCCGAGGAGTTTCTCAACTATCTGTTCGAGGATCTGGAGCTACCGAATCTGACGAAACGGCACCTCACTGGTAACGACAGCTTCCGCTATGAACACGCGGGCTTCAGCAGCGACGGGGTTCCGGCAAAGCTGTCGATTGCACGCACGTTCCGTGCGGGCAAGGCGCGCCGGATAGCATTGTCTGGGGTCGCCAGGAAACGTCTGGCGGAAGCGGAGTCCGAGTATGCGGACGCTGTTTCCCGTGGTGATGAGGTCGGCGAGCGGCGCTGGCAGGAAGAGATTGTCCGGCTGAAGCGCCGGTTGGCTTGCGTTCCGTTTCTGGACAACAACGATCTTCGCTACAACTTGCACGTGAAGACGCCGGTGCCCAGTTCTCGTGCCGTCATGTTCTGTTTGATGGATGTATCCGGATCCATGGACCAACAGACCAAGGATGTTGCCAAGCGATTCTTTCTGCTGCTGTTCCTCTTTTTGAAGCGCAGCTACGAGCGCACGGAGGTGGTGTTCATACGGCATCACACGACAGCGAAGGAAGTCGATGAGCAGGAGTTCTTCTACTCGCGCGAAACCGGCGGAACCGTCGTCTCGAGTGCGCTGAATCTCATGTCTGAGATTATCGAGGAGCGCTACGCGAGTGAGAGCTGGAACATCTACGGAGCGCAGGCCTCCGACGGCGATAACTGGAATGACGACTCGCCGATCTGTGGCCAGATTCTGGAAGAGCGTTTGCTGCCAGAGCTTCAGTACTTCGCGTATGTCGAGATTACCCGCAGAAACCCACAGGCGCTGTGGCACGAATACGAATCCCTCGCCAGCCAGCATGGTGAAGCGTTTGCGATCCGACGGCTTACCCAGGCGAGCGATATCTACCCGGTGTTCCGAGACCTGTTCACCCGGCAGCAGGCGCGTGCGCTATGAGAGACCTGACAGCCAATGGCAATGACTGGACGTTCGAGGTGATTGGCCAATTCGATGTCGAGATTGCTCGGCTGGCGGACGGTCACGGGCTCGATACTTACCCGAACCAGATTGAAGTCATCCGCTCGGAGCAGATGATGGACGCGTACGCGTCCGTGGGCATGCCGATTGGCTACAACCATTGGAGCTACGGCAAGCAGTTCATCGATGTGCAGCAGAAGTACAACCGTGGGCACATGGGTCTTGCCTACGAGATTGTCATCAATTCCAACCCCTGTATCTCCTACCTCATGGAGGAGAACACGCTGACCATGCAGGCGCTCGTAATTGCCCATGCCTGCTACGGGCACAACTCATTCTTCAAGGGAAACTACCTGTTTCGAACCTGGACCGATGCGACCGCGATCATCGACTACCTGGCGTTTGCCAAGCAGTACGTCGGCCGCTGTGAGGAGCGACACGGAGTTCGGGAGGTGGAGAAGATTCTGGATTCCTGCCACGCTCTGATGAGCTACGGCGTTGATCGTTACAAGCGCCCATATCCGATCTCCGCGGAGGAAGAGCGCCGCCGGCAGTCTGAACGGGAGGCTTACGTTCAGCAGAACGTTAACGACCTCTGGCGCACTATCCCGAAAGCGGCGGTGATGGATGATCGACAGGAAGAAGCGTTTCCAGCCGAGCCCCAGGAAAACCTGCTCTACTTCATCGAAAAGCACGCGCCATTGCTGGAGCCCTGGCAGCGCGAGTTGGTGCGAATCGTGCGCAAGATCGCCCAGTATTTCTATCCCCAGCGGCAGACGCAGGTGATGAACGAGGGTTGGGCGAGCTTCTGGCACTACACGCTACTGAATGAGTTGTTCGATGAGGGTCTCGTCGGCAATGGCTTCATGATGGAATTCCTGACTTCGCACACTAATGTCATCAGTCAGCCGGATTTCGACAGCCCCTATTACAGTGGACTCAATCCCTACGCGCTGGGCTTTGCGATGTACCGGGATTTGCGCCGGGTTTGCGAAGCGCCCACCGATGAGGACAGGCGCTGGTTCCCGGATCTGGCGGGGGCTCCGTGGCGCGAGGTCTTGCACGGCGCCATGCGCGACTTTAAGGACGAGAGCTTCATTGAGCAATTCCTGTCGCCCCAGGTGATCCGGGATTTCCGCCTGTTTGCATTGATCGATGATGAAGCGGACAGCGAGATCGAGATAGCCGCGATCCATGATGAGGGTGGCTACCGCGAAGTGCGCAGGCGCCTGTCGCGACAATACAATCTGGGTGATCGCGAGCCGAATATTCAGGTTGTCAGTGTCAATCTGCGCGGTGACCGCAGCCTGCATCTGAGGCACGGTCAGCACAACCGCCGCGACCTGGGCGCGTCGACGGATGATGTTCTTCGTCACGTACACCGCCTTTGGGGATTTCCGGTGCACCTGGAGTCCTGCTGGAATGACCAGACAGCGCAGTCGTTTCATTGCCCTGCCGAGAGTTCCGCTGCCTGAACGCTGCGGCTCACGCAAAGTCTTTTCCCATAGCCACCCGCCACGGTGGGTGCAGGCGATATAGTGCCGCCAGTAGTTGACTGGAGAGATGAAGGTGCAGTGTTACCTGGTGGGTGGAGCCGTTCGAGACGAGCTGTTGGGCCGGTCTGTGGTGGAACGCGACTGGGTGGTCGTTGGCGAGACGACCGAGGCGATGCTCCAGGCTGGGTTTACCCAGGTCGGGCGCGATTTCCCTGTATTTTTGCACCCCCAGACCAAAGAAGAGTACGCCCTGGCTCGCACTGAGCGAAAGACCGGGCCGGGCCACACGGGCTTTGCCGTGCACGCAGATCCAGCCGTTACGCTGGAAGAAGACTTAAAACGCCGCGATCTCACCATCAATGCGATAGCGCGGGCGGAAGACGGGCGTCTCATTGATCCCTATCGCGGCAGGGATGACCTTGAGGCGCGGCTGCTTCGGCATGTCAGTGAGGCTTTCGCCGAAGACCCGTTACGTATATTCCGGCTGGCGCGGTTCGCAGCTCAGCTAGAGGGTTTCGGCGTGGCCAAGGAGACCGCTGCACTGGTTCGAACGATGGCGGCGGATGGCGCGACGCATGAGCTTGCCGCGGAACGTGTGTGGCAGGAGTTCCGTAAAGCGCTCTCGGGCCAGCATTGCCAGCGGTTCTGGCAGGTATTGGCCGAGTTGCATGCCCTTGCGCCCTGGTTCACAGAGCTTACCGGACTTCATTCGCCGCCCGCGGGCCTTGCGGCCGATGATCGCTTTGTCGCCCTGGGTGCCCAGCTTGCGCCGGAGCAGGCGAGTGATCTGAGCGAGCGTCTGAAAGCGCCTAACGACGAGCGGGCGTTGATTGGTCAGATCGCGGAATATGGAGATCGGCTCTTGGAACTGCTCTCAGCGGGTGATGCAACGCGGGCAGATGAACTGTCCGCCATCCTGCAGGCAGTCGGCGGACTGCGTCAGGGCGACCGCTTCGACAGGCTGGTGGCAGTTTTGTCAGCGCTCGCGCCAGCAAGCGCGCCTGGGCTTGAGAGCCTGCACGCCCTGGTCGGTGAGCTGCGCGGCATTGGTGCTTCCGCGGTGTCGTCGGAGCTGTCCGGTAAGGCGTTAGGCGGAGCCATTGCTTCCGCGCGACGGGACAGAATAGAGGGCTGGCTTACGGACCTTCGATAGTCACGCCGACAGTCTCGGCGTTTTCCACCGCTTCCGGTTTCGACACCGATATCCGATACCCGGCGACGCCGAATTCGCGCCGCAGAAGCTCGCCCACGCTGCGGGCAATCGTCTCGATCAGCTGAAATCGCGACGCCGTGACGAAGTCGGTGATTCGCTCGCAGATCGCTCCGTAGTCGAGGGCGTCTTCCAGTGCATCCGTGTGCCCGGGCGTCGCCACATCGGCCGTTATGTCGATGTCGAACAGCAGAGGCTGGGTGCGATGCCGCTCGTGTTCATAGACACCCACGATCGTGTTAACGCGCAGACCGCGTATGAAGATGCCGCTCATTTGGGGAACCTCTTACTTGGTGTCTGGTCTAGTCGGCGCTCGCCGTGAGCGTATCGAGTGGCCAGCGTGCGCGAACCCTCACGCCGAGCGGCGCCGTATTGCCTCTCTGCCACTGGTGCCAGCCAGCGTATGCGATCATCGCGCCGTTGTCCGTGCACAGACTGATCGGTGGATAAATGACTTCCGCACTCAGTTGATCCTCGAGCTGGGCACGCAGCCGCTTGTTGGCGGCGACCCCGCCGGCGAGGATTAACTGATCCACGCAGTGTTCCTCGATAGCTCTACGGCATTTGATAGTAAGGGTATCGACGACAGCTTCTTCGAAAGCGCATGCTATGTCGCTTATCGTCTGCTTATCTATCGCTTTCTGGCTGTCTCGCTGCTGATTGATTGTCGTCAGCGCGGCAGTTTTCAACCCTGAAAAGCTGAAGTCGAGCCCGGGCCGGTCGGTCATTGGCCTGGGAAAGCGAAAACGGCCTTGCTGGCCTGTTAGCGCAGCTTCGGCAATGGCCGGCCCGCCTGGGTATCCCAGCGCGAGCAGCTTCGCTGTCTTGTCGAAGGCTTCACCTGCGGCATCGTCGACGGATTCCCCGATCACTTCGTAGCGCCCGATCTCGTGCGCCTTCACGAGCAGTGTGTGGCCGCCAGATACTAGTAAGGCTATGAAAGGGAAGCGAATATTGAACTTCGGATCGAGCAGGGGGGCGAGCAGGTGGGCCTCCATATGGTGTACTTCGATGGCGGGGAGGCCAAGGCTCCACGCAAGGCTGCGACCGAATCCCGCACCGACCATCAGTGCGCCCAGCAGGCCTGGTCCGGCGGTGTAGGCGACAGCATCGAGGTCATCCAGGCTTCGGCCGGAGTCCGCCAGCAATTTCCTGGTCAGGGGTACGATCTTGCGGATATGGTCCCGGGATGCCAGCTCCGGCACGACGCCGCCATACGCGGCGTGTAAGTCGATCTGACTATGGATAACATCGCCGATTAACCCGTCTTTGTCGTCGAAAAGTGCCAAACCGGTCTCATCGCAGGACGTTTCTATGCCGAGAATCAGCATGCCAAGACGCCCGGCGCGGTGCTTGGGCGCGCGCGGGCGAACTCTGGGCTGTATTGTCGCTGGCCTATCGGGTGGATTTCAGTCATTTCTCGGTGATATCAGCTTGATGCAGGGCTTTTACTGGGCCTTGCGATCCAGTAAACTTCGCGCCCTCTTTTAGCACAGTGCTGGGACAAGGCATATATGCCGAGCGTTAAAGTCAAAGAAAACGAGCCGTTCGATGTGGCTCTGCGTCGATTCAAGCGATCCTGTGAGAAAGCAGGCGTTCTGAGCGAAGTTCGTCGCCGCGAGTATTACGAAAAGCCGACGACGGTGCGCAAGCGCAAAGCCGCGGCCGCCGTGAAGCGCCACATCAAGAAGTTGCAGCGCGAGTCGCGCAGGTTCGAAAAGACTCACTGAGCACTCATTGAGCGCACCGGCGTGTCGCGTCGGGCGTTGACGGGTTTAGTAGCCGATCGGGCTAAGCTCGTACGGCTAGCGAGTCGAGTGAATTGCGCGGTGTTTATACGCGCCAGCAAAGCCCCACTGGTACGCCACTGGGGCTTTTTGCGTGTTTTCGGCTTTGGCTTTTAGTGTCGGGGCTTTTAGTGTCGGGCGTGCGGCATCAGGCGGAACCGATCGATGAGATCAATCAGAGCAGACAAAGGGGCTAAAAGCCGATGAGTGATAGCGAACTAAAATCTGCAGTCGCGGAAGCCACCAAGACAGCCATGAAGGCGCGGGACAAGGCGCGAGTTGGTGTGCTTCGATTAGTGACATCCGAGATCAAACGGATCGAAATCGACAGCGGCGAGAGCCTGGATGAAGCTGGGACGGTGGCGGTGATGACCCGGATGCTCAAGCAGCGTCGAGACTCGCTGAGCCAGTACTCCGATGCGGGTCGCAAGGACCTGGCGGATCAGGAGGCGTTCGAGATTGCTGTCATCACGGAATTCATGCCGGCTCAGCTTAGCGATGCTGAGATTGAGCAGGTTGTACGCGAGGCTATAGCGTCAACAGGCGCAACCTCGATGGCTGATATGGGTAAGGTCATGGGTGTGGTTAAGCCGGTGCTCGCGGGTAAAGCTGACATGGGCAAGGTCAGCGCGCTTGTGAAGGCTAATATCGGCAGCTAATCCGGTAACGAAGCGCAGACACCCCCGGCTTTGGCGTATTCTCTCGCCATGGCCGGCCTTATCCCCCAGGACTTCATCAACGAGCTAATCAATCGCGTCGATATCGTCGAGGTGATCGGCTCTCGCATGGAGCTGAAGAAGAAGGGCCGCAGCAATGTTGGGCTGTGCCCTTTTCATACCGAGAAAACCGGCTCGTTCAACGTGGTTAGCGACAAGCAGTTTTATCACTGCTTCGGCTGCGGAGCATCCGGTACGGCGCTTACGTTTCTGCTGGAATTCGATCGGCTGGACTTTGTCGAAGCGGTCGAGACGCTCGCGGCATCGGTTGGTATGGAAGTGCCCCGAGAAGCTGGCCGATCGGCTCGCCGTAAGCCTGACGCGGACCTCTATGACGTGCTCGAATCGGCGACCCGTTTCTTTCGCAGCAGCCTGCGAGACTCGCCCGAGGCGATTGCCTATCTGAAGGGTCGGGGCCTGACCGGTGAGGTGGCGCGAGACTTTGGCGTCGGGTTTGCGCCGGATGGCTGGGACGGATTGAGAAAGGCGCTGGCCGATGTACCTCTGGCCAAGCTCAGGGCGACTGGGTTGGTTAGCGAGAACGATGCGGGTCGAGTTTACGATCGTTTCCGTGGCCGCATCATGTTTCCCATTCGCGACACCCGCGGCCGAACGATCGCCTTTGGCGGCCGGGTGCTCGATAGCGGCGAACCCAAGTACTTGAACTCGCCCGAGACTGAGCTGTTCCACAAGGGGCAGGAACTCTATGGCTTGTTCGAAGCGCGCCGTGCGGTGCGGGAAATCGACCGGTTTGTGCTCGTCGAGGGTTACATGGATGTTGTCGCATTGGCGCAGGCGGGCGTCTCCACCGCGGTAGCCACGCTCGGCACGGCCTCGTCTGATACTCATTTCAGCAAGCTGTTTCGGTTCACCCAGGAAATTGTCTGTTGTTTTGACGGTGACCGAGCTGGCCGGGCTGCGGCCTGGAAGGCGATGCAGAATGCGCTGGCTAGCCTCAAAGATGGCCGCCAGCTCAAGTTCCTGTTCCTGCCCGACGGTGAAGACCCGGACACGATGGTGCGTAAGGAGGGGCTAGCGCAGTTTCAGGCGAGACTCGACGGCGCGTTGCCGCTGTCTGACTACTTTTTCAATGAGCTGACCTCGGCCGTTGACCTCGGCAGCCTGGAAGGCAAGGCGCGGCTGGCCGAAATGGCCAAGCCTCATCTGGCGCAGTTACCGGAAGGTGTGCTCAGGCAACTGCTATATGGCCGCCTGGCTGCACTGACCGATATGGCGAGTGGCCAGCTCGGTGCCGATACCGGACAGGCGCGGGGCCCACGGCGAAGCTGGCGCGAGGAGAACACATCGGACGATGACGGTTACCCGGATGAGCCCCAGTGGCTGGATGATGGCCCGGTAACGCTCGATCCGTTGGCGCGCCGCGTGTTGTCAGCACTGCTCCGACTGCCTGACTTTCTCGCGCTTCTGGGCGAAGACAGCAGGGCGGCGTTGCTCGAGTACGTTGATGAAGAACGAGGCGTATTGTCAGACGTTGTCCGATTTTTCGCCGAAAATAAGGAGGCTGACGTAGCGGACCTCCTAGGGCATCTCACCGGAGATGCCGGCCACGCCATCGTCGTCGAGGTGCTTGATGACGTCGGGCCAGTCAGTGGCTCGGATTCCCTTCTGGGCGAGCTGGCTGATGGCATCAAAGGTTTGATCGCCCGACGGGAGCGCAGAGCACGAGGCGCGCTGCTGACGCGGATGCGCGAAGAAGGCTCTACCGAAGCGCTCGCGGAGCTAATGGCCAGAAAGCGCACGCCGAGTGGCTCAAGCTCGACTTGAATGTTCGCCCGGGCGCCCGCATGTAGGGGGCTGAGGCGCGGGCTCGGCGCAGGGTTTTGTGCCGTCGTAGCGAGCGTTGGAGGCGAGATTTGGAGGCGAGACAGGTGGTTGATACCTGGAGCATATGGGTATAATCCACCGCTCACTTGCGCCGCCCATCGCTCTGGTTACGTCGCGCTCCTAGCGCGCACCGGCTCGCCCTGTATGTCTGGGCACCTGCGGACAGGTGGTAAGGCTGCCATTGCTCAGCACGTTGTCAGGAAATCGGGTCGCGCGGCTTAGCGTCGCGCTCCCCAAAGAAGAACACGCCTCAGCGAGTAGTAGAGGCCGACACAGTGTGGCCAGTGGCCAGTTTCTACCCAAATAGTAGTCGCTAGTTGCGCCAATTGAACACGTGATTGGCTTTGCAGTTTGCTGCAAGCAGCGACAACGATGTCCGGCTTCCGCCGGAGGCAACAGCACCCGGGAAACCGTCCCGGTAGAGGTGACATGAGCGAAAAACAGCAGTCTCGTCTGAAGGATCTCATTGCCCGCGGCAAAGAGCAGGGTTACATCACTTATGCAGAGGTGAACGACCATCTGCCCGATGACATCTCCGATCCAGACCAGATCGAAGACATCATCCGCATGATTGGTGACATGGGTATTACGGTGTATGAAAACGCACCCGATGCCGATGAGCTTTTGTCTGCTGAGCAGACAGCCGCCGATGAGCTTGCCGCGGAAGAAGCCGCCGCAGCGCTTGCCGCCGTCGAAAACGAAGCCGGCCGAACCACAGACCCCGTTCGCATGTATATGCGTGAGATGGGTACCGTTGAGTTGCTGACTCGCGAAGGCGAGATCGCCATCGCGAAACGCATTGAAGAGGGCATCCGCGACACGCTCTACGCACTGGCCGAATTCCCTGGGCCGTGCGAATACATCATCGACAAGTACGCGGAAGTCGTTAAAGAAGAGAAGCTCGCCGATCTTCTCGTGGGTTACCTGGATCCAGCCGAGCATGTGCCGCCCGCCGCGCAGGTTGGGCCTGACAGCAAGAAAGACGACGATGACGATGAAGGCCCGAAAGGTCCTGATCCCATCGAAGCCAAGAAGCGCTTCACTGCGCTCAAGCGTCAATACAACAAGACGATGAAGGTGCTGGCCGATGGCCGAACGAGCAAAGAAGCTCGCGCTTCCATCGACAAGCTGGGCGAATCGTTCTGTTACTTCAAGCTTGTTCCAAAGCACTACGACATGATCGTTGGCATGGCGCGTGATGCGCTTCGAGAAGTACGCAAGCATGAGCGCGGCATCATGATGCTCGTCGTTCGGCAGTCGCGCGTACCGCGTTCTGAATTCCTCAAGGTGTTCCCTGGCAACGAAGTCAGCGTTACCTGGGTCAACAAGCTGATCAAGGCGAAGAAGGATTACTCCTCCGGCGTTGACGCGTCCAAAGATGAGATCGCTCGCCTGCAGAAGCGTCTCAAGACAGTGGTAGCGG
The DNA here is from genome assembly GCA_964351875.1 of uncultured Pseudomonadales bacterium. GTDB lineage: Bacteria > Pseudomonadota > Gammaproteobacteria > Pseudomonadales > Azotimanducaceae > JANSWO01. The sequence continues at coordinate 9,496 of CAYGQC010000134.1, forward strand.
CTACCGGATTGACGGTTGCCGAGATCAAAGACATCAACCGACGCATGTCGCTCGGTGAGGCGAAGGCCCGCCGGGCCAAGAAAGACATGGTTGAAGCTAACCTCCGTCTGGTGATCTCGATTGCCAAGAAGTACACCAACCGCGGCCTGCAATTCCTTGATCTCATTCAGGAAGGCAACATTGGCCTCATGAAAGCGGTCGACAAGTTCGAGTATCGCCGCGGTTACAAGTTCTCCACGTATGCCACGTGGTGGATCCGCCAGGCTATCACCCGCTCGATCGCGGACCAGGCTCGAACGATTCGAATTCCGGTGCATATGATTGAGACGATCAACAAGCTCAATCGAATCTCGCGCCAAATGCTTCAGGAGATGGGCCGAGAACCCACGCCAGAAGAGTTGGGCATTCGCATGGAGATGCCGGAAGAGAAGGTCCGCAAGGTCTTGAAGATTGCGAAAGAGCCGATCTCAATGGAGACGCCCATCGGCGACGATGAAGACTCTCATCTTGGTGACTTCATCGAAGACCAGTCCATTGGTTCTCCGGTAGAACTTGCGACCGGTGAAGGCTTGCGCGAGGCGACCCGCGAGGTTCTGGCAGGGCTAACAGCCCGCGAAGCCAAGGTGCTGCGCATGCGCTTCGGTATCGACATGAACACGGACCACACCCTTGAGGAAGTGGGTAAGCAGTTCGATGTCACGCGCGAACGCATCCGGCAGATCGAAGCGAAAGCGTTACGCAAGCTTCGGCACCCAAGCAGAAGCGAGCATCTACGCAGCTTCCTCGATGAGTTTGGCCAGGAACGAGGCGGCGGCAACAACGCCTGATCTCATCGAGTTCTCGAGCTACTCAAAGCCCGCCACGTGCGGGCTTTGTTGCATCTAGTTGGCAAGAATTGGCGGCTATTTCGACGTCGACCGTCAAAGCGTTACCGCCGTCGCAGCGGACAGGGTTACAATCTCGGCCGAGGGCCTATAGCTCAGTTGGTTAGAGCAGTGGACTCATCTGAAATGGTGCGTTCGGTT
>CAYGQC010000135.1:0-10517 GCA_964351875.1 uncultured Pseudomonadales bacterium
CTCGTCGTTGCTCGGCTGTCAGGGCCGGTCTAGGCATGGCGTTTGCGCTGCACGCTCCCGTAGTGGAGATTGAGGTTGCGCCGCCCGAACGCGATCGCTTGGTCACCCATTAAACAGACAAAGCCCAGAATCGCCAAGACGGTTGCAACGGGACTAGGGAAAGAACGATAGCGGCTGCTGCAAACCTTTGGCGCAAGGTATGGTGTCAGTTCTGCGAGAGTTCTCGCAAGGACGTCTCCAGTGCTGCCGCATCCGTCGCGATGTACAGCGAGCCATCCGTCACCGTGACGCTCATCGAGGTGTTTCGCCCCACCAGTTCCGCGAGTTGTCGCATCGCGTCCCAGTCAAACTGGAAGACGCTCGTTTGCAGGCGTTGCGCATCCGCCTCGATCTGGCGCCACCAGATGTCGGATTTGCTATTGAACGTATAGACCAACACGCGTTCCGATACGTTGCGAGCCTTGCGCAGACGCTCAGCTGACGGCTCGCCCACTTCAATCCACTTGAGTAGCCGGTCATCCAGGCTGCGCTGAAGAAGATCCGGCTCCTCTGTGTCACTCAGGCCGCGAGTGAACTCGAGCCCCTCCTCCAAATTCAAGCAGTACGCCAGAACTCGCACCATCATGCGCTCGACCGTTTCGGAAGGGTGCAGCGCCACGGTCAGCGCGAGTTCTTCGTAGCGGTTCGCATCGACATCGGACAGCGAGATCGCAAACTTATAGATGGTTGGCTTCAAGGCCATGAAAGAACACTTCTCAACTGAATTGCGGATGCGCGAGTATGCGCGATTCGCTTCATGCTGTGCGGCGTCGGGCTATACGTTTGCGGCCAGGGGTCATGTGTTAGCGTGAGCGGATGAATCTGACCAACGACGCCATAGTATTTGGCGCGAAGCATCGACTATCAGCGTTTGCTATCGCCTCTCTCACCGCCCTGTGCGTGTTTGCCGCGCTCGATCTGGACACTGCGAAAACGCTAACGCTCGGTGTCCGCGATGCCACTGTCAGCGGTTTCGACTGGCTGTTTGTGTACGCCGTTAGCGGTGTACTCCTCGTGGTTGTATTGCTCGCCTTTCACCCCAACGCCAGCCGCCGAATCGGCCGAGACACCGACGTGCCAGAGTTTTCTCGCTGGGCCTGGTTTTCGATGTTATTCAGTGCGGGGCTGGCATCGGGGCTCGTGTACTGGGGCACCGCTGAGCCAATCACCCATTTCGCTGGGACACCCTTTACCGAGAGCACCGACAGCCCTGCTCTGATGGCGACTAGCGCTGTTGCCGTGACCGTCTTCCACTGGGGGTTGCACGGCTGGGGCCTATACGCAATCGCTGGCCTGGCCATTGGGCTCGCGGCGTATCGCAACGACAAACCACTCACCTTCAGCCAAGCACTCGCGCCTATTTTTGGCGACCAGGCTGTTGCTGGCTGGCCTGGTCGAATAGTCGACCTGCTCGCTCTCTACGGAACCGTGTTCGGTGTGGCGACATCCATTGGCCTCGCTGCCGGCAGCATGAACGCCGCACTGGAACCGCTTATCGGCCTGCCGTTTGGCGACCACTTCCAGATCGTTATCGTTCTGCTCGTCAGCATGCTTGGCGTTGCATCGGTCTTGTCCGGAGTTGCCCGTGGCATTCGCAGGCTGAGCGAGTTCAACGTTTGGCTGAGCCTTTTGCTCATGATCGCGATCATCGTCATCGGGCCGACGGCTTGGCTCGCCTCCAGTTTGGTCAGCAACGCAGGCGACTATGCAAGCAACGTAGTCCCCATGGGGTTCTGGCTCGCCGACGATGTCCCCGGCCATACCTTGCAGACTGACTGGACCGTGTTCTATTGGGGCTGGTGGTTGGCCTGGACGCCGTTTGTCGCACTCTTCATCGCACGGATATCGAAGGGCCGCACGGTACGCGAGTTCATTCTTGGCGTGCTGCTTGTCCCCACCCTCGTGGTCCTGGTCTGGATGACGGTCTTCGGTGGTACGGCGCTGCACCAGGAGTTAGCCAGCGCCGGCGCGGTGAGCAGCGCTGTTGATGAAAACTACAGCCTCGGCCTCATCACCATGATCAGTAACCTCGCGTCCGGTGGCCTGCAGACGCTATTGATTGCGGTCGTCGCCCTGCTCCTGTTCACCTGGCTCATCACATCACTGGATTCGGCAACGCTGGTTATCAGCCACACGCTGCACATGGATCATCTGCGCAGCATGAAAGTTCTCTGGGGTTTCATCCTCGGTGGCGTGACGTGCACGCTGATGCTGATCGGCGGGCTGGAATCGTTGCAGGCTGCATCGATCATCATTGGATTGCCGATGGCGCTGCTGGTTCTCCTGCTCGCGGCGTCCGCGGTGAAGCTTGTGATTCGACCATTGAGTCATTGAGTTTGCCGCTGGTCGACGCCTCATTCGAGCCAACTCAACAGCAAACACTGAACTCAAGGCTCAACGTAGGCATCGAACTAGGGAACTTGCATCAACTCAGAGTGTCGATGCCGGGTGAATCGTATCTCGCAGCACAAAACCCATCGTCTCAAGATCAACTAGCCCAACCGGTTTATCGCTTTCAAAAAGCTGATAGGTAAAGTCCGCGATCTGCTCCGGGGTGTGGAATCGAACCGCGCTCGCATCCAAACCCTGCAGTTTCGTATCTGCCAGCGAGATAGCGGTGAATTCGGTATCGATCGGACCAGGTGTCATGACCTTTACTCTGAGCGGGCTTCCAACGGCTTGAATATCGCGATAGAGCCCCTCCGTGAACGCTGTCGCAAAGAATTTGGTTGCGCTGTAAGCCACGGATCCCGGAAACAGCGAGTATCCAGCGAGCGACGTGACGTTGATCAGGCAGGCATCCGTTTCTTTCTTGCGCTGCACGAATTGGGTAGACAACGTTGCCAGCGCAATGGCATTCAGATTGATCATCGCCTGAAACTTGGCCGGATCAACATCCCAGACGAAATTCCAGTCACCCAGACCGGCATTGTTGATCATCACGTCTATGCCGTAGTCCAGTGCATCACTTGCGACAGCAATCAGCGCTTGCGTGTCGGCAAGGTCAGCGGCGTTACAATTTACGTTTACACCGTATTTCTCTTCGACATCCAGCTTGATCTCAGCGAGCATCGACGCTCGCCGAGCAACCAGATAGAGGTTGAAACCCTCCTTCGCGAAGCGATATGCCATCGCCCGTCCGGCTCCGGCGCTTGCCCCGGTGATAAATACCGTTCTCGTCATTCATTGCTCCTTTACAAAGCCCGCTGCGCCCTGCTTGAGGCAAACAAATTTCGGTCACGCGAGCGCCCAACACAGCCATTCTGCCTCTCGCCGCTAAGGATCTTCAGGTTTGAACCAACGTCACTCTTTGGCCCGCCTTCACCACGCCGGCCACGGATTGTTCGGTGTCGGCAAGCGCTTCGATGTCATCCAACGGGTTGGCCGTCAGCAGCACTAGATCCCCAGTGGCGCCTATGTCGATCCGACCGATGTCGCTCCGGCGCAACAGTCGCGGATTCTCCTGATACATCGCGCGCAGGATCTCCCGGGAGCTGAGCACTTCTGCTCGAATGGCAAACTCTTCGCTCTGCATGCTCTGGGTCTCGCCAATCAGGTCCGTGCCCCAGCCCATTCGCACACCGGCGGCCCGAGCGATCTCTAGCGAAGCTAGACCCGCTTCGAAGACAACCTTGTTCTTGTCCTGGTTAGACTTGGGTAATCCCAATTGCGCACCCAGATCGTTCATCGCTTTGTAAGTAGCGAGCGTTGGCACTAACACCACATCCCGCTCAGCCATCAGGTCCGCGGTGCGTTGATCGAGCAGATTGCCGTGTTCGATACACGTGACGCCATTATCGATGGCCATCCGAATCGCGTCCGGCGTGTAGGCATGAGCCGTGACATAGGTATTCCGATGCTGAGCTTCCTGAACCGCTGCCTGTATCTCACCGGCCGTGTACTGAGTGCACTCGAGAGGATCCGACGGTGTTGCAACGCCCCCGGACACGTGAATCTTCAAGAAATCGGACCCGTCACGCAGATTGTGACGGGCAGCCTTTCGCACCGCATCCGCGCCGTCGGCCACAATACCGAAGGCCGTGTGCCGCATCTGACACGCACAATCGGGTACCTGCCTCGGACCGCCTTCGGTATCACCATGGCCACCCGTTTGCGAGATCATGCGTCCCGACTGCGTGATACGCGGGCCCACGGCCTGGCCAGCCTTAATCGCCGCCATCAGGCCGCTGAGATCTCCCCCCGTATCACGCACCGAGGTGAAGCCACGCTCCAGCGTTTGCTGCGCGAGCACCGCCATAACAATGCCGAACTGCACCTCGCTCCACTTGGCGATCTTTCTGAAGTCCAGCGTTGCTAGGCGAAAATGCACATGTGCATCGATGAAGCCGGGCAGCACAAACTGTCCTTGTGCATCGATGACAAGATCACCGTCTGCGATTGGCTGCGCAGTCAGATCGCTGATCAAACCATCCGTGATCACGATGGCCGGTGCCACGGCCATCTCCATGGAGTTAGTATCAAGATAGGTCGCGTTGAGAACGTGTGTCCTCATGGCTCCCCCACCAACTCGAAGTCATCAGCATCCGGCGCGCGCGTCTGTTGCCAGAATTCGAGTAGGGTGAACGGCCAGTTCTGCGTGACACGACCACTTGCGTTCTTGTACCAGGAGTTCACGCTGGACTGGCCCCAGGACATGCCGGCGTTGCCCGCATCGATCCATTCGTTGTAGCGATCGTGCACATCTCGTTTCACATCGAGCGCACGACCGCCGCTCTCGATCGACAGTGCCAAACAGCCCAGGATGTAGCGCACTTCACACTCCGAAAAGAAGACGATGCTGCCGTTCACAACGATGTTCGTATTCGGGCCGTAACAACAGAAAAAATTGGGGAAGCCAGGAATCGTGACGCCTTTATGAGCTCGCGGCTCTCCCGCCCAACTGTCTTGCAGCTCCTTGCCGTCAAGGCCTGTGATCGTCATCGGATGCAGGAAACTGCTGGCCTTAAATCCGGTGCCGTAGATGATCACGTCAAACTCGTGCTCCGCGCCTGAAGTGAGCCGAATGCCCTTCTCGGTGACTTGCTCGATCGAATCCGTCAGCAGCTCCACGTTGTCGCGTTTGAGACTCTGCAGATACTTGCCGTCATCAATGAGGGCACGCTTGGCACCCGGCGGATAGTCGGGCGTGCACTTCTCGAGCAGATCCGGTCTTTCCGCGAGCTGCAACTTGAGGTTTTCAACGAGCGCATCGCGAAACATCTGGTTCGCCTCGCCCACCGATTCTTCCGGCCGGTTCCAACCCTCATCCGCGGTAACCGCCTCCAGCAAGCCTTCAGCGGTACGCCAGAACATGCTGAAACGAAACCATTTGGCATAGAACGGCACATGGCGAAGCAGCCAGTGTTTCTCCGTGGGCACCTCTTTGAAGTAGTCCTCGTTGGCGACGATCCAGGGAGCAGTGCGCTGAAAGATCGTGACGCTTGCTGCCTGTTCCGCGATGTGAGGAACAAACTGAAAGGCGCTACCGCCGGTGCCGATCACGCCGACACGTTTGCCGGTCAGATCCACGTCATGCTGCCAGCGGGCGGAATGGAACGCCGGCCCCTGGAAACGATCGAGCCCGGTGATGTCCGGAAACTGCGGCTGGTTCAACTGGCCGACAGCGCTGATGATCGCATCGGCAACGCGAGTCTGTGTGGCGCCATCCGGCCCGCGAGTGGTTACTCGCCAGACGCTTTCCACCTCATCAAAATTGGCCGACACCACTTCAGTCTCGAAGCGAATGTGCGGGCGCAATTCGTACTCATCCGCGGTTTCTGAAAAGTACTGCTTCAACACCTGTTGGTTGGAGAAGTGCTGGGGCCAGTCTTTCGGCCGAAAAGAATAGGAATAGACGTGATTTGCACTGTCCACTCGGCAACCCGGATAGGTATTTTCGTGCCACGTGCCACCGACGTCGCTGTTCTTCTCCACCACCTCAAAGCTGATGCCCGCTTCCTTCAATCGAGTCGCCGATAGCAGGCCCGACATACCGGCACCGATGATCAACACTTTAAAGTCCGATTTCGCCTGGCTCGGCACTGCCTCAATGGTGGGTTGCGCGTACGGGTCTTCGCCGTGCAGCGACAGCTCTGAGGTCAGAAACTCGGCGTACTCATCCGGCACCGGCTTGCCCACCAGAAATCCGAGCATCTCGCGCAACTCAGTATCGGACGGCATGTAGAACGGCTGCGGATCATCGCGATGACGAGCGATCACACTGGCTGCTAGCGAGCGCACTCGATCGCGCTGCTCGTCGGTGAGACCATCGTCGGGGTTTAGAAACTCCATGATGGGACGAATGTCACCGCGAATCAGTTCCATATCGCCGGTCATGTGCACCAACGCCAGCACCAGGGCGGGGATCTCGGCGGCCTCAAGCATCTTTGCGATCCCGGCATCATCCAGATCGATCGCTTCGAGGGAATCGGACGCCTCTCCCCTACCCGTCTGACTACTCGCCACCATCACTCACTCCCCTGTTATCTGTCTGGTATCCGTCTGGTATCCGTCTGGCCTTCGGCCACAATTCCACGCTCGCGACGGCGCTGATGCGCCCGTTAACCGCGAAGCTTTAAAAACCTGTCGTCGCGAAAGGGCTCTCCATCCTTGCGCCGACGCATTGCTGATAGCGGGTGCTCATCGGAACCGGCACCGTCGGCTTGTTGCTCCACGGGTGCACGGCCGGGACGCTCCGCGACCGTCGCATCACGCCCGAAAAATCGCAAACTCAGTGTGTGTCGCGGAGTGTCGGGCGCCGTGGCACCGCCACCGTGCAATACAGCCGGGTGAAAGATGAGCACATCGCCAGGCTCTACTGACCAGGAAACGATCGGCCAATCCGAGCGGTTCGATTCGATGTCCGGCAGCCTCGGATAGGTGCCATCGCCGTAGATTGGGGCGGTGTCGTCCGCGATGGAGAAACGCGAACCGTCATAGATCACACCTCGATGCGAGCCACGCACAAACTCGAGCGCTCGAGAGGCAGGAACCGGCTCGAATGAGAGCCACATCACGGCGAGGTGCTCCCCCCGAACAGGCAGATACGGCGCGTCCTGGTGCCAGGGCGTGCGACGAATGTCACCGCCGTGTTTGGCGAATACCTGTTCGTACATGAACCAGACCTCCGACGAAGCCCAAAGCCGGGCAACGACGTCTCCCAAGGCGCTATTCACAAGCAGACTCTGATACGCCGGCAGTGCTCTCGGATTGGCGAGGTCCTGGTAGAAGCTGCCACCGCCCGAGACGGGAAGTTCAGCAGCGCCGGGGCCTGGGTTATCGAGGCTCCATTGAAAGGCGTCCTGCGCAGCCGCAAGCGTCGCTACGTCCAGCACATTACGCAGGCACACGACGCCGTCGCGGTGAAACGCCGCGGCGTACTCAGAGGGGTTGTCGGCGGCAGAGTCTGTGGGCTCGATACTGGAGGTCATTGCGTTGTACCGATAAATCGCGAAGCCGCGGGTGCTCAGGATAGTAACGAGCATTGCACCGACGTAACAACTCGTCGCCGCGCGCACGCGTATACTGTCTGCGACCTTGCTCGATGGTGAGAATCCTAGCTGCTATGTCACATTCAGGAGACTCTCTACGCTTCGACCCCCTGTCGGAGCACTTCGCTCAAAACCCTTATCCAACGTATGCGCGACTGCGCGCAACCGGCGCGCCGGTTTTCTACGAACCCATGAACGCCTGGCTGCTGGCAAGTTTCGATGACGTCGACGCGGCAGCCCGCGATCCTCGCCTCAGGCGCTCACTCGATGGCGTTATGCCGCAGCAAACTATTGCCGAGCAGCAGCGGCTCGGAAACTGGCACGATATGCCAAACCACGAGCAGCTAATCCAACGCAGCATGCTTGAGATTGACGGCGAGGATCACCGACGGCTGCGCTTGATCGTCTTCCAGGAATTCACGCAAACCTTCGTACGCAGGCATCGCTCGATGATTCAGGGGTACGTCGACCGGCTGCTGGACCACGCGCTCGAGAAGCAGGACATCGATTTCGTCAGCGATTTGGCGGAGGATCTGCCCGGACACATCATTGGCAATCTGCTGGGTGTGCCGGATGCCGAGTGCTCCCAGTTGCGAGTTTGGTCAGAGAGCATCGTGGCATTCTTCGATGCCGACCGAAGCGACGCAAAGAAAATCCAGGCCGAACAGGCCACGACGGAATTCTTTGAGTATCTGAAAGTCATGATCAAGCAACGCGAACGAGCGCCAACAGACGATCTGCTATCAGTCATGGTCGCGGCGAAGCAGGCGGGGCGAATGAGTGACGCCGAGCTCGCGTCCCTGGCCATACTGATTCTGGCTGCTGGCCACGGCTCAACCATCGACGTGCTTGGTACCGGAATGCTTGCGTTGCTCACCCACCCCGAGCAAATGGCATTACTGCGTCGCGAGCCAGACTTGATCCACACCGCCGTTCAAGAGATGTTTCGCTACGAATCACCGCTACCGTTCTTCCATCGCTACGCAAGCGAAGAGATCAACGCGTTTGGTGGCCGCTACCCCAAGGGCACCAAGTTTGGCCTGCTGTACGGATCCGCCAACCGGGACCCGGTACACTTTACAGACGCCGACACCTTCGATGTCAGGCGAGCGCCGAACCGGCATATCGCCTTCGGCCGCGGAGCACATCTCTGCCTTGGCAATCACCTGTCGAGGCTCGATATGGAAATACTCTTCACGACGCTGCTCGCACGCACCAAAAGCATTGAGCTACTGGATTCGAACCCGCGCTTCCGAACAGGCATCGCCAGCCGTGGTCTTGCGTCTCTAAACGTGCGCGTGACCGCCGATTGATCCGTTTTTGGGGCTCTGGACGCCTATAGAGGTGAATCAGACCCACCAGGGAGCCCAATCGATGTTCGAACCGCCAAACCATGCCCGCAGGGCAGAAGAAGAGCGCCAGAAGCGGCTCGCGGGCAAGCCGCCTGCGGATGCCGGCAACGTCAAGCTATGGCACGTTCTCACGATCGTGGGCGGTACCGTTGCCGCCGTACTGATCGGGAGCCTGATCATCGAGGCCGGCTATGGCGAACAGGCCGAAGCCGTGCTGTGTTTCTTCGCGCGTCGGTGCTCGTAACACGCCAATCCTCAGCAATGTTCGATGCTTCGCGTTGCCACGCAGATAGACGGCACGGGGTCTCCTTAGGGTAATATCGGGCGCGCCACACGTTTAAGGAGGGGAATCCATGGCCGAGGCATACAAAGAACTCGATCCGGACAACATGCCCAGATCACCCGGTCTGACCTACCAGCAACTGCTGGATACAGACAGCCACGAGGTCCCGGACGTCCTTCGACTGCAGTCGCCGAAGGACATGGGTACCAATGAGTTTCCGGTCACCCGCTATACCACCCGTGACTACCACGACAAAGAAGTGGAGCACCTGTGGAAGAAGGTGTGGCAATTCACCTGCCGGGAGGAGGACATTCCGAACCCGGGTGACCACTATCGCTACGACATCGCGCACATGTCCTTCCTCGTCGTCCGCAACGACGCGGGCGAGGTGAAATGTTATCCAAACGCGTGCCTGCATCGCGGCAGAATGCTGAAAGAATTCGACGGCAACGCAACCGAGATTCGCTGCCCCTTCCACGGCTTCGCGTGGACGCTGGACGGCGATCTTCTGGACGTGCCCGGCCGCTGGGATTTCCCCCAGGTCAATGAAGACACCTTCTCGCTGCCCGAGATTCCCGTGGCGCAGTGGGCCGGCTTCATCTTTATCAATCCGGATCAGAAGTGCGCGCCGTTTGACGATTTCATCAAGGATCTGGCACCGCAGTTCGAGCGCTGGAACCTGGGCAGCCTGTACAAATCCGCGCACGTGGCGAAAGTCATGCCGTGTAACTGGAAGATCGCGCAGGAAGCCTTTTGCGAGGCCTACCACGTCAACGCGACTCACCCTCAGATCCTGCGATCCCTGGGCGACACCAACAGCCAGGTAGACATCTGGGACAATTGCGCGCGAGTCATCACACCCGGTGTTACGCACAGCCCGTTGTTGGACTACACGCCCAGCACCGACGATATGCTGCGCACGATGATGGATCTGCCTCATGATGCCGAGGTGCCGCAGGTGCCCGAAGGCATGGAACCGCGCGCCTTTATGGCCAGTATCTCGCGCGCCAACATGCGCGAGATCGCCGGCGATCGCGTGGACGTGTACTGCGATGCCGAGTTCACCGACAGCATCGACTACACGCTATTCCCGAACTTCCACCCCTGGGGCGCATTCAACGGCATCGTGTACCGATTCCGGCCAAACGGTGACGATCACCGTAGCTGCATCATGGAGTGCATTCTGCTGGCGCCGTTCGAAGGCGAGCGACCTGCACCCGCCGAAGTACGCTGGTTGGAAGAGAAAGAAGATTGGTCCAATGCCCTTGGTTACCTGGGTAAGGTGTTTGACCAGGACTCCTTCAACATGCCCAAGGTTCAGTGGGGGCTCGAGACGACTTACCAGACCGGCGT
>CAYGQC010000136.1:0-10460 GCA_964351875.1 uncultured Pseudomonadales bacterium
ACGTCACGCTCACGATGCACAAGATCACCGCTGTAGAACGCTAGAATGATAAACAGGATGAACAGAAATGATCCCGCGATCGCCCGCATCATGACTCCGGTCACGGGCAAAAGGTCTGTACCGTAGATCTGACCACCACCCGCGGCCAGAGAACCGAGCACGTTGAAGATTCCAAAAGCGAGAATGACGTAGAAGGGATAGCTTCGGAAAACACCGCGCAGCTCCATGCGAAGCTGAGAGGCAAATTGGCGGAGCGAACTCGTCTTAACGTTGGCGAGAGAAGCTCCCTCGAAGCCCGTTGTGGACGAAGTAACTGCAACAGCAGATGAGGGTACTTCGTTGCCGCCTTTGCCCTTACCTTTGCCGGGCAGGCGGAAACGATAGGTGAGCGATGTCACGACGAGCAACGCAAATCCAATAGCGACCCATAGCGCACGGCTCACGAGTAGGCTGCCAGCAAGCTCGGGTATCGCCTCGTTCCGCTCAAAAACCGTCCAGTAACGAGTCACTTCACCAAAGGGAATAATGCCAAACGGATCAAGCCCGGCCGTAAACTCGATGGTCTCCGCATCCGTGTTAACGGCCAGCACGACGTAAGCAATCATCAATACCATCGCCGCGAGATAGGCCGCGAGCATTGATCGTGTTAAGGCTGATACGCTGAAGAACAGCGCACACAGCACGAAGCTCGTTGGCAAGTAGATCGCCCACAAGGCAAAGTTGTACGGCGCGAACGAGAAGGCGCCAATCCGCTCAGGGTCCAACCACGGCATCATCGTCGCGAGCATCGTGAAGACAACGACAGATACGCCAACCATGAACGTAAAGAACCAGCCGCCAAGGAAGCGGCCGATGAGGTAACTCAGGGGCGAGACACCGGTGACGAAAACCATCTCCGCGGTACGCGAGTCAATATCTCGGATGATCGGCTGCGCCGCAAAAGCAGCGGCTGCAAACATCAGAATGATCGAGAAGATGTATTGCGTCTGAATGATCGCGTAGCTGGCATTCAGGTTCAGATTGTCGGTACCACCACCGACCGTGACGTCTTCACTGGCCATCGCCAAAAAAGCGAGCAACCCGAACGACAGCGCGACGATGAGAAACAATGGCGAGCGCCACTGGTAGCGGAGCTCGAAGCGAAAGATGTCGAGTGCTTGTGACAACATGGATCAATCCAACGCTATGTCGATGTTGTTCTTGAGCAATGTCGCAAAATAGACGTCCTCAAGCTCCGGACTGGCGACCTCAAGCCCGTCACTTGCATCGGCAAGCACACGAGCCTGGATTTGACCTTCCACCATTCGGGTTGAGATCACTTTATTGTCCAGCTTGAAACGCGCCAGATCATCGCGCGCCACGGTGGCGCTATAGATTCGGCCCTCAAGCTGGCTCACTAGATCCCGCGGCCTTCCCTTCTCCAGGATCCTGCCTTGCCCGAGAATCGCCATGCGTGGGCAGAGGTCTGCAACGTCATCCACGATGTGAGTGGAAAGAATCACGACGACGTCTTCACCAATGGAGGCGAGCAGGTTGTGGAATCTGCGCCGCTCAGCGGGATCAAGGCCGGCAGTAGGCTCGTCGACGATCACAAGCTTGGGCTGACCGATCAGCGCCTGGGCGATACCAAAGCGTTGCCGCATGCCGCCGGAGAACGTATCGATGCTCTTCTTGCGCACGTCATAGAGGTTGGTTTGCTGCAGCAGCCGCTCGACCATATCCCTGCGCTCGCCCTTGGCTGTGAAGCCTTTCATGGTGGCGAGGTGATCGAGCATCACAAGTGGGCTCGTTCTGGGGTAGGCGCCAAACTCCTGGGGCAAGTAGCCAAGCTGCCGCCGAATGGCGTCTTTGTTGGCATTGATGTCGACACCGTCAAAGGTCGCGCTGCCTGAGTCGGACTCCTGCAACGTGGCAAGCGTGCGCATGAGAGACGATTTACCGGCCCCGTTCGGCCCGAGAAGGCCAAACATCCCGGTCGGGATGTCCAGATCCACGCCGTCAAGAGCATGAACGCCGTTCGGATAGGTCTTGGATAACCCGCGAATTTCCAACATCAATCTTTCCCCAAGAAGAGCTAACTCATTTAGATGCGCCAGCAACGGATTTCGTCGCAAGCAAATCGTCACTTTCCGTACTGCTCAGCAAACATCGCGCCAGCATTGTCAGAAAGCTAAATCTATTAATGTTTCAGTAGCTTACGCGACAGTGGCCGCAATACCTTCGTATGAGCTCGGCAAAATACTCGCGAAAAATGGCGCAGCTACTCAAGACTTGGCAGGTTTGACGGCTGAGCGATGACCGCTTTGCCTTTACGGGCGAGTGTAGGATCATGCCCGGGTGATCGATACCACCACCATCATCGCCTGGTGCGCCAGCGCACTCATCTTGCTTTTGCTCGCGAGCGGCCGATGGCAGGGCGTTTGCGTATCGGCAGCTGGGGCGGCGCTGCTCATCGCCACAGCGGTTGCCTTCTTTCCCGAGCTCACCTGGCAGGCGCAGTTCGCTTTCTTCGGAATGATGACCGCCATTGGCTTGTGGCTATACACCCTGGTGGCTCGGGACGCGAAGGCAAGCGAGCTGCTGCTGATCAGGGAGAGGCGCACAGAAGCTTTGCGCTCCCAGGCCGTGACCATAATCGGTGTAGTCGATGGAGCTCCACCCCGAGTCCAGATAGAGGATCAGTTCTGGGCTGTCGTGCTACCCACAAACGGGTCCTGGAAACCCAGCGCGGGTGACACCGTAACCGTCGTCGATATCGTCGATGGCGAGCTTCGCCTGGAACCGACTGCCAGCAACGCAGCCGCCTGAAAAGCTGCCTGAGCTCTTTACCGCACTGACATAAACCCCTTCGATCAGGATTCCAGATGCATACCTTCGACCTGATCGTGATTGCGCTTTATATGGTGACTATCGTTGCCGTTGGCCTGGGGCTGTCGAGAAAGGTGACGGACGCTGAAGACTACTTCCTCGCAGGCAAATCACTCGCGTTCTGGGTGATCGGCCTCTCCATCATCGGTACCAACATTGGCGCGGACAGCTACGTGGGCGCCTCCGGCGGGGCACATCGATGGGGCATCGCCCAGGCCAACTTCGAATGGATCGGCGCGATTCCGGCCATGATCCTCGCCTCTGTAATCTTCATTCCTGTGTATTGGCGCGCAGGCGTCTATTCGATTCCCGAATACCTGGGCAAGCGCTATAGCCAGTCCGTCCGCGTTCTGGCCGCGACCATGTCCAGCGTATTCGCGGTCGTCGCCATCGCCGTCGCGCTATGGGCAATCGCGCTGACGCTGAAGACCTATCTCGGTTGGGAGACCTGGGTTGGCATTATGGTGACCGGAACGGTCGTGGCCCTGTACTCGATTACCGGCGGTCTTCGAGCGGTTGCCTTCACCGACATACTGCAGGTCACGATCATGTTTGTCGGCGGTATTTCGATCGCCTATCTGGGTGTCACGAACAGCGGCGGCCTGGTCGCTTTCGTAGAAAATCTCACGTCTACTCACCCCGAACACCTGCAGGCGTTCCTGCCTGCGGATCACTCGAGTTTTCCCTGGCCAGGCGTTTTGCTAGGTCTAGCCATAGTCCTGTCGCCCGCCTACTGGTGCGGCAGCCAGGCGATTCTCCAAAGAACCCTCGCCGCGCGCAGCGAGTGGGACGCCAGCGCATCAATGATGATGGCCGCGTTCGGCAAAACCTGCATCCCGCTACTCGTCGTATTCCCGGGGTTGCTTGCCCTGGTGATGAACGCAGACATCGGAAACTCGGATCAGGCCCTGCCGTGGGTCATCAAGAACGTGCTGCCCCCAGGACTCTCCGGCCTCATGTTCATCGCTTTGATCGCCGCTCTGCAGTCTTCAATCGATTCCGGGGTGAACTCCACCGCGCTGCTGATCACTCGAGACATAACCGGTGTGCTCAGCAAGAAATCAAACCCCGAGAGAGATCTGAAGATCGGCCGGTTCGCAGCGTTGATGATCCTCATATTCGGCATGATCTGCGCCCCATTGATTGAGCACATGGGCGGCATCTACCTCTTCATACAAAGCATGCTGTCGCTCTTCCAGGGGCCCATGCTCGCTCTTCTGGGGCTTGGCGCCTTTACGCGTTTCGCAACACCAGCCTCCGGCCTGATTACCATCGCCTGCGGCATCACTCTCTCGGCTGTTTTGCTCTTTCTGGGGTGGAACCTGTTGTACGTCGCCTTCATCAGCTTTGTGGCGTCCCTGCTGGTGATCGTGATCGTGTCCAGCCAGACCGAGCCCGCGAAAGACCTGGACCGGTTGGTCTTCAGCTTCCGACGCAAGCCCACAGGCGAGCCCGAGCAGGCTTGATCGACGGAGCGAGCCTCGGTGTACACTTGAGCGCTAGGCACTCTGCCCTATTGGGCAGGACAATCGACACTGGGAGAGCATCGATGAGCTATGACCTTTTGATTCGTGGTGGCACCGTTGTTGACGGCACCGGCAGCCCGGCATACAAGGCAGACGTCGCGGTAAGCGGCGGCAAGATCGCTCGCATCGCGCCCTCGATCGACGATGACGCAGCTAAAACCATCGACGCAACCGGCCAACTCGTGACGCCAGGCTTCGTCGACGTGCATACACATTACGACGGTCAGGCCACCTGGGACGAGCACATGACACCGTCCTCTAACCTCGGCGCGACAACCGTCGTGATGGGTAACTGCGGCGTTGGCTTTGCGCCCTGCCGCGAGGCTGATCGGGACGCTTTGATTGAACTGATGGAGGGCGTGGAAGAGATTCCTGACGTGGTTATGGCCGAGGGCCTACCCTGGAACTGGGAGAGCTTCGGCGATTTCTTGAACGCGCTGGACGAGCGCTCTCGAGACGTGGACATTGCCGTGCTCTATCCGCATGGGCCACTGCGCGTTTACGTGATGGGCCAGCGCGGGTTGGATCGGGAACCTGCGACCGAGCAGGACATCGTGGAAATGAAGCGTTTGCTTGCCAAGGGTCTTGATGACGGCGCCGTCGGGTTTTCTACATCGCGCACGCTAGTGCACCGCACGCTTTCCGGCACGCCCGTACCTACGTTCAAAGCCGCCAACGAAGAACTGAAGGCGCTCGGTGAGACCCTGTCGGGTGATCGAGGCCACGTATTCCAGATGATCGCCGACTGGCGCGACGCTGAGGACGAATTCAGCATCTTGTCCGATACCGCCAGAGCGACGGGCGCAAAAGGTACATTTACCCTGCTCATTATCGATGGTCTGCCGACGCTGTGGCGCGAGCATCTGGAACGCATTGAGCGCTCCCAGGCCGAGGGCCTG
This sequence comes from uncultured Pseudomonadales bacterium, assembly GCA_964351875.1. Taxonomy (GTDB): domain Bacteria; phylum Pseudomonadota; class Gammaproteobacteria; order Pseudomonadales; family Azotimanducaceae; genus JANSWO01. Next base: position 5,294 of record CAYGQC010000136.1, read on the forward strand.
GATATCCGCGGCCAAGTACTGTCGCGCCCACTGGGCATGATGTTTGGACTGAACACGTCAATGACGCCGTTCTCCGCCACTCCAACCATGCGAGCGATGGAAAATCTGAGCCTCGAAGAGCGCGTCGTGGAACTCTCGAAGCCCGAAGTACGCGAGCGTATCCTCAACGAAGAGCCTGACACCCCCCACGTTTTCATGCAGTTCTTCGCCAACAAGTTTCAGGCGATGTTCCCAATGGAAGACCCGGTGGAGTATCTGCCGAACGAAGACGACAGCGTCGCCAGCATCGCCCAGCGCGAGGGGCGACACCCGAAAGAATGGCTCTACGACTACCTCCTGCAGGACGACGGTCACAGCCTGATCTATCTGCCCAGCGTGAACTTCGAAGAAGAGCTGATCCCCGAGCTGCTGCAACACGATCACACCGTGCCAGCGCTTGGCGACGGCGGCGCTCACGTCGGCTCTATCTGTGATTCCTCCTCCAGCATTTACCTGCTCACTAAGTGGGTTCGCGATGCAGGCTTGTTTGGTATCGAGCATGGCATTCACCTACTTACCGAACGTCCTGCCGAGCTCTACTCCCTGGCAGATCGTGGCCGACTAAAGGAAGGCCTGAAGGCCGATATCAACGTGTTCGATCTCGAGTCGCTACAGCTTCGCCGGCCGCACATCGTCGCGGATCTGCCGGCAGGTGGTAAGCGACTGCAGCAAAGCGTGGATGGGTTAAGCGCCACTGTCGTTTCCGGCAAGGTGATTTTCGAGAACGGACAGGCAACCGGTGAGCTACCCGGCAAAGTCGTTCGCGGCCAGCAACCGCCGCCTGAGTGGTCCCAGGCCAGCGCGGGATAAGACTTCCCGTCATCGACTACAGGCGCCGCGTCAGGAATCTGACTCGGCGCTGGTTCTTACGCCCGTTCCAATCGTAAAAGTCCTGACGGTGCGTCTACTGGCGCACTCAACAAGTGTGAACGGATTCACAGCAGATCAGATTGTCGGCCGCTAACGTTCCCTGACGTTGACAAAGCCCACTAACCGACAAGACATGGACATGCTGCTCGGTTCCAACACCCAAAGGCTAACTGCCTGGACAAGATGCTTCTGCTCGCTCGGCGCTTGGCGGCCGCGGATCATTGCTGGGTTGCTCATGGCCATCCTCATGGCCGGAAATGCATGGGCTGATCCCGTTAGCCTGACACCGAATCTGACATTCGCAGGCAATGTCGACTTCACCGTCACCGCCGGTTCTCTACGCACTCAATCGAACGCCGGAAATGCTTGCGCCGTTGGTACATCCGATACGCAGACGCTTGCCGGCATTCCAGGCGGATCAACGATCGTAGCGGCCTATTTGTATTGGGCTGGCTCAGGGCCGACCCCAGACAATACCATCACTTTCAATGGCTCGATCGTAAACGCGGATCGAACGTTTACCGACAACTACTCTATCGGCACCATCGATCTGGATTTCTTTTCCGGCTTTGCCGACGTCACCGCGCTCGTATCCGGAAACGGAAGCTTCACGTTTTCCGGACTCACCGTAACGAACACCAACCTGCCCGGCGGCGGCACCTATTGCTCGAATGCGGCGGTTCTGGCGGGCTGGGGTATGGCCGTAGTGTATGAGAACGCTTCTGAACCCCTGCGCGTCATCAACCTGTTCGATGGCTTCCAACCCTTTCGCGGCAGCCAGATTCAGCTGACGCCGAGCAACTTCGTTGTGCCGGCAAGCCCGATCAACGGCAAGATTGGCATCTTGAGTTGGGAAGGCGACGTGGAAAATTCGGCGGTGTTTGGCGGTGTCACCGAGAACCTGATTTTCGACGGGCAATCCACCCCAGTGTCACCTCTAACGGACGCCTTCAACCCTCTAAACAATCAATTCAACAGCACCATCAACGTCAATGCTGATACCAATGAGTACGGCGTCGACTTCGACGTCTACGATCTCAGCAGCCTGCTTCGCGCGGGGGATAGCTCTGCCACCACTACCTACTCCTCGGGCGGCGATCTCGTATTACTCAGCCTGCAGATCATCTCCGTGACCAACACCGCCGCCGCCGATTTATCAGTAGATAAAAGCCATACCGGCAACTTCAGTACCGGTGCGCCAAGCGCTTTCTCGCTAACCGTGAGCAATGCGGGTCCAAGTCCAGCAGCAGACGCCAGCATTACAGACACGCTGAATGCCAACTTCACCTACACCGGTTTCACGAGCGCCGATCCGAACTGGATGTGCAGCGATGCTGGTGCGCTGGTGACGTGTGACCATCCAGGGCCAGTCCTCCCAGGCGCGTCACTGGACCCGGTCGAGATACTGGTCAACACGGCACTCGCGGCAGATGGCACAACCATAAGCAATACCGCGACCGTCAGTAGCACTACGTTCGACCCGATTGGGGCAAACGACAGTTCAACCGACACCGTGCTCATCGTTACACCCAGCCTTGCCAGTTCAACGAAGAGCGTCGTAGATCTGAATGGCCTGCCAACCAATCCCGGCGACGTGCTGCGCTACACCGTAACGCTAACTGAAACAAACGGCGCTGCGATCAGTGGGGCTCAGATCCTGGATTCTCTGGACCCACGCCTGCTCAATCCAACAGTGACTGACGCCGGTGGCGGCACGGACAATACGACGCCGACGCAGGTTGCCATCGACAACCTGACGATCGCAGCAAGCAGCAGCACCAGTATCGACTTCGAGGTAACGGTCGCAGCCAGCGTCAGCAACGGCGACGTTATCGGGAATACAGCGGTCGTCACAAACCCGGCAAACGGTTCAACCGTCAACGCCGTCGCGCCGAACGTCACAATCGGCAACGCGCCTGCTTTCGGCACTAAGCAGCTGTACTTCGGCGATATTGGCGGGAGTCAGGACAACCCAACACTGCCGATGTTTATGTCGCGAAATCCGCTGACCGGAGCCTCAGCACCAGAACGTGTGCGAATACTGCGCCAGGATAACGACCGAACCTGGGCTCTCACGCCTGCGCTGCAAAGCGATCTGAGCCTGGACGGCAACGCGATGCCCGTCGTATTGCAAATGCGCCGCAGCGGCAACACAAGCACCCGTAACCTGAGAGTAACGCTCAGCTATGAACTGGGTGCATCAACCACATTCATCGGCTGCCAGGACGTGAGCATCGCGGCTAGCGGGAGCACTGGGCTGAGCAACGCCGAAACCCGACAGTTCGTGGTTGCGGTGGCTCAGAGCAACGCCGCCTGCAGCACGACGACCTCAGTGCCCCTGACCATTCCCATTGGCGCGCAGCTCATTGTCGGTGTGGACAACGAGCCGAACACGGGCTTCAACGGCCAAGCAATCTTCGTCTACCCGTTTGACGGAGCAACCTCGCGCACTTCTCGGGTTGAACTGCCTGCGACCAGCGTGATCAATGTCGATTCAGTCACGACGTTCGACGCGGCATTTCCGGCGGTGACCACACCGAGCAACTTCGGCACCGGTGACGATGTTTTTCTGCGTACGGTCGCATCAGACCCATTTGGTACATTCGATATCAGCAGCGTCACTTACCGAGTTCTCGAGCCAGGCGGAACGCTGGCGGACAGCGGGACCATGGCGCTCGTTCAAGATACTGGCGCAGCGACGGCCACGTTTGAGGCGAGTTTCAGCGTTCCCGCCATCGGGCCCCAGGGGCTTTGGAGCATTGAGGTTACCGCCAACGAGGGCACCGAGGGGACTATCAGCCACCAGCGCGGCGCGAGCTTCGGCGTCTTCGATGCCAACGTTTCGCTCGCGAAAGATGTTCGCGTGATTTCCGACGACGTCACTAACACGACGAACCCCAAGGGCATACCTGGCGCTCGAATCGAATACGTCATCAGCGCCAGCAATCTGGGTAGCCTGGATCTGGATCCGGGATCCGTGATCGTGCGCGACTCGCTACCAGCGCAGGTGAGGCTGTTTCTGGGGTCCCCACCGAACCCGATCACGCTCGTCGACGGCCTACAACCTAGTGGGTTGACACTCAATTTCACATCGCTGGGAGACGGCGCGGACGACATCAGCTTCTCTAACGACGGCGGTTCAACGTTCGTGACACCCTCCGTTGATGGCACCGGTTTCGATGCCACGGTGCCGAGAATCAACTTCATCGAGGTGATCCCAACCGGAACCTTTAACGGTGACAGTGGCAGCGGTCCGCCGTCCTTTCAGCTCATTTTCGAAGGGCGTATCGACTGACTGTCGGTGATAGGCTTTCCGTTTGAGAAAACAAGCGAGGCAGCCCACGTGAGCATGAAGGTAATCGGCGCCGGATTCGGCCGCACCGGCACACTGTCCCTGAAATTTGCGCTTGAGAAACTCGGTTTCGACAAGTGTTATCACATGATGGAGGTGATGAAGCACCCGGAACATGAGCGCTATTGGGCGGACGCTCATCGAGGCAAAGAGATCGATTGGGAGGCCCTTTTCGACGGTTATCAGGCGAGCGTGGATTGGCCTTCGTGCAATCTCTGGCGCGAGCAATTGGCCCGATATCCAGACGCAAAAGTGCTACTGTCTCAACGGGACCCGGATCGCTGGTACGACAGCGTCATGGCAACGATCTACCAATCGACCCTGGACGGCATGAAGTCAGAGGACCCTGCACGCAGAACACATGTCGACTGGATCAACGAGACAATCTGGAATCGAGTCTTCGACGGCAGGATGGATGATCGCGCGCATGTGATCGCGTGTTTCGAGGCTCACAACCAGAGCGTGATCGATGAAGTTCCGCCCGAAAAACTGCTGGTGTACGAACCCGGCCAGGGTTGGGAGCCAATCTGCAATTTTTTGAACGTCCCCGTTCCTCATGAGGACTATCCGCGCGTAAACACGCGCGAGGAATTTCTCAACGCCTACAAGAGCTAGCATTCCGTGTTCGATGCTTTACCGAGAAGCTGGGCAACCTGGTTCAGCGCCGCTCTGATGCTGGCATTGCTGGCACTGGTCTGGTCGATGCCGAGGCATTTTCAGGCGAAAAGCTGGCGAGGAGATCTTCGGATCTGGGCGACCGTGCTGATCGGCTTGCAGATGAGCATCTATACGGTGTTCAGTTGAACGATCTATCATCGCATGCAAAAGACAGAGCAGCAGGGCATATAAATCCCAGTCATCGCGAGCCATTTGACTGCGTAGCAGGCAAAGCAGCGTGGCGATCTC
>CAYGQC010000137.1:0-248 GCA_964351875.1 uncultured Pseudomonadales bacterium
CCCTGGTGTTTCATGGCTGGCATTCGGGCTGGTCTACATCGTCGCCGTCGTTGCGCTCGCTCCGGGTTCGATCCTCACGCTGGCAGCCGGCTTCGTCTTCGATCTGCCCGTCGCGATCCTCCTCGTTTGGGTCTCAGCCAGCATCGGCGCAACCATTTCTTTTGTGCTCGGACGATATTTTGTACGAAGCTGGATCGATGAGAAGCTGGCTGGCAACGCTCGTTTCAAAGCCATAGATGCCGCAATTG
>CAYGQC010000137.1:258-10201 GCA_964351875.1 uncultured Pseudomonadales bacterium
GCCTGACGCGAGTTCCTCTACCCCACTACGTTGGCGCATCGATGGTCGGCATGCTGCCGGGCACAGCGCTGTACGTTTACCTCGGCAGCGCCGGACAATCTCTCACGGCTTTGCTATCTGGAGATATCGGTGAGTCGAGCCTGACCGGCTATCTGTTTGTCGGGGGCTTGATCGCAACCGCGATTCTGACGGTCGTCATTACGAAAATCGCGACAAAGGCTCTTAACAAACAACTGAACTCGGAGGCCGCGTGAGCTACCCAGGATCTGAATTCGACGCGAGCTGGCAAGCACTGCTGGCTCCGCAGAACTACGAGAATCCGATACCACCCACCACGCCGTATCATCTGGCGGTGATAGGAGCCGGTCCCGCCGGTCTCATCACCTCGATAGTCGCAGCCGGGCTAGGCGCACGCGTTGCGCTGATCGAGCGCCACATGATGGGCGGGGACTGCCTGAACGTTGGCTGTGTACCGTCCAAGGCGCTACTTGAGTACACCGCCGCTAATCCCCAGGGCAGTTTTGACGACGCATTTAGCTGGATGCGTGAAGTCCGGGCCGGTATCGCGCCCCACGACAGCATCGAGCGCTATCGAGAGGCGGGCGTCGATGTGTACATCGGCTCGGCGAAGTTTGATAGCCGAGAACTCATCAGCGTCGGTGATCAACCCATTAAGGCGCGGCGTTACGTTATCGCAACCGGCGCCCAAGCCTCGGTTCCGCCGATACCGGGCTTGCTACAGGCCAATGCGCTGACGAACGAGTCTGTATTCAACCTGACCGAGCAACCCAAACGCCTCGCTATTCTCGGTGGAGGCGCCATCGGTTGCGAGCTGGCGCAGGTGTTCGCGCGCCTGGGCACCGAGGTCCACATATTCGAGATGGCGCAGCGGCTGCTACCGCTTGAGAGCATTGACGCAGGTAACGCGCTGGCCGAAGCCATGCGCCAATTGGGGGTGACGTTGCATCTCGGTGCCGGTGTCGAGTCGGTAACCGGGGAGGGGCCGAACCTGGTCAGCGCGGGCGGCAATCAGATTGAAGTCGACAAGGTGCTGGTTGCGCTGGGAAGGAAACCCAACACGGACGGCCTGTCTTTGAAACTCGCCGGCATTAACACCGACAAGCGGGGTCTCATTGAGGTCGACAGCAAACTGAGAACCACCAACAGCCACGTCTATGCAGCAGGAGATTGCGCATCGCTGTTGCAATTCACTCACCATGCGGATGCCCAGGCCAGGTTGATCGTTCAGAACGCCCTGTTCCTGCCGACGGCGAAAACCGACAAGCTCGTGATCCCGAGATGCACCTACACCCACCCAGAAGTCGCCTCGATTGGCCAGAGCGAGGCCGAACTAACCGATAGCGGTGTGAGGTTTGAGCGGTTCCGTGTCGATTTCGATGAGCTGGACCGCGGTCGAGCTGACCCGGACGGCGGCGGATTCGCAGAAGTGCTGACGAAGAAAGGCTCTGATCGAATCCTTGGAGCAACCATCGTCGGTCGCGACGCGGGTGAGCAGATCGCGAGCATTGGCCTGTTGATGTCCAACGGACTCGGCCTGAAAGCGGCAGGCAAAGCGGTTGTGACCTATCCGACCCGCGCCGAGTATCTTAAGCGCCTCGCCGACGCCTATACGCGCTCCCGCTTTACGCCCTTCGCGGCGAAGACTCTGAAAGCCTGGCTCGACCGATTGGTCTAATCGAGGCGATGTCCCGCTGGGCGGCGCCTGTGTTCAGCAGGCACAATACCTCCAGATAAGTAACTGGCGGGGAGGCCAACATGGCAACATCAGCAAAGACAGGAATGAAAACGGCGCTCGCGGTGGGCGGCTATGCGCGCACCGATACGAAAGCGCTCGTCGAGTTTGTACAGGAAGCCGAGCGCTTGGGCGTCGACTCGGTCTGGTCGGCCGAAGCATGGGGCACCGACGCCGTCACGCCACTGGCCTTCCTCGCCGCCAAGACAGAACGAATCAAGCTCGGCACCGGCATCATGCAGATCAGTGCACGGGCACCGTCGATGACGGCCATGACGGCACTTGCCCTGCATGATCTCTCCAGTGGCCGCTTCATGTTAGGCCTGGGAGCCAGCGGTCCTCAGGTGGTCGAAGGCCTGCACGGCGTCGCGTATCAGGGGCCACTGACCCGTCTCAAGGAAACGGTCGAGATCATTCGCATGGCGTTTCGCGGCGACAAGCTCAGCTACGATGGCTTGTATCATCAGCTCCCAAGAGCGGGCGGGCAGGGCAAGCCGCTGCGTATCGATCATCCGCCCGCGGACATCCCGATCTACCTCGCCACACTCGCACCGAAGTCGCTGCACTACACTGGCGCTGCCGCCGACGGTTGGCTTGGCACCTCGTTCTCTCCCGATCACGCGGATGCTCACCTTGCGCACATTGCCGAAGGCGCCGAGCGCGCCGGTCGGTCCCTGGCGGACATTCATCTGAACGCTGCGTGTAGCGTCGCGATTGGCGAAAACGTTGAGGAACTCATCAGCGAACGCAAAGCCGCCGTTGCGTTTCAGATGGGCGCTATGGGTAGCGCGCAGACCAATTTCTACAACGCTGCCTATCAACGGGCGGGCTTCGAAGACGATGCCAAGGCGATTCAACAGCTATGGCTTGCTGGCAAACGCGAAGACGCGGCAGCCAGGGTGCCAGATGAGATGGTCACCCAGTTTGGCGCGGTAGGCACCAGTGACATGGTAGCTGCACGTTTTCGGCAGTACGCGGATGCGGGGATTAACGGCTTGACCCTGCGCCTCGAGGCTTCGAGCTCAAAGGCACGCATGGAGCTGCTCGAGCAAGCGCTCGACCTGATCTAAAGCTCCGCTCAACTGACCGGTTTGATGCGACGGCGCTAGCGAGCGCCGTCGCCGATCAGAATGATCTCAACGGTCTGCAAAAGAATGATCAGATCCAGCAATAGGCCCTGGTTCTTCAGGTAGTACATGTCGTAGTTGAGCTTCTCGCGCGAGTCCACGACCGACGCCCCGTACGGATAGCAGACCTGCGCCCAGCCGGTGATGCCAGGTTTGACGCGATGTCGCTGATCGTAGAACGGAATTTTCTCGCGCAGCTGGCTGACAAACTCGGGCCGCTCGGGGCGCGGCCCAACAAAGGACATGTCGCCGCGAATGACGCTGATGAGCTGGGGAAGCTCGTCGATACGCGTCTTGCGCAGCCACCGGCCAATCCTGGTGATGCGCGGATCGTCTGGCTCCGTCCACTGCGGCTGCCCGTCCTCTTCGGCATCCACATTCATGCTGCGAATCTTGGTCAGGCGAAACACATTGCCATTGAGCCCAACCCGGTTTTGAATTGCCAGGATCGGCCCCCGGCAACGATTTTCCAGCCACATCAGCACACCGGCGACAATCATGATCGGCCAGGTCAGGCTAAGCATCGTGATGGCGACGATCAGATCGAACGATCGCTTGACACCATCGCGTAGAACGCCAGTGGCAAATCCATCGGCAAACACCAACCAGGACGGCCTCAACAATTCAACGTCAATCTTGCCCGCTTCGCGTTCGATGAACGCCTGAATATCGATGACATTTACTCCCATCAGTCGACATTCAAGCAGCTCGTTGATAGGCAAACCGGCTTCCTCCCGCTCACGACGGTCATCGAGCGCGGTGACAATCTCGTCGATGTCGTTTTCCTTGCAATAGTCGGCTAGCGGCTGCTCCAACGTGATCAGGGTCGCACCATGTTCGCTGATCAGGTCCTCATCCCCTGCAGCGTGCACAAAGCCGAGCAGAATGAACGCCCGTTGGTCCGATGCCCTGCGCATTCGCGTCGCGATCTTGCGCGCCCGCGTTCCGGTGCCGTACACGACAATGTTCTGCTTCATCACCGAATCGCCAATGAAAGCGTTGAACAGCCAGCGAACGATGGTCACGACCACAAAGGCTTCGAGTAGCCCAAAGAAGAGCGCGCTGCGGCCTATCGCGAGACTCGGGAAAACGTAGGAAAACAGGCCAATGAGCATGCCGCCGAGCAGGAAGATGCCTGCAATCGTGCGCAACAACATCCCCAGCCAGCCGTCCCGAATGCGCGCCTCGTAAACGCCCATGGCCACCATGGACGCGACGATGCAGAGGCTGAACATGAGCGCCGACGCAAAGTACGGGCGAGAAGCGCCAGGCCACTCCTGATACGCCGTCAGATACGCCAGGTACGCCACTCCGAAAAGGCAAACTGCCTCGATGGTGCTGAGCAGCAGCAGCGGCGTATGAAAATAGTGGCGAAAGACGCGTACGTGGGCCAAAGCAGGGATGTGTTACCTAAAGCGCTATTGTAGCCACTAACGGCTGTTAGAACCGACTCGTCTTGCGGTTCGATCGGAGCGCTCGCGTTCCACAGGATCTTAAGACGGGGTAGCGGGCCGAGCGCGCGGGTCTTTAAGGCTGGGCGAGCAATGTGGCAGCACACCGTTGCGCTGCTTACGCACCGACCATCGAACCGGCAGCGTCATCGCCGCCATGTACAGCTTCAGCAACTTGGCTTTTAGCGGTTTGCTTTGCGCCATGAGCCGCGCACCATCGCTGGCGAACGCACCCCAGTTGGCGGTCGACACGCTGTTACAGGTAACACCGATAGAGGTCTGGCTCATTCTGGTTGTGTGCCACCAGTTGCCTGGTACGAATAACAGATCGCCTGGTTTCAGAGTCACGCGGGTTGGGGTCGTTTTCGCCAGATCAGGAAAACGCGCAAGATCAGGATTCCAGATGTCCTCGACGCTGGACAGCAATGGCTGCTCTTCGCGCGGATAGAGAAAGCGAGCCTGCTCCGGCGGAAAGATGATGAACTCTTTCTCGCCGTAGATCTGGGCGATAAACGCGTTCATGTGATGTTTGTCAGCATGCAGCACCGAGAAGCCATTGCCCGCTGTGCCGAGCAATATCTCGAGCTGGAACTTCTCGTACAGAAAATCCTTCGGTAGAAACGGGGTCGCAGAGAGGTCGGGCAGCGCGTAGACCAGATAGGGCTCGACGTCGGCGATCAGTTCAGGAAAGAACCGGTAGATGTTGGCATTCGTGAGGTAGGGCGGCACCGTGCCGTCGCGCTCAGCGGCGATGAACGTATCCATATGTTCCGGAAAACTGTAGGTGTTCTGCCCGCTCTGATTCGACCGTAGCTCGATTGTTTTCGGTGTGATCGTCTGCCGTAGATAGTCCGGTGTCCACTTGCCCAGCGCTGGCCAGTCGTCGATGCCGTTGGTCATCACGACGGGTTGCATCGGTGCAAGGTAGCCCCTCGCAAAGTCGTCAAACGACAGCTTCTCTGTACGATCGATCAAAACAAAGGCCCATTCCGGCTAACACATAGTAAGGCTATGCGATGGGTCGAATTCTAGCGCCGCTGCTTACCCCAGAGTGTGAGCATTTCGAAGCAACTGGCAGTTCTTTGTAAAAGCCGCCCAGGCACTGAGGCAGAAGCTAGTTCGAGACGAACATCACCCGGCATCTGGCTCTACCGCCAATAGCGACCATGCAGGTGGGATCAGATGGAAGTTCAAGAGGGTGATAGTCGACCTTATATTTTGCCTCTATTACATTGTATTTATTGCATATTTTTCCCTGTTTATCCTCAAGCTTTGGCGGAGCTAGATCCAGTTAGAACTCACTGGACGAGCACGACGCAAACTCTTCAGAACCAGCTAACCTGAAAAATCGCCCTGCGCGTTTGCTCGGACGCAGGATTGGACTCATCGACTCGGTCAGTAAACGGGCATTCGAAAGGGTCGTTGTCACATCGCCGCAGAACGGCGCTCGAACACTACTTACGCAGCGCAGATGTCCGCGAGGTGTGTGAGCGATCGCGGCCTGGCGATGTAATATCCTTGCGCGTAATCGCAATTCAACTCGCGCAGCGTTTCGAACTGATCCTCGGAGGCAATGCCTTCGGCGACCACCGATATACCCAGATTGTGAGCCATGTCGATTGCGGCCGCGCAAATCGCTCGCGCGCTCGGGTCTCTCTCGACGTCCCGAACGAGCTCCCTATCTAACTTCAGATAGTCGACATTGAGTTCGCGAACGTATTTCAGCGACGCATAGCCGGTACCAAAATCATCGAGAGCCACCTTGAAGTTGCCGCGCCTGAGTTGCTGCACAAGCTTCTTCATGTTGGCGAAGTGACCAGCTACTGCCGTTTCCGTCAGCTCAAGGCACAGAGTGAAGGGCAGGGGGCCCACATTGGCGACCTGGTCCATCAGCTCACGCAGATACGCCTGGTCAAGTGTCAGTAACGATGAATTGACACTGACCTGATTCAGACCCTGAATCGGGCTATTGGTGAGTTGAGTCAGAACCGTATTGACGGAGTTGCGATCGATATCGCGGATCAATGAGTTTGCCTCCGCGAGCGATATAACTTGCTCAATGTCGTACTCCGACCTGGCTGGCCAGCGGAACAACGCTTCCGCGCTCGTCACTCGATTCTCAGCGTAGTTGTAGATCGGTTGATAGGCGACCGTCAGCTCGCCACTATCCAACGATTCGGTTAGCTCACGCTGCATTCGCGCTTCGCTACGCAGGCGACTGTCGAGCGCAGAATCAAAGAAGCGAATTCGGGTCACCTCAAGAGACTGCTTCGCACGGCACATTGCAATATTGGCATGCCGAATGAGTTCATCGCTCGAGCGGCTTTGCGGGTACAACGCAATGCCTATATTCGCTCTGAGGTCGATCTCTATCCCTGAGAATGTCACCGGCTCTGACAACAGCTCGTGTACTTTCTGGGCTGCATGGTATGCCTGGGAGGGGTTGCTGATGTCTTCGATTACCAGGACAAACTCGTCACCACCGATGCACGCGAGATGATCGCTTGTTCGCAAATGGTCCCGCAGACGATGCGCAAACCAGCACAGGACCTCATCACCGATCTCATGACCATAGGTAACGTTAATCAACTCGAAGCGGTCGATATCCATGCAGAGCAGCGCCGCCGTCGATTCGTGGCGCGCCGCGCGTGTCAACGCGGCATCGACAAAAGAGGTGAATCGCTGGCGATTGGTTAGCCCGGTCAAAGGGTCGAGTCGGGCGAGGCGCTCAAGGGCCTTGTTGTGGGTCTTCAACAGTACGATCTCAGCGCTCAGCTTCTTCGCCTGGGCACATCGTTGTATTGCCCTCGTCACCACTCTAAGTACTTCGACGGGATTCAGCCGGCTACAGGTCAGCGTCTCCTGAACACCCCAGGAAAGCGCAATTGTCTCCAACCCCGGATCGTTACTACTCAGCAGCGCAATCAACGGGATGCCTTGAGCGAGACAACTCAGATGATGGAACTCACAAAGCCGACTCGCGGCCCACAATTGCCAATCGACGATCAACAGATCGCCACCGGAGATTTCAAATGTGTTGAGCAGAGAAGCGACGTCTGAATGAGGAATCAGCTCGTAGCCAAGGCCAGACGTACGCAGAGCGTTGCGCAGGGAATCGCAATTGTCTGTGCTGTGCAGGGTAAGTATCCGCATGGGATGCTCGCTGAGCGAAACGATGGATTCAGACATTGTCGAGTTCAGCGAGGGCCATGATTTGACTCTAGTTCAGGCCCCACGCCAACGTCGGCAAATATCGAGAGAATTTCTTAAATGTCGGTATATTGGCGGGCAGCGACGACTAACGAACAGGAAGGAAATCATGAGCAACGACATTCAGGCGATTACACATCTGGCTCAGCAGTACGCTGACGGCGTCATGCAACGAGACGCGGAAATCTGGGGCAATACATGGGCAGAGCAGGGCGCATGGCACCTGTCCCCGGACATGGATCCAGTTACCGGGCGAGAAGCACTAAAGGGCTTCTGGACGAGCGTTATGGCGGGCTATCCCCAAGTATTGCACTGGGTACAGCCCGGGCTTATCGAAGTCACTGGTGATACGGCGACTGCCCGATTCTACGTCCAGGAGAACATCAAAGATGCCGAGGGCCAAGGCTTCCGCGTTGCCGGCGTCTACAATGACGAACTGGTCAAGGAGGGCGGTAATTGGCGCTTCGCTGTCCGGCGTTTCAGCGTGATCTATCGCGGACCGGTAGACATGAGTGGGGATTGGTTGGGATATCCGTCCTGACGGCTATTGCAATCGAACCACAGGCCAAGGCGCAGCTACGATACGGGAGCCGATGATATGAGCGAAGCAACGCTGGACGTGATGGGCTCGAATCTGCCCCCGAGTTGCGCCGGAGGTCTGGAAAACCTCGATGAGGAATTCAGTTACTTCATCGATGACGTGGAGGGTGACCTTCCCTCAGACCTCCTGGGCACGTTTTACCGCAACGGACCAGGCCGCCAGAGGATTGGTGGCCAGGCCTATGGCCACTGGTTCGATGGCGACGGCATGCTTTGCGCCTTCACGTTCGATGGGAAACAGCCGCACTTCCGCAATCGCTACGTGCGCACCCCAAAGTACGTTGACGAGACCAGGGAACAGTCCATTCAATATCGCGGCTTCGGCACTCAAAGGCCTGGTGGCTTGCTCGCCAACATCGGTCGAATGCCTGCCAACCCTGCAAATACCAATACGATTGAACACGGCGGCAGGCTGCTCGCCTTGAACGAAGGCGGCAAGCCCTGGCAGCTCCAGCCAGGAGATCTGTCGACGATCGGCGAGTGCACCTTCGATGGCGCGTTGAAAGGCAGCGAAGTGTTCAGCGCTCACGGCAAAATGCATCCGCGTTCCGGTGACTACATCAACTTTGGCGCTGGCATGGACGGGTTAGGTCTGAAAGGTCCGAAACCCTGCCTGAACGTGTATCGAATCAACACCAAAGGCAGCCTATACAAACGACGCGCCGTACCCTTGGATAGCTTTCCGTTCTGCCACGACTTTGTGATCACCGATCGCTATGCCGTGTTCTTCATCAACTCCATCGTCTTCGGCGATATGCTGTCGGTCATCGCTGGCTTCAAGACAATTTCTGATGTTGTGCACTTCGATGCAGAGCGAGCCATGAAGATCGTCGTTGTCGACCTCGATACGCTCGATGTGCAGCGAGAGTTTTCCATGCCGCCAGGCGCGATGATCCACTTCGGCAATGCCTGGGAGCAGGGTGACGAGATCATCGTCGACGGCATGTACACCGACAACTTTGAGGCCAACGAGACGCTTACCGATGTGTTCAAACCGGATGCCCGATTCGGTGGCGGCGAATATCGACGTTACTTCCTGAACCTCGCTACTGGCAACGCTCGAGATGAGGTTGTCAGCGATCTGGAGATGGAATTTCCCACATTCGACACACGACGCACTGGTGAGCCTGGCCAGACAACATTCGCCGCATGCTCGGTGGACAACGGCGCTAACAGTTTTTTCAACGGAATTGCCGCAGTGGATGCGAGCGACAATGTAACGCGGCATCTGTTAGCTCCCGGCTGTTACGCATCCGAGCCGCTGTACGCACCGGCATCAAATTCAGACAGGCCCGAGGACGGTTATCTGCTCGAAGTCGTCTACGACGCTCGCAAGCACCGCAGTGAACTGCAGATCTTCAGCGCGTCCGATCTGTCAGGGCCACGTTGCGTGTTAGGACTGAAGCATCACGTACCGCACCAGTTCCACGGTTTCTTTAGCGCGCGTTGAATTCGAACAGACGAACGCTCGCTGGGCGATAAGAACCAAATCAGTGACAACCGGCGTCATGATCACAGCAAAGCATCAGATGTAGACCGCGGCACCTCGAACCAGCGATGTCACGGCGCCAGTCGAGCGAAATCGAGGGTGTCATTATGCCGACAGCCAATATCCACATAATTGCGCATAATATATATTATGTTAAATAAGCAAGGCGGTGGACATTGGAGCTACGCAGCAAGTCACGTCTCTCTCACGTCGACCTCAACGTCTATCCACCGATCCATCACGACACAGGCAGTCAAGTCCCCACTGACGTTCACCGCTGTGCGAGTCATATCCAGCACACGATCCACGCCTA
>CAYGQC010000138.1:0-10049 GCA_964351875.1 uncultured Pseudomonadales bacterium
TCCATGAGGCTACCGAGTGCACTGGACGAATCGTTTTCTGCCCCAGCAACCGGCTCGAAGAACAATTGGTTCGGTGCGGCGACAGGTGTCGATTCTCGATTCTCCGTCCATAGCCATGCGCCCAAGGCGACGCTGATGGCAGCAACGGCACCAAGCAGAACGGGCGCGCGCCTTGTTGGCGGTCGTTCGGGTTTTGTTGCAGAGGGTTGCGCCGCGGGTTTCGGCGCCCTCGACAGCAGAGTGCCAAGCGCAGCCTTCAGCTGCTCAATCTGCTCTCGCTCTGGCTTCGCGGGATAATCTTGAAGGGTCGCACTCTGCAGCCTTCGAAACGGCAGCGGCACACGTGCGTCGTCTAGCAATACCGGGACAAGCACACCCCGATCAAGACCCTCTGTGGCCTCCGCCTGTACCCAGTTGGACCCTACCGAATGCTCGGACCAGGCAACGATGACTGCGCTGGCGGCATCCAACTCTTCTTCGATGCGAGCGCTGAATGAGTGGCCCGGTGAGATGTCGCTATCCCACCATAGCGAGAAGCCAGCCGCCTCCAGCTCAGCGACGAGCGGAGCGATGCGCTCGCGATCTTCCCTTGCGTAGCTGACGAAGATATCCGACACGAACTCCGGCCAAAATGTGGCGTGAAGCTAGTGTCGTTGCTACTTCAACAGGTTGCAAACGTCCACTTTCTGGAGGCATCTATCAGCGGCGATGCTGGTACTGCGCCAGGGGTATGAACTCGTCACCCTCTTTGACATGCAGAATACCGTCCAGATAGACAACGCGTTCGCGTTCCTCCGCCGTCAGGTTGGCCAGCGTTTGGGCGTTGCTGAGATTGCCCGTGCGTGCGATTACGGGTGAAGTGGTTGTCCGGCTCGATGCAATTGTCGCCGCATCACCTTGATGCTGACGGACGAATGCATCCGGATAGTGTTCCTGCAGCAGGTCAAGTGCGGTGCGCGCATCCGATTCACTGGCAAACGGCCCGACGGAGTAGGAGGTGGCGCCGGACGATGTTTGCCGCTCGACGATCTGGCCGTAGCTGCGGGCCGGCTCCAGATAGTCGCTGAGGTCCTTGGATATAGAGCCGATCTGAACGACATAGTCTCTCGCCTGCGCACCTGATGCGCATGCGATGAGCAATGCTGCTACCCCGAAGCGGGAGGCCCATGAGCCGTAGGGAATTGGGTCGGAAGATGCGGTGTTCGATGTTCGTCTTGTCATATCCGTCGGTTCCTTCGCGGCGATTCCGTGTGCAATGAAGTCATTGTGCCGGCTGGCTATCCCTGCCGCCATGTTCGCGACTGAGCAACTGTAAAAAGGCCGTATAAGTCGGCTCCGGCATATCGCTTCCGTCATGCCCCGTCGATACAGTGCTCCGCGTTGCCCGCCTTCAAGTTAGAGGCGGGTGAGGGGAGGACCCGGTTGTCAGTGGCCAAAAGCCGCTCGTAGTTCGACCGACATCCGATCTTGCCGAATAACGGCACGGCATTGGAGCAATCGATAAATGATTTTCAAGCAGGAGAACACCATGCTTAACAAGAGCGTTGTAACGGGCGCTATTCTGTCCATGTTTGTGGTAACCGGCTGCGCGACGCAGACGGAGACGGGCTCAGCCTCGTCAAGCTCAAACAGCTCGGCAGAGTACGACCGTCAGATAAACACCCAGGAAGCCGAGATCAATAGTCTCGAATCCAGGATCAACACGCGCGACAGCCGCATCCAGCAGCTCGAAGCTGAGTTGGCTCGAGCCGGTTCGTCTACAGCCGGCACGAGCCGTGTGAACGACGAACTGTTCCCACCTAACGCTCAGCCCGGTGAGTGCTACGCGCGCGTTCTGTTCCCGGAGCAGTACCGCACGTCAGAAGAGCGTCAGCTTGTGCGCCAAGCCAGTGAGCGTTTCGAAGTCATTCCTGCCAGCTACGAGACCGGCACCGAGCGCGTACTGGTTTCAGAAGCCTCAACCCGTCTGGAAGTGATTCCTGCGGTATACGGCACAGTAGAAGAGCGGGTACTCGTACGTGCGGCCAGCACGAAGATCGTCGAAGTGCCGGCAACCTACAAGACGGAATCTGAGCAGGTTCTCGAGAAAGCGGCCCACACCGTTTGGAAGAAAGGCTCACCGGAAGCGTTCGGCGGCAGCAGCGTTGTCTCACAGAGCGTCAACGGTACTGGCGAGTTGATGTGTCTGGTCGAGGTGCCTGCCACCTACCGAACCGTCACTCGTACAGTAATCGACACGCCGGCAACGACTCGTGAGATCGAAATCCCGGCCGAGTACAAGACGGTTACCCGTCGCGTAGTAACGACGCCTGCGACTACCCGCGAAGTAACCATCCCGGCCGTCTACGACGACGTGCAGATCACCAAGCTGGCCTCGCCTGCTTCTTCACGACGCATCGAGATCCCGGAAGAGTTCCGTACGGTCACCAAGCGCGAGAAAGTTAGCGATGCGCGCCTCGAATGGCAGCAGGTTCTCTGCGAAGTGAACGCAACCAATAGCGTTGTTTATGAGCTTCAGAAAGCACTCGACGCGAAAGGCTACGACGTTGGCGGCATCGACGGACGGCTTGGCCCGACCACGATCACTGCGGTCAACAAGTACGCCAAGAGCCTGGGCATCGCACAGGGCGCAAACTACGTGCCGATGGATGTTCTGGAAAAGCTCGGCATCGACTTCTAAACAACTGACACACCAGTTGCTCCCCCGTCCGACTTCGGTTGGGCGGAACCGAAGCCCCCTCGGAGGTAGGACACCACCCAGGGGGCTTCACCTTTTCTGGCGTTTTGGGCTGCTGCGCTCGCTCACGCTTTGTCGGATTCGCGCTCGAAATCCTCGAGTAGCACTGTCTACGCTCCGGTTTCTTACGCGAATCCTCCTTGTTAGCGTCGATCGCATCACGATCGACGAGTGGCAGTCGACTACGCAGTAGTTGACGAGAGCTGCGTCGCTCGCGACGCCCCAAACGCCAGAAAACCTCGCTATGGTCTCGATTGTCATCGCCGGAGTGAGATGCTCTGGGCCAACACTTCATTGTGCAGTAGTCAATGAGAGCAGCGTCGATCGCATCGCGATCGACGGGCGGCAGTTGATTACGTAGTAATCAATGAGAGCCGGTGTCCTCGCTTCTTCCTGCCTACCTGCGCCTTCGCTCGCGACGTCCCAAACGCCAGAAACCTGGCTTTTGGTATGGATTCACATGGCCTGCTCGAATACCACGTTGTACAGCGTCGATCGCATCGCGATCGACGAGCGGTAGTCGACTACGTAGTAGTTGATGAGAGCCTATGCGTCGATCGCATCGCGATCGACGAGCGGTAGTCGACTACGTAGTAGTTGATGAGAGCCTATGCGTCGATCGCATCGCGATCGACGGGCGGCAGTTGACTACGCAGTAGTCAATGAGAGCCGGCGTCCTCGCTTCTTCCTGCCTACCTGCGCCTTCGCTCACGACGCCCCAAACGCCAGAAAACCTCGCAATGGTCTCGATTCTCACAGCCTGCGAGCGGTGCGATGAGAGCAGCGTCGACCGCGAAGAAGCCCTTGGCGCTATTGTCTGCAATGATTTCCACGCGTCAGATTCTCTCTCCCTGCTGAATCAGGCACACTCTCGAGACATGTTTGCTGGCTGAGATTGAAATGACGGATCTGGTTTTGTACGGCTCCCCGCTATCGCCGTTTGCGCGCAAGGTAGAGATGGTTCTCGGCGAGAAGGGTCTGGACTACGATTTTGAGAATGTGAGCATCATGCCGATGCCCGAGTGGTTCGCCGAGCTGTCACCGGCGCGTCGGATTCCTGTGCTTCGCGACCGCTCCATCGGTAAAGAGGGCATTATCGGCACCATTCCTGACTCGTCGGCTATCTGCGGCTACCTCGAGAAGAAAGTGCCAACGCCGGCGGTCTATCCGTCCGGCGCCTATGAATATGGACGAGCGCTATTCATGGAGGAATATGCGGATTCGGTGATGGCGATGCTTGGCGGTATGGGCATCTTCAGGGCGGTCGTCTTCCCACGGTTCCAGGGCAAAGAGTCTGATCTCGATACGGCGCGCAAGACCTGGCAGGAAAAGCTGCCACCGGTGCTCGACTACCTTGAGGCAACACTCGACGGGAACGTGTTCTATGTGGGCGGTGAGTTGTCCATTGCGGATATCGCGGTAGCGGCTCAGATAGGGCAGCTGGATATCGTTGCCGGCACCCCCGATTCCAGCCGCTGGCCGGGCGTGGTTGGCCACTATGAGCGAATGACAGAACTGGCTGGATTAGCGCGCAACCTGGCAGCCTGCGCGAAGGTGCTCGCGAAGGTTGTGCCTCAAAAGCTTGATCTGAGCTAGTCCGGTGCTGTTAAGCGAAGAGCAATCAGCCCTGGTCGATAACGTCACGAAGCTTTGCGGCGATTTCGGTGATGACTACTGGCTTGAGCGCGACGACAAGGGCGGTTTCCCGGAGGAGTTCTACCGGGCTATCGCCGCGGGTGGGTGGCTGGGTATCGCCATGCCGGAAAAATATGGTGGCGCAGGCCTCGGCATCACCGAGGCATCGCTGCTGGTCAATGCCGTGGCGCGTTCCGGGGCTGGCATGTCGGGCGCTTCCGCCATTCATCTGAATATCTTCGGTCTCAACCCGGTGATCGTGTTCGGTACAGACGAGCAGTGCCAACGCCATCTGCCGCCGTTGATCGCCGGTAAAGAAAAAGCCTGTTTTGCGGTTACAGAACCCAACGCTGGGCTCAATACCACGCAACTGGAAACGCTGGCTGAGCGCGAGGGCGACGAGTATCTGGTGAACGGGCAGAAGTTGTGGACGTCAACCGCCCAGGTCGCGGACAAAGTGCTGCTACTGGCTCGTACGACGCCTCTGGACAAGACGAAACGAGCCACCGAAGGGCTTACGCTGTTCTATACGGACTTCGATCGCAGCCGAATCGAGGTGCGGGAAATCGCGAAGATGGGCCGGAAGGCCGTTGATTCCAATGCGGTGTTTATCGACGGGCTGAGAATTCCTGAGCGCGACCGTATCGGCGAAGAAGGGCGCGGCTTCGAGTACATCCTGCACGGCCTGAACCCTGAGCGAATCCTGATCGCAGCAGAAGCGATCGGCCTGGGGCAGGTTGCGCTGGATCGCGCCAGCGCGTACGCAAGGGATCGAGTGGTCTTCGGGCGTCCAATCGGCCAAAACCAGGGCATTGCGCATCCGCTAGCGAAGTGCTGGATGGAATTGAAAGCCGCCTGGCATACAACGATGGATGCGGCCTTGCGCTATGACAATGGTTTGTCTTGCGGCGCAGAAGCGAACGCTGCCAAGTACCTGGGCGCGGAAGCCGGCCATCATGCCTGCGAAACTGCAGTGCTCACCCATGGAGGTATGGGTTACGCGAAGGAATATCACGTCGAGCGTTGGCTGCGAGAGAGCTACATACCTCGAATCGCGCCGGTGAGCCGGGAGCTGATCTGCTGTTTCATCGCCGAGAAAGAACTGGGCTTGCCAAAGTCCTATTGATCCAGCACCGCATGACTGTTGCCTTAGAAGCCAGTGTTAGCGAGTGCCTGGATCAGATGCGCCAGCGACCGTCTTTGAATGCGATCAAAGCTTTGCGGGCCGCCTTCTTGTCTTCTTCTGGCCGCCGGCGAAACCCTTGCTGGAGGAAATGGTGGAAGCCCTCCGGCATGTCACTGCTTTGATCAGTGCGCTTGTAACCCATTGACCAATCCTCGAAAGACGGCTCCTCCACTTCGTGGCGCAATACGATGTTTGGATCGATATGTCGAGGATCATGGTCAATTCGGTTGTAGATTTCTTCCACGCGTTCTTTGTCACCCTCAAGTACCTGAATGAATGTGCCGTCGTGATACAGCAGCATACCAGTCACGCCAACACGTTCGTTGTTAGCTCGGGCTTGGGTGAGCAGTTGACCGAGTTCCTCATCGGAAGGCTCATTAGTCGCGCGACTAACATAGACCAGTTGGTAGACCACAGTGTCTGTTCCAAATTTTCAGGGGTTCTGATCTGTGAACTGCTGGTACTCGATTTTCTTGAGTACGCCTTGCGCTCCTGTTCGCTACCCTAGCGCCAGCAGCCGTGTGTTGCCTTGAACTGGCGATGACTGCAAGCTGGAGAGCGCCCGCGCTCGGCTCTGACGGTCGGTGCGCTTCATCATGATAGAGGTGTGCAATGAGTGAACTGGTTACCCGCGAAGACAGCAATGGCCTGGCAATACTTACGCTGAATCGCCCGGACAAGCTGAATTCGCTGACAGTGGCTATGTTCAGCGAGCTGCGCCAGCACACAGCGGATATCCGTCGCGACGACTCGGTGCGGTGCGTGGTTCTGCGCGGGGCTGGCAAGTGCTTCTCAGCGGGGCATGATCTTGGCGACATCGCGTCCGGCGAGGTTGTGCCATCGCGCGGCTGGCACTCGGAGACGCTGCGCCTGCTGGAGAAGCTCCCCAAGCCAGTGATCGCCGCAGTTCACGGACACTGTTATACGGGTGCGCTGGAAGTCGCGTTAGCCGCGGACTTCATCATTGCAGCGCAGAGTGCGCGTTTTGGTGATACGCATTCGAAGTGGGCGCTGACGCCGGTGTGGGGGATGAGCCAGCGGTTGCCGAGGCGAGTAGGCCTTGCGACTGCGAAAAAGATGATGTTCACCGCGGAGTTTGTTAACGCCGAGGAGGCTCTGCGCATCGGCCTGTGCGAGATGGTTGTTCCGGATGATCAATTCAGCGCGGAGATCGAGAGAGTCGGCGCGCAGATTTGCGAAAATTCGAGCTTCAGCCACGCTGCCAACAAGCGCCTGCTTGAAGCCACTGATGGCCGCAGCGTTGATGCGGGGTTGCAGTGGGAGGTGATGGAAAGCGAGGGTACAGGCCCGGATATGGCTGAGCGGATCGCGGTGTTTAACAAGCGCTGAAAGCTCGCGACGGTTAGCTGACTCCGGTACTAGCACATAGTGTTTCGGTATCTACTGGGTGATTAGATGAACCCCAGTATGGGAATATCTGGTCGAATCAAATTTCAGGGAGAAAATTGTGGCGAACGAAGGTTATCACGAGCCCATTTCGGAGCTCTCTAACGAGACTCGCGACATGCATCGAGCGATCACATCGCTGATGGAAGAGCTGGAGGCTGTAGACTGGTACAACCAGCGGGTGGATGCCTGCAAGGATAGCGAGTTGAAGGCGATACTCGCTCACAATCGAGATGAGGAGAAGGAACACGCAGCCATGGTTCTGGAGTGGATACGCCGCAAAGATCCAGCCTTCGATAGCGAGCTGCGAGACTACCTGTTCACGGATAAGCCCATCGCTCACAAATAGCGTTAGTGCGTTATCTTAAGAGTTCTATGAGTCGGCGTTTTGGTTGTCTGTCTTGTCGGTAAGGGTGCCTATTATTCTGCGAGCGTGCGCCTGCAACTGACGTCGTACGCCTTCCTCATCCGCGAGCCGATCGAATAGCTCCAGCGGATCTTGGCCTAGGTGATAGAGCTCTCTTGCCTGTCCGCGTCGATCGAGCAGTAGTTTCCAAGGGCCGCGCCGAACGGCGTATTCAAGGTCGGACACCGAGTCCAGCGCCCAGAACAAGGTCCGCTCTTCCAGCGGTTTGCCTTGCCACGCGTCATTGACGTTGATGCCATCCAGAATACGATCGTCTGGAACTGTCGCACCGGCAATCTCAGCCAGCGTCACAAACAGGTCCATTCCGATAATCGCTTCGTCGCTCGTCGTGCCACCATCGACGATGCCTGGGTAGCGCACGATGGCGGGCACTCTGATGCCGCCCTCGTACAGCCCGTGTTTGCGACCCCGCAGACCGCCGGTGCTGCCGTAGGCATTCACTTCCCACCAGTTAATCCAGTCTGACGTGACAGGACCGTTGTCGCTGATGAAGACAACAACGGTGTTGTCGGCGAATCCGAGCTCTTTGACTCTGTCGAGCACGCGGCCGAGCTGGTGATCCATGTAGGTAACGTTGGCGTAGTACTCGCCCGGCCCTCGTGGAATCAGTTTGTCCTTGGGCGGTGCGGTCTCTCCGGAAGGAATAGGCACGATCGGCCCGTTGGTGAAGCGTTGATACAGATCGTTGAATTCGGGCGGGTTTTCGATCGTCGTGTGTGGCTCTGCCATGCTCAGGTAGAGGAAGAACGGTACGTCGTGGGTCTGCTTATCTAACCACTCTATGGACGCATCGGCGTAGAGATCCGCCGTGTAGCCTTGCTGCGCCGGCAGCTTTTCGCGATCGCGATAGATGTTGGTCGGGTTTCGGTTAGTCGGAATCTGAAAGGCATTGTGGCCGTAGAAGACGTCGAAACCCTGGTCGGTGGGTTGAGGCTCCTCCAGGCTGCCGAGATCCGCGTTCAGGTGCCACTTGCCGATATGAGCCGTGTGGTAGCCGACGTCTCGAAGCAGTTCGGCCAGCGTGATCTCTTCAATCCGCAGATAGATGCCAGAGCCTTTGGGAATCCAGCTTTTGATGCCAGTTCGATAGGGTGTCCTGCCCGTAAGCACACCAGCTCGGGACGGCGAGCAGAGCCCGGAAGGCGCGTAGTACTGGGTCAGCCGCAGGCCTTCGCTGGCGAGTTGATCAAGGTTTGGCGTAGCGATGACGGGATGTCCGTACGAGCCAAGATCGCCATAGCCCAGATCGTCAACAGTGATCAGGAGAATGTTTGGTTGTTCAGCACTGAGCGCAATTTGGCCGCACAGTGTTAGCAGGAGAGCGAGTCGCGTCCGTCGAAGCAGCACTAGCGAGGTGAGTCTCCGATGATCGTTACGCGCTCAACTACGCGGCGGGCTGGTGCGTAATCGGACACGGCATAATGTTGGGCTGATCGGTTGTCCCAGAAGGCAATCGAGTCTTTTTCCCAGCGAAAGCGGCATTGGTATTCGGGAATGCGAGCCTGGCTATAGAGATAGTTGAGCAGCGCTTCGGACTCATTCGACTCCATACCAACGATTTCTTTGGTGAACGCGGCATTGACGTAGAGAGAGCGGTCGCCAGTTTCCGGGTGGGTTCGAACAACGGGATGTTCAGGATTGGGGTACTTCGCATTGAACGCAGCGACTTCGTCATCGGTAGCGCCACGTTTGATCAGCGCCCGGCGAAAGCCACTGAAATCATGCCGTGCGACCGCGTTGTCGATTTTGGCCTTAACGCCTTCGTCGAGCCGCTCATAGGCGAGGACCATGTCGGCGAACAGTGTGTCGCCGCCGCGTGCAGGCACTTCGATAGCACGAAGAACGCTGCCGAGAGAAGGCTGCTTGCGCCAGGTGACGTCGGAGTGCCAGATGTTCTCGGTGCCCCGGTTATCTCCGTCATGGGTGATCTGAAGTACCTCGGGGTAGCCTTCTTTCTCAGGTGCGAACGGATGGATCTCGAGCTCGCCGAACCAGGCTGCAAAGCGCATATGCGCCTCAGTCGAGATGTCCTGATCGCGAAAGAAGATCACCTTCCAGTCGAGCAGCGCCTGGCGGATCTGCTGCATCGTCGCTTCCGGCAGGTTGTCGGAAAGGTCGACACCGCTGATTTCCGCGCCAATGGTGCCGGTCAGCGGCTCAACTCTGATCGCGTCGTAACGGGGTAGGACGGATTGCTCCATCGCCCGTATCCGATGAACGTTGGGTGCCTGGAATGCCATTATCCCGTCTCCTCGTGGGCTGGTAACAACCCCGTCGTTTTTACTCGCCTGAGAATTTCGCGTCGCGCTTTTCGAGGAATGCAGCAACGCCTTCCTTGAAGTCGCGGGTGCTTCCCGCATCGTTTTGGGTCTTCGCTTCCAGATCCAGTTGCTGCTCATAGCTGTTGTGTACGGATTGCCAGTAGAGCTGTCGGGTCATTGCGATCGATCGCGGACCATTGGCCAGCTTCTGTGCGATTTCCATCGCGCCCGTCATCAGCGCCTCCTGGTCGTCGAACAATCGATTGATCAAACCCCACTCGAGCGCCTTTTCTGCTGGCAGCCGTTCGGCTAACAGAGATAACTCCAGTGCTCGACCCCAGCCGATGAGGCGGGGCAGCAGAACGTCGAGCCGCCGTCGGGAACGAGGCCGATGCG
>CAYGQC010000139.1:0-9949 GCA_964351875.1 uncultured Pseudomonadales bacterium
CCGAGTCCGCGCAGAGCCTCGCCACCTCCAATGACGACCGCTGGGAAGGCCAAAGCTTCTGAGCGTTCCGCATAGAGCGCCGCATTGCGAGCGGCGGCATGGGCGCCGTTTTTCTTGCCCAACGCATCGACGACAACTACGAGCAAAAGGTGGCCATCAAGATCATGTCTGCGCACCTCGTGCAGGCGGACGCCATCAACCGGTTCCGCGCCGAACGCCAGATCTTGGCCAACTTACGCCATCCAAACATCGCGCAACTCCTCGACGGCGGTACGACTGACGAGAAACTGCCCTACCTCGTGATGGAGTATGTGGAGGGTTGGCCCGTCGACGAATACGTCGAGACCCACCAGCTCACTGTGAAGCAGCGGCTCAGGCTCTTCCTGCAAATCTGCGACGCCGTGGACTATGCACATCGCAACCTCGTTGTTCACCGCGATCTAAAGCCCAGCAACATCCTCGTCAACACAGAAGGCGACGTGAAGTTGCTGGATTTCGGCATCGCCAAACTGATCGACCCCGAGCAGAACAGCAACCTCACCCAGACCGGCAACGCCGCGATGACACTCAACTACGCGAGCCCCGAGCAGGTTCGCGGCGAGCCTATTTCTGTGGGCTCCGATGTGTACGCTCTCGGCGTGCTGCTGTACTACCTGCTCACTGGACAATCCCCCTACGACGTCACCACCAACAGCGTGCTCGAGCTGCAAACTTCCATTCTGGAGCAAGAGCCTCGCAAGCCCAGCACTGTCGTCAGCACCACCTCCACCTCTTTCCACAAAGCCAACCTGAATCCGCAGATGGTCAGCCGCCTGCTCAGCGGCGATCTCGACAACATCGTACTGATGGCCATTCGAAAGGAAGTGGAAAACCGATACGCCTCTGTTCAAGCGCTACGCGAGGATGTTGAGCGTTACCTGAACAATCGGCCCGTCAGGGCACACAAAACAAGCTGGGGGTATCGCAGCAAGAAGTTTCTGCGCCGCAACGCAGCAACAGCCACGGCAGCCGCACTAGGCCTTGTCACCATCGCCGCGCTCTCAATCGGGTTCACCCTTCGGCTGACGGAAGAACGGGACACAGCGCAACTTGAGCGCGACACCGCTGAGCAGGTCAGCGCGTTTGTCATCGATGTCTTCAAGACCGCCGACCCCTATCAAAGCAAAGGCGATCTGCTGACCGTGCGAGATGCACTCGACTCAGGTATCGAGCAGTTACATGGCGAGCTTGAAGACGCCCCCGCGATCAAGGCGCGCATCCTGCGCGCTATCGCTGATGTATACCTCGGATTGGGCGCATACGAGCGCACCGTAGCTCTGGCGCAGCAAAGCATCGCATTGCAAAAAGCTTCCGACGAGACGGCCCCGCTCGAGCTGCTCGACACGGAGGAACTGTTGGGCGATGCGTTGGTGTATCTGAGCGACTATGAAGCTGCCCTGCCCGTCCTCTCGCGAGTCTTTGAAGAGCGCCGCCAACAGTTCGGCCCTGGGCATGCTGACACCGTTAACGTTACTGCCAGTCTGGGCATGCTGTATCGCCGCATGGGGAACCCCGAAAAGCATCTGCAAACGTGCGAACCCGCGCTCGACGCCGCTCGAGCACTCAATTCCGTCCCCGAGAAAACGTGGCTGTTGGTGTGTACGGCTAACGCTTATCTGTACGCCGACCGCCACAATGAAGCCATCGAACTCTTTGAAGAAGCGGCGGAGCTGCAAAAACAGGCCTGGGGAGTGGACGACCCCACTTACCTGTCCACCTTGAGTGATATGGCTATCGGCTTGCACCAATCCCATGAGGACCGGCTGCGCGCCGAGGCACTGTACACCGAAGTGATCGAAGCTCAGAGGCGCGCATTGGGCCCCGATCATCCGCGTATTGCCGATGCTCTCACGAGCCGCGCTGTCGGTCGAATGCTATTGGCTGACCTCGATGGCGCGGAGACCGACATCATGGCCGCTATTGCGCTCATCCAGCGCACGCCCTCGCGAACGCAGGAACTCGGCCGAGCGCTAACCAACGCCGCAAAGATAAAGCTAGCGCAGATCGAAATGCCCGCCGCGATCGGATTTGCCGAAGAAGCCATCGCCACACTGGAAACCAACTCCGAGGGCACCAACGAATTTCTCGGCACCGCTTACAGCTTGCTCGCCCAAGCCCACTCAAACCTCGGGCAGGGCGTTGAGGCCGATAAATACTTCGCGCTAAGCCGCAGGGAATACGAAAAGGGCCACGGCCCTGATCACCCCAACGTACTGAAGATCCTGCACGACCAGGTGATTCACAATATCCAGATGTACGACAATGAACAGGCGGTGGAGATTGCGCTCGATCTGATCGCGCGTAGCGAACGCGGCGGGTACAACATGACCACGCACAACGCCAAGATCGTCGCCGTCGGCGCGCTTAACAAAAGCAGGAGATTTCAGGAAGCGGACGCGATCCTCGCAACCATAAAGGGGAGCGTTGGCACCACCTATGGAGAAGGAAGCCAGGAGTACGCCGCCTATCTTTCACACTCGGCAGACACCGCAAGCGGCCTGGGACAATTCGAGCAATCGCTCGCGACGAGAGCGCAGGCAATCTCCCAACTCGCTGAACTGCACGGGCAAAACTATCTGCATGTCGGGATTTTGCGAGTGAACCAGGGTAGGACCTTGGCATCGTTGAACCGGATCGACGAGGCGAGAGCAGAGGTTGAAGCGGGACTTGCGATCATCGTTGCGACGCTAGGCGAGGACCACAGCGCGGCGGTAAGGACGCGCGAGGTACTCACAACATTGACGACAGCCGCATCGAGGACAGCAGCAGCATTGGGGACAGGACCAAGTGCCAGGTCCGAATGACACTGAGCATCGGCATGACAGCCTTGGGGACAGGACCAAGTGCCAGGTCCAAATATGACCGAGAACCGGCATAGACGTCAGTTGAACCTCGCACTTGGACCTGGCACTCGGACCTGGCACTCGGACCTGGCACTTGGACCTGGCACTTGGACCTGTCCCCTAACTTCCTGTCAGCTAGATCCCGTAGCGAAAGCGAGGAACGGCAGCCAGCAGCTCCCGCGTATACGAATGCTGTGGGTTGTCGCAAACGTCAGCGACTTCGCCGGACTCAACAATTCGCCCAGCCTGCATGACGGCAATGTCGTCCGCGAAATAGCGCACGACGTCGATGTTGTGGGTGATAAACAGATAGGTCAGATTGAGATCGCGCTTCAGCTTGTCCAGTAGCAGCAGCACCTTCGCTTGGACGCTAACGTCGAGCGCGCTGGTGACTTCGTCGCAAACGATGAACTCGGGCTCCAGCGCGATGGCTCGTGCGATGCCAATTCGCTGACGCTGGCCACCAGAGAACTCGTGCGGGTAGCGCTGCAGCATGTCGGGGCTCAGCTCGACCATCTCCAGGTATTCTGCCGCTCGCTCCAAACGCTCGGTGGCGTTCGCGCCGATGCCATGCACCGCCATTGGTTCGGTCAAAATCGACGCGATCGACAGCCTTGGGTTCAGTGACGACTGGGGATCCTGAAAGATCATCTGCAGCGCTTTCCGATACGGCCTGAAGCCGCGCCGACTCAGAGTCGTCAGATCAACACCGTTGTAGTGCACGGCGCCCGATGTGGTGGGCACCAGGCCTAGCAGCGCTCGACCGAGCGTACTCTTGCCCGATCCAGACTCACCCACCAGTGCGAGGACTCGCCCTCGATGCACCTCCAGACTGACATCGTCGACGGCTCTGACATCATCGACATGGCGCTGGAAAACGCCTTTGCGAATCGGAAAGTAAACCTTTAGAGCATCGATAGTGAGGAGGTGATCGTTGTTCCTGGGTGCCATCGGCCGAAGCCGAGGCAGGTTGCCCGGCAAAGCCTGAAGCAGCTCTTGCGTGTAAGGATGCTCGGGCGCCCTGAGCACGGCATCCGGGCGACCGCTCTCTACGATCTCGCCCTTCTGCATCACGATCACCCGATCGGCGATCTCAGAGACCAAGCTCAGATCGTGGGTGATGAAGAGCAAGGCGGTGCCGTGAACACGCTGAAGCTCCTTCATGAGCGTTAGGATCTGCGCCTGGATCGTCACGTCCAGCGCCGTCGTGGGCTCATCGGCGATGATTAGGTCCGGCTCGCAAGCGAGCGCCATGGCAATCATTACGCGTTGACGCTGACCGCCAGAGAGGCGATGTGGGTAGTCGTCGATGCGTTGGGCTGGGTCTGGTATCTCAACTTGCTCGAGCAGGCTAAGTGTCCGCTCGCGAGCGAGCGTACCTTCCAGCCCCAAGTGCAATTGCAGTACTTCGCCAATCTGCTCGCCAATGGTTAGAACCGGGTTCAGACAGGTCAGAGGCTCCTGAAAGATCATCGCGATGCGCACGCCGCGGATGCTTTGCAGCAGCCTATCGGGGGCATTCAACAGCGATACTGCTGGCGCGTCCGGTTCGAGGCTAGCGAGTTTGATCTCGCCCTGCGGGTGAGATGCGGTATCCGCTAACAGCCCGAGAATAGACAGGCCGGTAACGCTTTTGCCCGAGCCAGACTCGCCAACCAGACAGACAGTCTCCCCGCGATCGATGTGAAACGAGATCCCTTTGACGGCTCTGGTTTCCCCTTGCTGGGAACGGAACTCGGTAACCAGATTCTCAACCTGCAGCAGAGCGGTCACGGTGATTGATCCAGCGTCGGATCTATAGCGTCGCGTAGCGCTTCGCCGATGAGGTTGTACGAAAAAACCGTCAGGAAAATCGCGAGCCCCGGGAACGTGGCAAGCCAAAGGGAAAAGCTGCCGGTTGGCCCGACGGCCTGGTTCAGCATGTTGCCCCAGCTCGGCTCATCGATCAGACCCAGGCCGAGAAAGCTCAGCGTAGCCTCTGCCAGGATCGCCGACGCAATGCTGAAGCTGGCGGCTACCAGCAGAGGCGCAACGCCATTAGGCAGCATATGCTTGAACATCACAGACGTCAGTGGAAGCCCCGCTGTGTGCGCCGCGAGTACGTACTCCTGGTGACGAAGCTTTAGAAATTCGGCCCGCAAGTAACGCGCGAAGCCGGGCCAAGATGTCAGCCCGATGACGACCATGATCAGGTAAATGTCGCGGCCGAAAAACGCCACCATCAGTAACAACAAAAACAGTGCTGGGATCGACTCGAACATCTCGAGAAAACGCATCATTGCGATATCAGCCCAGCCACCGAAGAAGCCCATGATGCCGCCGTAGACGATGCCGATGGCCAGTGCGATGCCCGTTGAGATCAGGCCGATCGCCAACGCGATTCGGCAGGCGTGAATCATGCGGCTGAGAACGTCGGCGCCATCCGCATCGGTGCCAGCCCAGTGCGATCCATCGGGTGGCGCAAGGGACGAAGCGTTGTCGCGGTTCCGGTCGGTTGGGGAAAACGGTATCGGCGCAAAGGTCGCCGAGTCGATCTGCCCATCAGCGAGACCGGTTCGATACTGGTCGAACACCACCGCGGCAGGCGGAGTAACAAACGCACTGGTCACAACGCAGGTAAGAATCGCAAGCGCCGTGAAGCCCGCCGCGAGCTTGCCGGCGCTGTAGCGCAGGCGCCAACGCCAGCCTAAGAGCGTTGCGCCAAACATCACCAACAGCGATACGTCCGCCCACGTTAAGTGACGCAGCAGCGGACTGCTCCACTCACCGCCTGCGTGCATCCAGTAAGGGTGAGAGTTCGCAATAAACGGAGCGAAGATGGCCATCACGGTAATGATGCCAATCCAGGCCAGGCCGACGCGCGCACCATTGCGCGCCAGCGTATCCCGGGCGACCCGATGCACAAACGATGACTGCACGAGCGATTCTGCTGTGCTTTGCGTTGGGTGCGTTTGTGGTGCGGGCGTTGGGGCCATCTCAGTCGAAGCTCACACGTGGGTCTGCAACGGCGTAGCAGATATCGACGATTAGGTAGGCGATCAAGCTGAGCAGCGATGTCACCAGAGTAATCGCCAGGACCACTTCCCGGTCTCTCAGCTGAACCGCTTCAACAGCAAGACGACCCATGCCGTCGATCGAGAAAATCGATTCGACGATCACCGATCCCACCAACAGGCCCGGCAATATCGATGCCGCGACGGTGATGAGTGGCAGCAGACTGTTACGCAAAACGTGTTGCCACAGGACCGACCTCTCCGATGCGCCTTTGGCGCGCGCGGTTCGTGCGTAGTCGGCCTGAAGGTTTTCCAGCACAGACGATCGAGTTAACTTCGTGAGGAAAGCGAAGCCGGTATACGACAGACAGAGCACCGGCAAGATCAGATGCCAGAGCAAATCCAACAGATAGCCATGCTGCCAGCCCGATTCGGTGTGCACCGGAAGAAAGGTCCAGCGATCTGCGCGCAAGCTCTCAAGGCCGGACGTAGGGAAAAGGTTGATGTACTCCTCGTTGGCGAGAAAGCCAATGAGCAGAACACCCATCCAGATGGTCGGAATCGACCACAAGGCGAGGTTGGCGGTACCGATGCCTACATCCAATGCCTGACCACGAAATCTGGCTGTGTACACCCCCATCACAATCGACATCGCAAAGACGATGGGAATCGATAGCAGGTTCATCAGTAGCGTCACTGGTAGCGCCTGGGCAATCAGGTCCGCCACCGGTCGATTCTTGGCGAAGCTCTCTCCGAAGTCTGGCTGCTTGAAGCCGAAGCCGTCGGGTTCACGTTCCGGGGTTTGCCGAAAGCCGATGGGCGACACATTGTTCAGCCAGCGTAGATACTGAGCAGGCAGAGGTTTGTCGAGCCCGTAGCGCTCGTTCATGTATTCCTGCATGACCGCGCGCTCTTCAGGGCGCATGTCGCCGCCCTGGCCTATCAGGTTGGCGCCCACGCCGCCGGGAGCCGCGGCCATAATCGAGAAGATCAGCAGGCTGATGCCCAGCAGCGTCGGCACGATGAGCAATGCCCGGCGCAGCACATAGCTGATCAATTCGTATACCGCTGCTGGTCTGCGGGAACGTACCACTCCAGTGGCACTTGCCAACGGCCACCGGTGTTAAGCCCCGACGCCTCCTCGACCGTTACGCCGTGGATACGCCGATCAACGAAGGTCAGGCTCTTGCCTCGGAACAGGTAGGTGTAGGGCTGTTCCTGGTAGAGAATCTCGTGCGCCTCGTGCCAGATAGCCATGCGTGTGTCGTGGTCCATCTCGACCCGGGCACGCTCGATCACGGCGTCGAGCTCAGGGTTGGCGTAGCTAATAAAGTTATCGCCACCCGGCTCCGACTGAGACGAATGCAGGTTCTGATAGATATCGTTCTCTAGCACTCCGCTCCAGCCGATGATAATGGCGTCCATGTCTTTCTTCAGGATGCGATCAACCAGCACCGGCCAATCCAGCGGATCGGGCTCGATCAGGATGCCCGCGCGTACGTACTGATCTTTAAGCATCAGAACAACCCGCTTAAACGTATCGCTGCCGGCTGGGTAGCTCATCGCGAACCGGAAAGGCTCGCCGTCGGGTGACTCCAGGACACCATCGTTATCACGGTCTGCGAAACCGGCCTCGGTTAACAGCGTTATAGCCTTGTCGAGGTTGTACACCCGAGGCTCAATGTCGGGATTGTGCTGGGGACCCAACGGGTTGAAAGGGCTGCTGATGGTCATGGCATAACCCAGCAACACTTCATCGACGATGCGCTGACGATCGGTAAGGTAGGTCATTGCTTCCCGGACTCGCCGGTCTGCGAAAAACGTCGGGGTGCCGTCCCGCTGGTTGTTCCAGCCTATGTAGGTGTAACCGCCAACCGGGTTGAAATACTCAAACGACTGCGCCCGCTCTTTAATGGTCTCGCTGTCCAGCAAGTCCCTGTACTCCAGGGGTGTCGCGCTGAATACATCGACGTCACCATTCTTGAACTCGGTAACCATGGCCGCGTCCGAGGAAATGGTTTTCCAGATACGGCGGTCGAAGGCGGGCGTGACCCAACCCCAGTAACGATCGTTGCGGATCAGTTCGATCGGATCACCCGGACGCCAGCCGTCGTAGGACTCCATGCGATAGGGTCCCGAGCCCAACAGCAACCCGGTTGATCGGTTGTATTCTTCCGCGGCACTGACGCTTTCGACGTAACGACCGTAGAAGTGCCTCGGCAACAACGTTAGCTGCGCTGCCAACGCAAGCGATTGGAAGTACGGCTCGTCGAAGTGAAAGGTGACGTAGGGGCCGTCCGCCGTGACGTCTCTAATGCGGCTGAAGTAGGCTCGGGGCCTGGGAACGGCGATCCTCTCGTCCATTACGAAGTCGTAGCTGAACACGACATCGTCCGGTGTCAGCGGCTCGCCATCCGAGAAGACAACACCCTCGCGGATCTTGAAGACGATCTCGAGACCATCTTCGGAAACCTCCCAGGACTCAGCCACCAGCGGCACCCACTCCAGCGTCTCTGGGTCCCGCGTGATCAACGTATCGAAGATCCACCAGTTCACCCGCGGGGCGTAGGCATCTGCGGAAATACCTGGCGTCAGTGAGGAAACCTGATTTGGAAACGCAGCGACCAGCCAGTCGCCCTGGGCGTAGTCGGGCGCTTGAGCAGATTTGGCAGCGCGCGCAAAGCCGCGCCACTCGTGCGGCACAACGCCGTCGACACCTGCGCTGATTGCGCTGTCGGAATTGGAAGAGGGATTAACCGCGACACCGCCGCGCCGGATCTGACGCCTCAGATCAGCGATGTCGCGCGTCTGGGCGTCGATCTTATCCTGAGTTTTGGCGATGAATTGCCACTGGCGATCGATCTGCACCATGGCGAGCCAGATACTGGCCAGAGTCGCGAGGCCGATGCCAAGTATCGCTACGTCGCGCTTACGAAACCGCTGCTTCAAAACTACATAGCCGCCGTGTCAGGTGCGAACGAGTCTAGAGGTTAACTTGGGCGGATGCTATCCGGCGGTAGCCATGGGGCCAGCGGCAGCCCTGGGGACAGGACCAAGTGCCAGGTCCAGGTGCCAGGTCCAGGGGACAGGTCCGCGTGCCAGGTCCAAGGGACAGGTCCAGGGGACAGGACCGGGGGACAGGTCCAAGGGACAGGTCCAGGTGCCAGGACCAGGTGCCAGGACCAGGTGCCAGGTCCAGGGGACAGGTCCAGGGGACAGGACCAGGTGCCAGGACCAGGTGCCAGGTCCAGGGGACAGGTCCGCGTGCCAGGTCCAACTGACAGCGATACACAGGCTTCTCCCATAGCTTTTCAACCACCTTGCCTACATCGCCAGACCGCAGTCAGCCCCACACTGCACAAATGCCACGCCAACGTAGATTCTGTCCCGCAAACCATCCAATTCACGTCGTCCAACGCGGGAACAACCGGCAGGTTTGTTTTACAGGCGACGAGGATATGGCCGCCTATGCTCACAGCCTTCGCGAAGGAGCGACCAAATACGGTGTCGCGATACATGCATGGGTCTTCATGACAAACCACATCCACATGCTCCTGTCAGCCGATACCAATCACGGCATCTCAGAACTCATGCGGCATATCGGGCGCCACTACGTTCAACCTTTCAACTTCAAATACGCCCGCTCAGGCTCGCTCTTTGGAGGCCGGTTCAGATCATCGCTCATCCAGGACGAGGTCTACCTGCTCAACTGCATCAGATATATTGAACTGAACCCAGTGCGGGCCGGCATGACAGCTGACCCTGGCGACTATCATTGGTCGAGTTATCATTGCCACGCGTTCGGCAAGATCGCAGGAATGTGGACACCGCGTCCGGAGTACCTTGGTCTTGGCGAGAACAAAGCTGAGCGGCAGAAGATATACCGTGAGACGATAGCTCAATCACTCACGTCAGAAACGATTCAGAAGATCCGCCATTGCCTGAATACTGGACTAGTGCTTGGTACGCAGGATTTTCGTGATCAGATTAACGCGCTTCGTAGCTGACACGCCCGAACAACAACAATAAGTAACCGTCGATTGGACCTGGCACTTGGTCCTGTCCCCACCGTTA
>CAYGQC010000140.1:0-9869 GCA_964351875.1 uncultured Pseudomonadales bacterium
GTATAGGTGGTGTAGATCGGGATCGCCACCGCCGCCACAATTGCCATGATCGCCAGTGCAATCATGAGCTCGATCAGCGTCATACCTGCCTGGCTTATCTTGGTTGCTGTACTAGTGGTCGCTTGTTTCATTCGGTCCAATCCCGCGAGTTGTTTTGCCAATTGCTGCGTCTTTTGCTGCGTCTTTCGCTGCGTCTTTCGCTTCGTCTTTCGCTGCGTGAGCCGCCATCTAAGCTGCGTTAATCGCAACCTCAGAAAGACGAGTTCTGCCACGCACGCGGCGATGGCCGGGGGAGCAACGCGCAGCGGCGCCCGAAAATACGTAAACGGTCCCCATCGCAAGCCTATCGGCAAGGCGAAACGGGCAAAACAGGCGTCCGCCGAGCGGTCAAATGGAGGGGATAAACGGTCACAAAATGACCGCGAGCGGCAACTGCCGCATGGTGCGGCGGGCTACCGATGTGATAAACGCAATCTATCTGCGCTTTGGGATGCGATTCTGCGTCGGCGTCCCTGTTAGGTCCTGCTCTTGGGAGAGCCGACGGCCGAGTGCGTCAGCCAGCCGGCGTCACCTGTTCGATGGCCACATCAAAGATAACGGTCTGACCAGCCAGCGGATGATTGAAGTCCACAACCACCTGACCTTCCGAGAGGGATTTCACAACGCCGGGAAGTTCGCCCTCGGGCGACGCGAACGAGACAATCAAGCCCGGCTCAAGAGCAATGTCATTGCCAAATTGAGCGCGCGGTAGCGTGCGGACGTTCCCCGGATTTCCCTCACCGAAGGCCTGCTCAGGCAGTAGCGTAAGCTGACGCGCATCACCCGCCCGCAAACCAACCATCGCCTCTTCGAAGCCAGGCAAAAGCTGGCCGTCGCCGAACTCAAAGATCGCGGGGTCGCTGTCTCGCCGGGTGCCGTCAATCTCCTGGCCATCGGCTAGCAGGATGGAAAAGTGCAGGCTAATCCGGGTGCCCGGCCCAATGGTGAGGTCGTTTTGACCAGCGATTCGATCATTCACAGATAAGCATTCCAATCCAGGCGGGTCGATAGGCAGGTTGATAGACGGCTTGATAGACGGGTTGATCGCGCCCAGTCATCGGCCGGTCGGATAACTGATGCGCGCACATACAACGTGTCAGCCCGATCGGGCTAGCGCGCGCTGTCGGCGCCAATCACCGAGCAGTGACCATAGGAAGAGTAGCGCGCCGATCGTGATTGCGCTGTCAGCCACATTAAACGCGGGGAAGCTCCAGGTGCCGTAGTGGACCAGGACAAAATCGACAACGTATCCCTGCAGTGCCCGGTCAATCATATTGCCCACGGCGCCGCCGAGCAGAAAGCCAAAAGCGATTGGCAGCAG
The DNA here is from genome assembly GCA_964351875.1 of uncultured Pseudomonadales bacterium. Classification (GTDB taxonomy): domain Bacteria; phylum Pseudomonadota; class Gammaproteobacteria; order Pseudomonadales; family Azotimanducaceae; genus JANSWO01. The sequence continues at coordinate 1,361 of CAYGQC010000140.1, forward strand.
ACGCGCTTTCGCCGGTAACTGGCGCAGCTCATACCAGACGATCGCGCAGAACAGCACGCCTACCGCGACGAAGAACCAGCGTTGCCAGCCCCCGGCGTCCGCGAGGAAGGACCATGCTGCACCCGGATTGTGCGCACGCACCCAGGAGAAGAACGGCAGTACCTCGACATGCTCATACAGCTTCAGCGTTGCCACCACATACGCCTTGGTGGCCTGATCCAACGCGACAACGATGGTCGCTAGAAACAGAGCGATCGGTATGGGCCTAGCCACGATCCGGCTCCCGTTCTGACGCCAAAGCAACACCCAGCAATGCTCGAGCGCTATCCATATCCGCGTGGATCTGCGCTTTAAGCGCGTCCAGGCCATCGAACGCCCGCTCATCGCGAATCTTATGATGAAAGATCACAGACAGCCGTTGGCCATACAGATCGCCTGAGTAGTCGAACAAATGCACCTCCAGCATGGGCTGTTCACCATCCACCGTCGGCCGTACGCCGATGTTGGCGACGCCGGGCACTGGCCCATCTATCCCCGCAACGCCGGTAACGCGCACGGCGTAAACACCCTGGAGCGCCGCTCGATAGCGCTGCAGGCGGATGTTGGCGGTAGGCACGCCGAGCTGGCGCCCCAACTGCCGGCCATACACCACTCGCCCGGAAATCGAATAGGCGCGCCCGAGCAGTTTCTCGGCCAGCGTGAAGTCCGCATCAGCGAGCGCCTGGCGCACGCGAGTACTGCTCACCCGGTTGTCATCGAACGCGAGCGTGCCGAGCTGGCTGACCTCGAAGCCGTGCCGATCACCGGCCGCTTTCAGCATGGTGTAGTCACCGGCCGCGCGCTGGCCAAAGCGGAAATCGTCACCGATCACCAGATAACGCAGGGCGAGGCGCTGGACGATCAGGCGATCGATAATGTCTTCCGCTGTGGTGTCCGCCATATCCCGGTTGAATGGCAGGCAGAGCAGGTAATCCAGGCCGGTTTGGCACAGCAGCAGAGACTTCTCTCGAAAGCGAGTGAGGCGCGCGGGTACGGGCACCTCGGGATCAGCGAAAAACTCCCGCGGTTGCGGCTCCAGCGTAATCAACATGCTCGGCACACCAAGCTCCGCCGCTTTAGCGCGTACGTGAGCGATCAGCACCTGATGGCCGTGGTGTACGCCATCGAAGGTGCCGAAGGTGGCAACGCAGCCGCGATGTGCCGCGCTTAAATTGTGGTAGCCGCGAATGACTTTCATCGGCTGATTATACCGGCCCGGCGGTGCTGACGATGCGCGCTTTTTTCCGATGCTGGATCACAAACGGGGGCCACGCTTTGACCGTTACGCCGCATGACGCAGCTCCGATGGACGGAACCCGGACAGCAGGAGCGTCAGGGCGAAAACCATGATGCCGCCAGCGCATGTCGCTCCCAACCAAAGCGCTCTCTCCAGACCCGCCAGGTCGAGCCAGAAGTCCGTATCCGGCACCCATAGCACAAGCGCGGTTGCCATCACCGCCGTGGCGACGACCACCCTGGCGGCGGTTACTGCCAGGGCGCGAGTCGGCGTGTACACGCCCAGCCGCATGAGACCGCGAATCAGCAGGTACGCGTTCACACAGGCTGACATGGCAGTACCAAAAGCGAGCCCGACATGGCCAAACCAGGAAAACATCGACAGGTTGGCCGTAATGTTGACCGCAACCGCAACGACGCCAATGCGAAACGGCGTCGTGGTGTCCTGGCGCGCAAAATAGCCGGGTTGGGCAATCTTCACGAGCACCATCGGTAGCAAGCCAACGGAGAACGCCTGCAGCGCGAGAGACGCCATCACAACATCACCGTCGGTGAGCGCGCCGTAATTGAAAATGCTCGTCACGAGCGGGCCGGCCAGCAGATACAGCGCAGCGGCAGCAGGCAAGCCGAGCACGATCCCGATGCGCATCCCCCAATCCAGGGTCAAAGAGAACGACTCCGTCTCGCCGCCGGCGGACAACCGGGACAAATTGGGCAAGAGCACCGTACCGAGCGCGATGGCGACCAAACCGATAGGCAATTCGAGCAGACGATCCGCGTAATAGAGCCAGGAAATGCTGCCGGTGATCAGCATCGACGCCAGAATTGTATCGATCAGTGCGTTAATTTGACCAACCGACGCAGCAAACATCGCCGGCAGCAACAGCCGGCCGAAGCGACGGACCCCATCGTTAACGCCGAGCCGGGGGCGCAGCAGCAGGCCTTCCCGTTTCAGTGACGGAAACTGAAACAGTAGCTGAACGACACCGGCGATGAAGACGCCCCAGGCGAGCGCGAGGACCGGCTCCTCGAGCGTCGGTGCGACGGCAACCGCGGCGGTAATCAAAACGAGATTGAGCAATACCGGCGTAATCGCCGGCGTGGCGTACCGGTTAACGCTGTTCAGCAGCGCGGCAGCGAGCGCTGTCAGGGCGATAAAGAACAGATAGGGAAAGGTAATCCGCACGAGCCGCGACGCCAGCTCGGCTTTCTCAGGTTCGTCCCAGAAGCCAGGGGCGAACACAAACACGAGGCCCTGGGCGCCCAGAACGCCAGCCGCGGTGACAACCAGCAAGGCAAGGCTCAGGTTGCCGCCGATCCGCTGGATGAACGCTCGCATGTTGTCCCGGCCGAGCGCACGCTCAGCCGCCAGCGCGGGTACAAATGCCTGCGCAAACGCGCCTTCGGCAAACAGGCGACGAAAGAAGTTGGGGATACGGAAGGCAACAAAAAAGGCGTCCGCAACGCCCGTAGCGCCGAACAGATAGGCAAACGCCACATCTCGAACGAAGCCCGAGATGCGGCTCACCGCCGTCATCGAGGCGACCAGAAGACCCTGCCGGCTGACATTCTGTCGATCGCCGCTCATGCGGGCGACATACGCATCAGGTTAGTGCTTCGCTCTGCGCAAATCCGGGCGCAAGCCCATGGCGGCCGTGTCTGTTGACATGGGCCGGCGTCCTCGTCAAACTTTCGCGCCTCATTTTTCCAGCTCTCAAGGAGAGTCGCTTGGCTAATAGCCCACAAGCCCGCAAGCGCGCACGACAGGCGGACAAGTCTCGTCGCCACAACTCGAGCCAGCGTTCCATGGTTCGCACGTACATCAAACGCGTAAACGCTGCTATCGAATCCGGCGAAGCCGAAGCCGCTGGTGCAGCCCTTACCGCAGCGATTCCTGTGATCGATCGCATGGCCGACAAAGGCATCATGCATAAGAACACCGCTGCGCGTTACAAGTCTCGCCTGAACAAGCGAGTCAAAGCCCTCGCCTGAGGCACTCTCGCTCACACCTGCCCCGCTCGAGCCATTCTGACTCGGGTCACCAGCCCCATCGAGGCCGCGCCAGCGAAAGCTACAAGCGCGGCCTACCGACAGGCCAGCTTTCACAAGGCTTCCCCGCTCGCCGAATACCTCGCGCCCAAGTCTACGTCTGCCTCCAGAATTGGCCGTGGCCACCTACAGCAAGACCAGGTTGTCACGGTGCAGCAGCTCAGGCTCCGCGCGATAGCCGATGATGTCGACAATCTGCTCGGACGGCACGCCGCAGATCTTCGCGATCTCGGCGCTCGGATAATTCACCAAACCCTGAGCGACACGTTCCCCGGACGCGCTGACCACACAGACCATATCGCCGCGATTGAACTCGCCCGACACCGAGCGTGCACCGACCGGTAGCAGGCTGACACCCCGCTCTCGCAGCGCAGCAACGGCGCCGGCGTCGATCACTATTTCCCCCCGGGTTTCCAGTTGGTCAGCGATCCAGCGTTTGCGCGCCAGCATCGGCTCTAGATCCGTTCCCAGGAGCGAGCCAACGGTGTCTCCGGCAAAAACGCTGGCCAGCACACCGGCTTTGAGCCCCGAGGCGATCACCGTCTGAGCACCCGAACGAGCCGCAAGCCTCGCCGCATTGAGTTTTGTGCTCATGCCGCCGCGACCGAGTGGCCCTGCGCCGCCGGCAACCATGGCGTCCAGACTGGCATCGTCGGCGTCGGCATAGGGCACCAGCCGCGCTCTCGCGTCGGAATCCGGATTTGCCGTATACAGGCCATCCCGATCGGTCATTAGCAGCAGCGCATCGGCAGCGAGCAGATTGGTGACAAGCGCCGCCAGCGTATCGTTGTCACCGAAGCGGATCTCGTCGGTAGCCACACTGTCGTTTTCATTAATGATGGGGATCACGCCCTCATCCAGCAGCGTCGTGAGCGTCGCGCGAGCATTCAGGTAGCGGCGTCGGTTGGTCATGTCGTCACGGGTCAGTAACACCATCGCCGCCGTGAGTTCATGCGCTTGCAGCGCATCCCGCCAGATGCCCGCCAACCCGACCTGGCCGACAGCCGCAGCCGCCTGCAGACGGTGCAAGCCCGTTGGCCGTCTCTGCCAACCAAGCGCGGCCATGCCAGCCGCCACCGCTCCACTGGAGACGATGATCACCTCCCGGCCCGCCTTGCGCTCGCTGGCCAGCACATCACACCAGGCGCGAATGCGCGCCTCTGCCAGGTGACCGGAATCATCACTGAGCGAAGCGCTGCCAAACTTCACGACGACACGCGCCGCGCGCGCCACTTTAGCGCGCTGAAGCGCGGCGCCGCGAAGCACCTCGTGGGCTTCGTCAGTCATCGCGCACCTCAATCACCTCAGCACCGAAATCGTCATCTTCGTCTTCGGCGGCTGCGCTACGAGCCGATGAACGTGCCTGGCGCTCCTTGGATGATCGGTCGCGGACATCACGTGCGATACGGGCGCGAAGCTCGGCTCGCGCCTCAAGCTCCTCTTCGCTCACCGGTTCAAGCAGGCCTTCAGCCAATTTCCACAACAACGGTTCAACGCCGGCGCTGGTGGCAGCGGAGATCACGAACACGTCGCGATCGGGGTAGCTCGCTTGCAGTTGCTCGCGCAGCGCTTCAGCCTCTTCGGAAGGAAGAAGATCCGACTTATTCAATGCCAGCACTACGGGTAGCTCCGCCAGCGATGCGCTGTACGCCGCCAATTCGGCTTCGATCATCGCAACACTCGCCAGCGGATCAGTGCCATCAAGCGGCGCCGCGTCCACAAGGTGTAGCAACAGCCGGGCACGTGACAGGTGGCGCAGGAATCTCGTTCCCAACCCCGCGCCCTCCGCTGCGCCTTTGATCAGGCCAGGAATGTCGGCCACGACAAACGCGGTCTCCGAATCGAGGCGAACGACGCCGAGGCTCGGCACGAGCGTTGTGAACGGGTAGTTGGCGACCTTCGGTTGCGCAGCAGAGACTGCTCGCACAAAGGTTGATTTGCCGGCGTTCGGCAATCCGAGCAACGCGACATCAGCCAGCAGTTTCAGTTGCAGGCGCAGGCGCCGCTCTTCACCGTCGCCGCCGGGCGTTGTCTTGCGGGGCGCGCGATTGGTGCTGGATTTAAAGCGGGTATTGCCCAGACCTCGGCGGCCACCGGAGGCAACCAGCAACGTCTCGCCCGGCTTGGTGAGATCGCCAATAATCTGCTCGGTGTCTTCGTCGATGACCGTAGTGCCCCGAGGCACCTTCACGTAGAGATCGCTTCCAGATGCACCGGTTTTATTGCGGCCGCTGCCGCCGAGACCGGCTTCCGCGCGGTACCGCGGCTGGTAGCGAAAATCGATCAGGGTGTTCAGATGATCGTCGGCAACAAGATAGACACTACCGCCATCACCGCCGTCACCACCGTCAGGGCCGCCACGAGCGATGTACTTCTCGCGTCGGAAGCTCAGGCTGCCGTTTCCACCATGACCGGCAAGTACGTTTATCGATGCTTCGTCGAGAAATTGCATGGAGTTCGGAGCCGAAAGTTTCTGTGCCGCACCCTACCACCGCTGAACGCGGCCAAGTAGCACCGGAGTTGCAAATTTGCCTGCTGAGACGCGCCCCGGCTTCACTACTGACTCGCATCGATCAGTCGCTCCCCGCAAGGCACACTGCATTCGGCAGGTCGAGAAAGCAGAAAGCCCGCAATTGCGGGCTTTCGAGCGACCACGATTCGCTGGCCTGCTCAGGAAGCAGCGGCCACCGGCTCGACGGTAACGAACTTGCGGTTGTACGGGCCTTTAACAACAAACTTCACGTGCCCGTCTGCCTTGGCAAACAGCGTATGGTCTTTGCCGCAGCCCACGTTTTCACCGGGGTGAAACTTGGTGCCTCGCTGGCGAACGATGATGCAGCCCGCGCGAACAAGCTCACCACCGTAGCGCTTAACACCCAGATACTTGGGGTTGGAATCGCGACCGTTGCGTGTACTACCGCCTGCTTTCTTGTGTGCCATGACCTGTTTCCTTTCTCTTTCTATACCTGCCGGCAAAAAAGCCGCCGGCCGGACGTCCTAGGCGCTGATGCCGGTGATACGAACCTGGGTCTGCCACTGACGGTGACCCTGACGACGCATGTAGTCTTTGCGACGCTTGAATTTGAGGATGTGAACCTTTTTGGCGCGATCCTGAGCCAGCACCTCAGCCTTGATCTGACCACCTTCAACAAAGGGTTGGCCAACGGTCACGTTGTCGCCATCGGCAACCATCATGACCTGATCAAAAATGATTTCACTGCCTACTTCCGCCGACAGCTTTTCAAGGCGCAAAACATCACCTTCACTGACGCGATGTTGCTTTCCGCCGCTCTTGAAGACCGCGAACATAGCCGAACTCCCACAAACTCTTTATGACTGATTACACGATTCACGGGCTACTGACGCGCTCATCCGGGTTCGCTGGAACCATGAGCTCGAAGGCGTCAAGCATCGACCCTTGCGCGAATTGCTTCGAACGAGAGACCGGGTCTTTGAACGCGACCGTGCAACCGCCAGGGGTTCTAGGCCCTGACGAAAGGCGCGACATTCTAAGGACACGGCCCCACAATATCAACGGTGTCAGGCTTATATATCGACGATAAGCGGGCGCCAAAGCGCGGCCACCGAACTCTTCAGGACGGGTCTATACGCGTTATTGACCTCTCCCGTCTCGCGTCGCATCCCCCCTCGCGGCATCTGCGCCATCAACGCCGCCCAGACACCAGGCCAGGACGCGCCACATCTTGGCGTATCTTGGCGTATAAAGGCACGACAGGCGGCCTCGGTTTGGTCAAAATAGGCCCATTCCACTGATACGCAGCCACATGCCAGATTCCGCCAAGCCAAATGCGAGCCCTCTACTCGGCCAGGGAACCCAGAAGAACCCCCTGGCGGGAGTCTACGGGCTCGTGGCAGCCGAGTTTGAAGCCGTCAACGCGCTGATACCAAGGCTTTTGACCTCGGATGTTCACCTGGTCGAAGAGATCGGGAAGCACATTGTCGAATCAGGTGGCAAGCGCCTCCGGCCGCTGATCGTTCTGCTGGCCGGCCGAGCTTGCGGTTACGCATCAAGCCCAGGTTCAGGCGGCGAGTCTGACGAGCGGGAACGACTGATCCGCTTAGCCACAGTCATCGAGTTCCTGCACACCGCCACCCTGCTGCACGACGACGTGGTGGATCATTCCGCCCGGCGGCGCGGCAAAGCCACGGCGAACGCCATATGGGGCAACGCACCGAGTGTTCTGGTCGGCGATTTTCTGTACTCCCGTGCCTTCGAGCTGATGGTGCAGCTAGGCAATCTGGACGTGCTTCAGATTCTCTCCAGCGCTACAAACCTGATCGCGGAGGGAGAAGTACTTCAGCTTTCCAATATCGGCAACGTGGATCTGTCCGAGGAGGACTACCGAGCCGTGATTCGGGCGAAGACCGCACTGTTGTTCGAGGCCTCCGCACACAGCGCCGCCTGCCTGGCGAAGACCAACGAAGAAACTCGCGATGCACTGCACCGGTTCGGACTCCGCTTCGGCATGGCCTACCAACTGGTGGACGACGTCCTCGACTACACAGGCGATGCCAAAGAGCTCGGCAAAAACGTCGGCGACGATCTCGCCGAAGGCAAAGCGACATTACCGCTTATCTTCACGATGCGCGAAGGCAAGAGCGCCGATGCGGACGTGGTGCGAAGCGCGCTGCGCAATCGCGACACCCAACGACTGGCTGACGTTGTCGCGGCTGTCGAGCACTCCGGCGGCGTCGACTACACCCGTGCAGCGGCTCGTAGCGAGCTCGCCCGGGCACACGACGCGCTCTCATTCCTACCTGACAACGAATACGCCGCGGCACTGACGGCGCTGACGGATTACGCAGCGAATCGCCTGAAATGATCGCCGCGCAATCCAGATCCCCGCGCCTGTTCTCCCGCGGCGGAATCGCACTTGTGGCCGGCCTGGTCACTAGCCTCATTGCAGCTCCCATTGCTTACGCAGCCAGCGAGGATCAAGCCGGGCCTACGATCGAATTCACGCCCTGCGACGTCACGGGAACCGGCGGTGCAGGACTCATTCGAGCAGAGTGCGGCACGCTGAGAGTCGCGGAAAACCCGGATCAGCCCGAGCCGACGATTGATCTGCAAGTTGTCCGAGTAAAAGCTCTCGCGGCTCAAGCCAACAGCGATGCGCTAACCGTGATCAACGGCGGCCCTGGCGGCTCATCGATCGACATGTAT
>CAYGQC010000141.1:0-9854 GCA_964351875.1 uncultured Pseudomonadales bacterium
GTGCTGACGTACGCGGAAGACTCCATTGGTCCCGCGATTGAAGAAGACGTTGCTGTGTTTGTTACGCAGCAGCGCGGCTTCCGATCACGCGGCTTCAAAGGGGTCTACCTGTCGAATCAGGAAAAACGCATCCGTCGCTATCACGAGCTGATCGACGATTACATCGATGGTCGCCTGCCAAAGTAGGGAGTCTTAGGAAGGGAGATGGCCGCACACTCTTGAACTCCCGTCTTCGCGAGCATAGCGAAGCGATCTCCTCTCAGGCTTAACCTGTGTAGTTCGCGTCAGGAGATTGCCACACCGTCTCAACCGTCTGGCATGCCCAGACGTTTGAGACGGCTCGCAATGACGTGGAACAAATGTCAGCGACGCGATCTCCTCCAGTCTTGGGCTATGCTGGCGGTTGTCCAACCGCAGGGCCTGCCCATGAATCTTCAAGTCACGTTGTCGAGTGCTTCTGAATTCGACGTTAAGCTCGCCAACGAATTGCTGTCCGAGCAATTCGGCCAAGCGATCTCATCGGTTAATACGGCACCGCTCGGCGAAGGCGTGGGTCTCATGTCTGCCATCGCGCGGGCGTGGCTTACGTTGGCGGACGGTAGTGAGCGTTCTGTCGTGTTCAAGTACGTCGCGCAGACAGACAACGCCTCCATCGCGAAAGGGCTCAACTACTACGCCAATGAACTGAATTTCTATCGTCATCTCGCTAGCGATTGCCCGATACCGATACCCACCGCGATTTACGCGCATATCGAGCCTGACACGCAGGAGTTTCTCCTCATCCTGGAAGACATCGTCGATGTGCCTCCGGGTGATCAGCTGCAAGGCTGTGATCGAGGGCTGATGTCGCGCGCGTTTCAGCGCGCCGGTGAGTTGCATGGCCGCTACTGGGGTAGGACGGAAGAGCATCCGTGGCTCAACTACCACAACACGGATGAGTTGAATCTGTTTCGCCGCGACGTGATTTATCAGCCCGGTGTCGCGCCGACCCTCGAACGATTCGGTAGTCTTTTTTCTGGCAACCTCGAAAGCACCGTTGTACGCATTGGTGAGCAATTCGTTGAGATCTTCGAACTCGCCATGTCTGGCGCGCAAACGTTTATCCACGGGGACTATCGCATCGACAATATGTTGCTCCCGGAGATTGATGGTCAGACGGATGTCATCACTGTCGACTGGCAGAACAGCGGAGGTGGCAAGGGTCCGCATGACATCGCCTACTTCAGTTCGCAAAGCTGTGGGCCTGAACTGCGCGGTGAAGCTGAACTCGCGGAACTACGCGTCTATCACGACACTCTGATAGGCGCGGGTGTCCGCGGCTACAGCTTTGATGAGTGTCTGCGCGATTATCGCCTGAACCTGATGGCGACGATGATCACGCCGGTAGCGGTATGTGGAACCCTGGATCAGGGTAACGAGCGAGGCGTCGAACTGGGCCGCACGATGCTGGAACGCTCGCTGTCCGCACTCCAAAGCATGGAGTGTGATGAGTTACTGCGAGAACTCTTCTAGGTTCGCTAGCTTTGCTTGGGTTTGTATTGATAGCTGCGCTGGGTACGGCCGCCTGCGATCAGATGATGCTCTCCGGTTATCCAGCCGCCTGCGTCTGAGCAAAGTAGGAGCACCATCGCCGCGATGTCGTCTGGAGTGCCCGTGCGCCCCAGAGGAATAGTGCGCGCGAGCTCGTCGAGCTTGTCTTCGATACCGAGTACGGCGCGATAGGCTTCGGTAACGACAGGCCCCGGCGACACACAGTTCACACGGATGCCCTGTTCCGCAAGTTCCAGCGCGAGCGTCTGGGTAAGATTGATCAGCCCTGCTTTTGCAGCTGCGTAGGGGCCCGTGAACGGTGAGCCGCGAGTGCCGGCACCTGATGTGATGTTGACGATGGCGCCGCCATTCGGCATTCGCTTCGCGGCGGCTTTGCAACCTTGAAAAGCCGATGTCAGATTGAGTTCCAGCTGCGAACGGAACGTCTCATCTGGCGTATCGATCAATGCGTGTACATCTTTCTCGTCTGAGCCACCGACGTTGTTCACCCAAACGTCGAGCCGGCCGAACGTGTCCATCGCCTTGTCTGCGACGGTCTCGGAAAAATCCCGTATGTCGCCTGCAACGATAAGAGCGTCACTGCCTCGCTCGCGAATACCTGCTGCAGTTTCTTCCAGATCCGTTAGACGCCTGGCGTTAAGAACCACACGAGCACCGGCGTCGGCCAGCGCCCACGCGATGCCTCGGCCGATACCCTGGCCAGAACCAGTGACGACGGCTACCTGATTGTCCAAGCGGAATTGATCGAGCAAACTCATCGGTTGAGTATATAGGGGTATGCACCGCCTAAACGATCCAGGCGATGCTCAGATTAGCGACTAGTGGGAGAGGGATATGAATGATCGCAATGACGAGCTTATGCACTCGGTTGGTAGCGATCCAGCCTGGAGCGAGAGCTACTACTTCAATTTCGTGGATCCGACGACGAAGCTCGCGATGTTCACGCGCATGGGTTTTCGCCCCGGTAGCGGCTGGGCGGACGGCCTGCATGCGGTCTATCTGCCCGGTAAGCGCATTGCGTTTACCTATGGCCGGCGAGACATTCAGACGAACCTCTCAGCCTACGATGGGGATCTGCAGGCCGGCGACCTGAGCATTGAGTGTGTCGAGCCTCACAAGCAATGGCGCGTTCGCTACGACGGGCCCGCGCAGGACATCGCCGATGGAGAGAGTCTGCTTGCGCGACGCAAGGAACGGCCAGAGGGATGGTATTCGCCTTCACAGCTCACGATGGACCTGACGTTCGATTGCCTGACCGAGCCGCACTACGCCGCATCGGGAGAACGCGGACACTTTGAGCAAAGCGGTCGTGTGCATGGCTCGATTCGTTTGCGAGAGGAGATCTGGAGCGTGGACGGCTACGGCGTACGGGATAAGTCCTGGGGCCCGAGAGATTGGGGAGCCGGACAGCGTGATGAGTTGCCGACATCAACGACGGCGGCGAATCCAAGTGCTGGTCCGGAGCCGTTCGTAAACTGGTTCTCCATGAATTTTGGAGCGGACATTGCGCTAGGCGGCTCTTGTTTTCGCCACCGAGATGGCGTGATGCGCGGCGAGGGCTGGCTGCAACGCGATGGCCGTTCGCTCGCGCTTGAAGACGTTGTCATTGAATCGACTTACAAACCAGGCTCGATCGTGCACAAAGATGTCCGGCTCACGGGTCGAACCTCGGATGGAGAGGCGTTCGCAATTGATGGCTCCGTGTGGAGTGTGTGCCCGACAAAGATCCCGATGCCCGGCGGCGCGACATTCGTGAATGAAGGGCTTGCGGAGTTTCGCTGGGGCGATCGAACCGGATACGGCATTGCAGAGCATTGGCATGCGGTGACCCTATAACAAGCTCGTTGCTTGAGTGCTGGGTCGCACTTGGCCCAAATCGTGCTCACGAATTGGGTTGAGCGCTTTGCGTCGACAGGATAAAGCGCTCAAGAATCGCGAAAGCGACATCGGGCTTGTCTCGCCAGGGGCCGTGCCCGGTATCAGGCACGACTTCGAACCTCACATCTGCAGATGTCAGTCGATCGACGATATCCTTTGAATCCTGCAAAGGCGTCACGGGGTCCTGGTCGCCAGCTAGTACGAGTGTCGGTGCGGTAATGGCGCTGAGATCTTCCCGGATATCCATCGTGTGCCAGGTGCCCTCAAGTGAATGAAAGGCCATGGCGAGCTTCGGTCGAAAGATGACGGTATCTCTCGGCGGCTGCGGTGTGGTGTTGTAGAGCGACATGCACTTGTCAACAAACACCCGGGTGCTTTCTGCGTCAACGCCAACCGTAAGAAATTTTCGCGCGGCTGCCTCGGCCTCCGCTCCGCCCAGACGTTTGAATTCTGCGATTGATCTCTCTACATCCAGCCTCGCCTGAGTGCTCGCCAGAACTAAGCCGCTGGAATGATCGGGGTACCGTATGCCGTAAACCATGGCGATGAAGCCGCCGCCGGACAAGCCGAGGACAATCGGCTTTTCGATATCCAGCAAGCGACAAAACTCGACAAGGTCATCCGCCCAGCGTTCGAGACTGAAAACGCCATCGGGTGGATCTTCAGATCTGCCAGCGCCGGATATATCGAGGTAAATGATGCGGCAGACATGGCGCAGGGCGGCGAATGCCGGCTTGAACACCGAGTGATCAGAATTTCCGGGAGCCCCATGAAGCAGGATCAGTGTTGGCAGGCGTCGAAGCTTCTTCCCTTCCAAGACGAACTCAGGGCCTTCGATATCGAAATAGAGGTGCTTGTCGCCAACCAGAATCTTCATGCGCTGCCTCGTGTGTCGATGCGTGTCTAACCGTAATAGTAACCGCCACACAGCTGGAAGAATCCATTGTTGTGGGCGCCGCTGATGGTTTTTGGAGGAGCGTAAAGCCTGTACAGTCTCATTCAGAAACAGGGGGTGACTTTGGCTAAGACAGTGATTCGCGGCGGCTCGATTCTGGATCCGCACACTATGGAGATCGCACCGAACGAGGTGTTGGTCATCGAAGACGGGGTTGTCTCCGGATCAAGCGATGCATCTGGTGCTGATATCGAGCTCGATGCAGGGGGCCAGTTCTTGCTGCCTGGTTTCATCGATGCCCACGTTCACTTTCGATTGGCGACGCTGAATTTTGCACAATTGTCGCAATGGACCGAAGTCCAGTTCGGCATCGCGATGGCGACGCTGAGCCAGGAAACACTTGCCCGCGGGTTTACGACAGTCCGGGATTTGGGTGGGGACGTCGTCGGCTTGAAACGTGCGATCCGAACGGGCATGGCAACTGGGCCAGACATCGTTCAGGCCAATCTGATGATTACTCAGACGGGTGGCCACGGTGACGTGGAGTCGGGTGTGCTTCCGGTTCCTGATTGCGCCTGCCAGATGCGGCATAGCGCGTTCGGCATTGTTGCCGATGGGCCGGATGCGGTACGCAAAGCAGCGCGGCATGTACTCAGGGCCGGGGCGGATTTTCTGAAGATTCATGTGTCCGGTGGGGTAGCTACTCCGATGGATCCTCTGGATTGCACGCAGTACACCGCCGGTGAGATTCAGGCGGCCGTCGCCGAGGCCGCGAACAGAAAAACCTACGTGGCGGCGCACGCCTACACGCCGGAAGCGATTCAGTTGGCGGTTCGCAATGGCGTGAAGTGCATAGAGCACGGCAATCTGCTGGATAAAGAAACCGCTGAATTGATGCTCGAGCACGATGTCTGGTTAGTACCTACGTTGGTTACTTACCTGGGCATGGCGTCGGAAGGTCGAAAGCTGGGGTTTCCCGAGCGCAATCTCATCAAGAACGAAGCCGTTCTTGCCTCAGGGATTGAATCGCTCGCTATTGCCGACGAAGTTGGCGTCAAGATGGGTTGGGGCACCGACTTGATTGGCGAGATTCAGTCGATGCAGAGGCAGGAGTTTGCTGTTCGGTCCCAGGCTCAGTCCGCGGAATCCATCCTGCATGCGATGTACGTGATGAACCCGATCATATTGCGCAAGGCTGATTCGATCGGTCGGCTGGCCCCTGGAATGGCCGGAGACGTTGTCATCACAACGGTGAATCCATTGGAGGACATCGCTGGCCTCGCTCGAGATGATTCGGTGACCCAGGTCGTCAAGCGAGGGGTGCCCGTCCATTAACCCTCAGGTTGTCCTAGAGACCTCTGCTGGTGAGATCGTTGTTGAGCTGTTCGTAGATCAAGCGCCGCTGACAACGAGCTTCTTTATGGAGCTTGTTGCGCAGGATCACTACCAGGGTGGAGATATCTATCGCGCGACGCAGCTGGGCATCGATCAGGGACCGTTTCTGCTCCAGGGTGGCTCGGCATTGCCCTATCTGCGCGATGCAAGCGTCGGCTCGAATGCACCGATGCTCGATCACATTGAAACGACGGGGGTGACGGGCATTCGACACCGCCGGGGGACTCTGTCTCTCGCTCGCGACCTCAATCGAACTGGTCATGCGCTGACCGAGTTTTTCATCTGTCTAGGCGATTTCCCGACGCTTGATGAGGGCGGAAGAAACCTGTTGGATGAACAGGGCTTTCCGGCGTTTGGCCAGGTTGTCTCTGGGTTAGGGGTTCTGGATGAAATCTCCAGACAGGAAACCAAGGGTCATACCCATTTGCCACTGCTCGAGGGTCAGATGCTCACCACTCCGGTCCCTATCGACCAGATACGCTGAGCCTTTGTTGCGAAAGCACCCTATGCGAGTGGCGCTAGCGTTTTCAGCGCAGTTCTGGTGTTACTGCACGCAGCCGTAGTGCGCTGACGACACCAGCCGCACAAACTTGTGTCGAACGGATCCTGGTCGAAGCTCGGCCAGTAAATCAGGTTGTTGCCACTCACCCATGCGCGCGTCGATCTGCTTGTCGGTTAACTCCACGTCCAAGCGTCGCTCAGCGGGGTTAATGATGATGGTGTCGCCATCTCGCACCGCCGCCAGCGGACCGCCGCGCGCAGCTTCCGGCGATATGTGGCCGATGAGAATGCCGTGTGAGACACCCGAGAAGCGGCCGTCGGTGATCAGCGCAACATCGGCGCCCAGTCCGCGACCCTGCAATTGTATTGTCAGCATCACCATTTCCGGCATGCCCGGGCCGCCAACGGGGCCAACGTTGCGCACTACCAAAACGTCGCCGGCTTTGATCTGATCGCCGCGGATAGCTGCCATCGCGTCTGCTTCACTATCGAACACTTTCGCGCTGCCACGAAACTCGCCTCGCTCCAGCGTCTTGCCGCCGAGTTTCAACACGCAGGATTCCGGGGCGAGATTGCCCTTCAATACGCTGATGTGATTGTTTGCTGGTGCGACGGGGCTCGCGACCGGAAAGATTACATCCTGCTGGCCGAGTTGATCGATAGTCGGAACGCTGGCCAGATTTTCAGCCAGCGATCTTCCGGTCACCGTCATGACATCGCCGTGGAGCAGGCCGTTCGCCAGTAGCTCTTTCATTACCACGGGAACGCCGCCCAACTGATGCAGGGTCACCATCGCGTATGGGCCATGCGGTTGCAGGTTGGCGATGATCGGCACGCGCTCTGCGATCTGTTGAATGTCGTCGATCGTTAGATCGACCTCTGCGTCGCGTGCGATCGCCAGCATGTGCAAGTACAGATTGGTTGAGCCGCCCATCGCGTAGGCGGTGACGATCGCGTTTTCAAAGGCGTCTCGTACCATGATGTCGCGCGGCCGTATGCCTGCGCTCATGAGGTTTTTGAGCGCCTGGACCGATGCTTGGACGTGTGCCCGCACATCATCATGTATGCCGCTGGCGGCGTTGTAGTCTGCCGGCAGGGATGCGCCACCGGGCAACATCATGCCCATCGCTTCGGTGATGCTGCTCATCGTGTTCGCCGTAAACATTGCACCGCATGTGCCGCTTCCCGGCATGACGGCCTGTTCGACTGCGATCAGATCGCCTGAAGAGATACGACCCGCTTCATTGGCGGCTCGCGCTTCGGCCCAATCCATCACCGTCAGGTTGTTGCCTTTTGCGGACCATGGTTCGATATCCACCGAGCCGGGCGAGCTGGTACCAGGATAAATCACGAGCCCGAATGCGTTCGTTCGAGCCAGCGGCATCATCGCCGCGGCACCCACTTTGTCACAGCCGGAGATCATGAGCATGGCGCCGGCGTGGTGGGTGTTGTGGCCTAGTTCGATGCAGTCGGCGATCAGGTCCCTGGATATCAATGAAAACCCTGAGGTGGGCGTGCCTTGGGTTAGCGCGTCGGACACGGCGGGCGCGCCGACGACCAGCCCCTGCGCGTTGTTCTCCGCGAGCACCTCGATCAGCAGATCAGATATCTCGCGCACACGATTGTTGCAGCGATGAGCATTGGTATAGGCACTGCCGATGGTGACCACCGCGTCCAGCGCGGCGGTCTTCTCAGGATCGAAGCCGGCGGCACGCATCTCTACCCGGGCTTTTCTCCAGAAACGAGTCGGATCTTTACTCATCGTCTTGCTCTCCGCTGCGTGCTAGTAGCCCACACTCTTGGTCCTTTCAGATGCCTTCGCACCGTCGACCGTGCGCATCGCTTGAGCAACACCGGATCGTGCGAAACTGATGTCGGTTCCGATTGAGGCGAAGTCAAAGCCGTTGTTGAGGTTCTCTGCAGCCACGGCCGGCGTGTAGCCAAAAATTCCGGCAGCGCAATCGTGAGTCTCGCACGCCTTGAGTATGGTTTTTATCGCGTCGGCAAACTTTGGATTGCCGAAATCGCCAGGCGTCAACCCAAGGCCGTAACACAGATCCATTGGTCCGACGAACAAAGCGTCAACACCGTCCACTGCCGCGATGGCTTCAACGTTCGCGAGGCCTTCTTCGGTTTCTACCATGGCGATGCAGGCGATTTGCTCGTTCGCCGTTTGGAGGTACTCCATTCCCTCGAGCATTGAGTCTCGCATCGGCCCACAGGAACGCACGCCAGCTGGCGGGTACCGGCATGCTCTCGCCGCTTGTAGCGCCTCACCCGCGTTGTTAACCATTGGCACGATAACGCCGTGCGCACCGACGTCCAGCGCTTTGCCGATCTGGTCAGGCTGGTTGGCAGCGACCCTAACCAGCGGAGTTATTGGCAGGCCGCACACCGCAGGTAAGAGGTAGGTGAGCGCTGAGTAGTCCATCAGTCCGTGTTGCAGGTCGAAACAGATCCAGTCCGCTCCTGAGCGCCCGAGTAGCTCTGCAAGGTGAACGTCTGGCAGGTTCGACCAGATTCCTCTCGACTTCTCTTTCCTTCGCCATTGGCCCAGTGCGTGGTTTTTCATTGCAGCTCCTGCTCATTCCAAGTTTTCAGTTGAAAGATATCTCAACGTTGCCCAGGCGGTTGTCGAATCGCGCGATGACACGGTCGCCCGCGTTTACAGATAGCGCGCGCACGAAGGAGCCAGACAGAATGACGTCTCCCGGCTCGAATGCCACGTCGAATTCGCTCATCTTGTTCGCCAGCCAGGCGACAGCTGTTAGCGGATTGCCCAGCACTGCATCCGCGCAGCCTTGTTCGCGGACGTCCCCATTGATCTCTAGGCAGCCAGTCACCGCGCGTACGTCGATATCGTTGAGTGCAATCGGATTGCCACCCAGTACAACGCCTCCGACCGCGGCAAGATCCGCGATAGTGTCCCGCACGTCCATGCCAGGTGCCCGAGCTACACGAAAATCGACGATCTCGATGGCAGGAAGCACAAAGTCGGTGGCGCGAATGACGTCGGCGACATTTATACCAGGGCCTTTTAGCGTCGCTTTCATGACGAACGCCAGCTCCATCTCGACCAGCGGGTCGTTCCAGTCTGCGCGTGGCGATTCGCTACCCTCCGCGATGAACATGTCGTCCATGATGGCGGAGTAGTCCGGCTCGGTGCTGCCAACCATTTCCTGCATGGGTTTAGAGGTGAGGCCAATCTTGTAGCCTTTTACATCGCGGCCGGAGTCTCTCAATGCGTCAACGACATATTCCTGGATCCGGTACGCATCTGTGACCTCGATGTCTGG
The DNA here is from genome assembly GCA_964351875.1 of uncultured Pseudomonadales bacterium. Taxonomy (GTDB): domain Bacteria; phylum Pseudomonadota; class Gammaproteobacteria; order Pseudomonadales; family Azotimanducaceae; genus JANSWO01. The sequence goes on from CAYGQC010000141.1 coordinate 9,517, forward strand.
ATAGGCAGGGTTCAGCAGCGGGATCTGGCCACCGGTCCTTATGCACCGATAGATCTTGCTGGCAATGTCTTTGCGAGTATCGTCCGATAGCATGGCTGGCCCCTGTGTATCAGTAGTGAAATGAAATGTGTGAACATTTCAACAGTGGTTACTGTAGTCGCTTTGGCAGCTCTGCTACAAAACAGAACGGTCCATGCAGCCAACGTTGAGCATTGCAAGATCGTTGTTAAGCGTGGACAAGTATCAAATGGGTTAACGGAGTTGTGAGGATGGAGTCGGTAGTAGGGGTTTCGCGCCAGTTTCCCGATGTGTTAATGCAGGGGCTCGCGCAGCATGCC
>CAYGQC010000142.1:0-9791 GCA_964351875.1 uncultured Pseudomonadales bacterium
TCGGCATTGTTTACAAAGGCGATGCGGTGTTTCTCTTCAAGGGTGACGCGGGTCCGGGCGCGGATCCAGAACAATTCAAGAAAGATTTTCTCGCGACGATGGCGTCGTTTCGCGCGATGAATGCGGATGACGTCAAGCTGGCCAACAACCAGCGCATCAAGGTCATTGAGGCCGCTCCCGGCGACACATACGCCAAGCTTGCTGCGCGCTCGTCCCTCACCAACCATGGCGAGGAGACTCTTCGCCTCATCAATGGCCATCATCCCAATGGCGAGCCGCGAGCAGGCGATCGCCTGAAAATCGTGCAGTAGCGCACGCCGGGGCAGAGTCGAGTGGATGCCTGCGAGCGTCAGGCGCGTTATTCTGTGGGTTCGTGGTCTCCCGATACGGCGGCCCCTCACAAGAGACAAGCCCGCAAGCGACGCTAACCGCTCGCTGCAACAGCCACTGGAAGGCCATATGAAGAAACTCGTTGTATTGATCGTAGTCTTGCTCGCGATCGTATTGCTCAGCCCTTTCGTGACCGGCCGTATGACCGAAAGCGCGCTGCAGGACTCGATCGATATGCAGGAAAACCCCTGGGTCTCGGTCGAGATTGCTGACTACCAGCGTGGTTGGTTCTCATCCGAGGCAACCGTTCGCTATCGTCTCAGCGATTCCTATTCGTCAATGCTGAACAGCGTTGTCAGCCAGGGTGTCGATGCCGCTGGCGGCGACACACCGCCAGTTACGTTTAATGGTGCGCTGCTTACCCCGATGCAGATCGACCATGGTCTGGTGTTTCTCACCAACGGATTTGGCTTTGGCATCAATCGAATGAGCGGCAACCTGGATGTCTCTCAATTCGAATCGCTTGCGGACTTCCAGACCCTTGCCGGAGTGGATTCGCTGCTGACGTTCAATGCGACCACGGGCTTCACGGGTGCTATGAACTTCGATCTGGCATCGCCGACGATCGAAATTAAGGACGAGGGTAATACTTTTTCCTTTCAGGGCTTCACAGCGGATGGAACGGCGCGGCTGGCGAGGGGTGCGGTTGCTATGGAAGGCACGATGCCGGGCCTCAGCATCGCCGCGAGTGGCGGCGATGAACCGATGCAGTTCAGGGTTGGTGAGACTCGCCTCGCGGCTGACGTCGAACAGGTCTCAACCTATGTATCCATCGGTGACGTAGGTGTGGCGATTACCGAGATGGCTGTTGTCGGTGAAGATGGCGAAGTTGTGTTCAACGATTTTGAGATCGAACAGGAAACGTCGCTGACCGAAGCCGGTCTGCTGGATATCGCGGTTGCGTACAAGATGGGCTCGCTGACAGCCCCGGATCTGTCGGTCTCGGACATGCTGATCAATATGGAGATGATCAACCTCAAGCCAGAGGCGCTGGAAGCGTACATGAGCTACAGCCAGAAGATGAGCGAACAGGTGATGCAGGCGGCATCAGGTGGTTCGCAGGCTCCAGCCATTGATCAAGAAGCGATGATGGCCGAGATGGTTTCTCTCGTGCACGAAGTGCTGCAAGGCTCGCCGGAGCTGCGTTTTGCGCCGATGAGCGCCGTGATCAATGGCGACAAGGTTCTTGCGAATATGGATCTGCGCTTCGACGCATCCGTTCTGCCTGCGCTTGATCAATTCAACTTCATGGACCTGGCCATGTGGAAGCAGATGCTGTCTCTCGATGCCGACGTCGCACTGCCTGTGGCCATGGTTGAGGACATGGCGCGCTCGTCTACGCGCTCCCAGCTTGAGGTTGCTCTTGCCCAGAGCGGCGAAGCAATGACTGACGAGCAGCTCGATCAGATGGTCGATGCCCAGGTGCCGATGGTGCTGGGCATGTTCGAACAGCAGGGCATGATGACCAAGTCCGAAGCGGGTTATGCCAGCACTGCGAAGTTTGCGGATGGCCAGTTGACGGTTAACGGCAACGTGATGCCGCTGCCGTTCTGAACCGAGTAGTTTCCTAGAAGAGATCGTCGGGTACGACGATCTCTTCAACACCCACGTCGTCGTAGCTCTGTGAGGTATCACGTACCGAGTTGGTTGCTGGCGGCGGTGCATGCTCTGCCAGGAAGTACTCGAAGACCGAGCCGGGTTGGCCCGGTGGCGCAGGCTCACCGGTTTCCGGATCGATCTTCATGGTGACGATACCGGGAGGCTGCGCGGGATACGCTTCTTCGCTGCCTGCAAGCGCATCAGTCATATAGTCGATCCAGATAGGTAACGGCGTTGTCGAGCCGTATTCTCGACGCCCCAATGGCCGATAGTCGCTGAAGCCTACCCACACGGTTGTGGCGAGCGTCGGGTTGTAACCGTTAAACCACGTGTCAGCGGCTTCGTCGGTGGTGCCGGTTTTGCCCGCAATGTCGCCGCGGCCCATCACACGCGCTTTGGTGCCGGTACCTCGGCGAATCACATCCTGCAGCATCGTGTGCATGATGTAGGCGACTCGGCCGTCAAGAGTCTGAGGCGCTGGCGGTGCTGGAATCAGCTCGTCAATCACCTCAGTTGCTTGCTTGCTGGCCGATGCAAGATCTACATCTGTGGATGGCTCGGGCTCGCTGATGGCTTCAGCGTCTTCAGTTGCTTTGTCGTTTGGCTGACTCGGCGCCGCTGCGAGTTCGTCCGCAGCGGACTCTTCATCCTCCTTCTGGTCATTGTCAGCGGCGTCGCATGTTCGGCAGACCGCGGGTTTGAGGTTCTGGTGGATGATCTCGCCTTTGCGGTTTTTCACGTAACGAAGAAGATGCGGTTGTACCAGATAGCCGCCGTTGGCAAAGAGCGCGTAGCTGCGGGCCATGTCGATGGGTGTTACCGCCATCGTTCCGCCGCCGATGGCGAGCTGGGTGTTGCGCGGGAACGTGGCGATATCGAAGCCGAGGTTGTTGCGGGCGAAATTCAGGACGTTGCCGGCACCCACTTCCTGCAGGACGCGAATGGAGACGAGGTTGATTGAGCGGTACAGCGCTTCTCGCAGGCGGGTTTCGCCATTGTATCGGGCATTGTCGTTGCGCGGCCGGTACTCGGTTTCGAGCAACATGTCTTCGAATACCAACGGCGCGTCAAGAAACAGAGTGGCCGGTGTTATGCCGCTGTCTATCGCAGCCGCATAGACGAAGGGTTTAAAGCCCGAGCCGGGTTGCCTTGCAGCTTGCGTTGCGTTGTTGAACTGGTTAGCGCCGAAATCGAAGCCGCCCACCATGGCAACGATGCCGCCGGTTTCCGGATCGATGGAGACCAGAGCGCCCTGAATTTCCGGCACCTGGCTGAATTCCCAGAGTGCATCGACGCCTTCGCGTGTGTCATGAGGCTCGCCGTCTTCGGCCAAATCGGTGCGGTAGCGCAGTCGGATAACGTCACCCACGGAAACCACATCCCCGGCGATTTTCGGTGCGGGGCCGCGTTGGTTTTCGTTGATGTAGCTGCGCGCCCAGGCGAGCGCCTCGAACGGTATTCGCTTGACGATGTTGCTCGGCAGCAGGGCATCGAAGTGCTCGTCCGCCACTTCCACAACGACCGCTGGCGTTAGACCGCCAACGGCGCCAAGGCCGTCCAATGCAGCCAGGTATTCGGGATAGGCGTTGGTGGGATCATCGGCTGCGATATTGGCTTCGGGGCCGCGGTAACCATGGCGGCGGTCGTAGTCGATCAGTCCCTGGCGAACGGATTGTATGGCCTCGGCCTGTAGCGTGCTGTCGATCGTCGTGTGGATTTCATAGCCACCGGAATAGAGATCTTCGTAGCGCTCGGCCATTTCCTGCCGAATTAACTCAGCCGGGTAGGGTGATGGAACGTCGAGAGGGCGAGCGTAGATACTCGCCGTGATCGGTTGGGCTGCGGCGAGGTCGTGTTCCTCTTGGCTGATCGATGCCTGGTCCAGCATTCGGTCGAGTACGACGTTGCGACGATCGAGGGCGCGTTCGGGCCCGTTGATCGGGTTGCCGGCGGTCGGTGCTTTCGGGATACCCGCGAGCATTGCCAGCTGGGCGAGTTCGAGCTCCTTCAGCGTTTTGCCGTAGTAGGTCTGCGCCGCAGCCTCGGCACCATATGCACCTTTTCCGAACGGTACTACATTGATATAGAGTTCGAGGATCTCTTCTTTCGACAATTCGCGTTCGAGCTTGAGGGCAAGCAACATCTCCTTGAACTTGCGAATGAACGTTTGCTCAAGGGAAAAAGAGACGTTTCGGGCAAGCTGCATGGTTATCGTGCTGGCGCCGCCCCGGATCTCTCGATAGACAATGAGCTGGAAGGTGTCGTTGAGCAGGGATATGAAATCAATGCCGGAATGTTCGAAGAATCGCTTGTCTTCTGTATTGAGCACCGCGTTCACGAAATTGGCCGGCACATCGCCCAGCGTAATCGGTATCAACCGCCGCTCACCGTATTCGGCGATTAGGGCTCCATCGCGTGCATACACGCGCAGCGGTGTTTCCAACTCAACGTTTCGGTAGCTGCGAGCTGAAGGAATCTGGGGGTCGAGATAAAGGTACAGGCCCGCGAGACTGAGGACTACACCACATAAAGTCGTAAGTCCCAGACACATAATAGTGCCGAGGACGCGTCTTGACCTTGGTGTCATGGCGCAGCGGTCCTTGCTAGGCTGGGGACAGCCATACTGAGGTTTGAGGGAGCCTTGGGCGATGACGGGATGCGGCCTCCGAGCGGGTTGCCGAAGCCTCTACGTCCGTTGCTCTCCCGCAATGAGTGGTATTTAATGTGTTGTTGCATCTATAGGACGTAAGTGCCCGCTCCACTAAGGAAAAATTGCCGTGTTTGGCCTGTTTAATAAGAAGTCCAACATATTACTTGGACTGGATATCAGCTCAACGTCGGTCAAGTTGCTGGAGTTATCCAAAAACAACGACCGTTACCGCGTTGAATCTTACGCTGTGGAACCGCTGCCGCCCAATGCCGTTGTCGAAAAGAACATCGGCGATGTAGAGGGTGTCGGTGAGGCTATCAAGCGTGCCGTCAGCCGTTCCAAGAGCGGCTGCAAGGCCGTGGCTGTCGCCGTGGCCGGTTCTGCTGTGATCACCAAAATCATCGAGATGGACGCAGCTCTTTCCGACGATGAGATGGAAAATCAGATCACCGTAGAGGCGGATCAATACATCCCGTATCCGCTCGATGAGGTCGCGATCGACTTCGACGTGCAGAGCCTGTCTGAGCGAAATCCGGACCAGGTTGAAGTGCTACTGGCTGCGTGTCGACGTGAGAATGTCGAGATGCGGGAAGCGGCGCTTGATCTGGGTGGTCTGGATGCGCGCATCGTCGATATCGAAGCTCACGCGATGAAGCGTGCCTTCGAGCTGGTGCAGCCGCAGCTCGGTAGCAATCCGGAGGATCTTGTCGTTGCGATTATCGATATCGGCGCGACCATGACCACTCTGTCAGTACTCGCTGATGACCGCTCCATATACACGCGAGAGCAACTATTCGGTGGCAAACAGCTCACCGAAGAGATTCAGCGTCGCTACTCGCTGTCTTTTGAAGAGGCTGGTCTCGCCAAGAAGCAGGGCGGCCTGCCGGACGACTACGAAGAGGAAGTGCTCCAGCCTTTCAAGGAAGCCGTTCTTCAGCAAGTGACCCGCTCTCTGCAGTTCTTCTTTTCTTCGAGCCAGTACGACGATGTGGATTACATCGTGCTTGCTGGCGGTACCGCTTCCATCGAAGGCCTCGGCGACATGATTGAGAACAAGCTCGGCACGCCGACGCTGATCGCGAACCCGTTCGTCGATATGTCGCTCTCCAACAGGGTCGACGCGGACGCGCTGTCAAACGATGCGCCCGCCATGATGATCGCCTGCGGACTGGCCATGAGGAGCTTCGACTGATGGCGAGGATTAACCTACTACCCTGGCGTGAGTGGGAACGCAGCCGCAAGAAGCGCGAGTTTCTTGGCAACCTCGGTGCGGTTGTCGTGGTAGCGGCTCTGCTCATCGGCGGCGCGGTTTTCTATCTGAATCAGCAGACGGATAACCAGGGCGCGCGCAACAAGTTTCTCCAGGATCGCATAGGCGAGCTGGACACCAAGATCAGTGAGATTCGAAACCTGCAGCAGATTCGCGAAGACCTGTTGTCGCGCATGCGGGTCATTCAGGAATTACAGGGCAATCGGCCCGTCATCGTCCGCGTGTTCGATGAGATGGTGCGCGCGATGTCTAAAGGCGTGCACTACACCAACCTGGAACTCAAGGCGGATCAGCTCTCGGTAACTGGCCTGGCGGAATCCAACAACCGGATTTCTGCGCTGATGCGCAACATTGACGCTTCTGACTGGTTCGCGAACCCGAATCTGAAGAGCATCAAGGAAGACCCGCGGAATTCGATCTACGGTCCGCAATCGAGCACGTTCTCGTTGACCTTTAACCAGGTCAATCCGAATGTCGAAGCGGCGGAGGAATAGCGGTGGCTTTGCAGGACTCAATCGACCAACTGAAGGACTTTGATCTTTCAGACCTCGACGTCAACAACATCGGTAACTGGCCGGGCATCGTCAAAGGCATTTTGCTTGCGTTGGTGTTCATACTGTTTCTCGTCGGCGGCTACTACATGGTGTTGACGGAAAAGCAGCAGGCGTTAGAGAAAGCTCAGAAGCAAGAAACCTCGCTGCGCTCGGAGTACGAGTCGAAGGCCGAGCAGGCAGCTAACCTGGAAGAGTACCGACAGCAGAAAGCAGAGATGGAGCGAATGTTTGATTCGCTCCTCAGCCAGCTGCCGAAAGACACTGAAGTGCCAGGTCTGCTCGAGGACATCACTCGAACCGCACTCGACAACGAGCTAACGATTGAGAGCATTGAGCTGCGGCCTGAGAATCGAACCGAGTTCTACATCGAACTGCCGATTCAGATTGTCGTCGAAGGCGACTATCACAAGATCGGAACGTTTGTCTCCGGTGTTGCCAATCTGTCTCGGATCGTCACGTTGCACGACTTTACCATCAAGCCAGAATCCTCTCCGAACGCACTGAAGATGGACATTCTGGCGAAGACTTATCGCTATCTGGACGAGGAGGCGTGAGCGGATGTCACTAGTAGCTTCACAGTTTCCGGGTACAGCTATCGCGCCACGCAGAGCGGCTCTGCGAACGGCACTTGTCGCCCTGCTGGTTGGCTTGCTTGCCGGCTGCGGCGGCGACGGCGATTTCGCGGACATTAAAGAGTTTATGGCTGAGGTGGACAATCGGGGCAAATCCCGAATTCCGCCACTGCCGCCGTTTGAAACGGTACCGCCGTTCGCCTACCAGGCGAGCGACAAGCGGAGCCCGTTCGAGCCGCCCGTATTGGTGGCGGCGGTGGAACCACGTCGAGACGGCGTGCGGGTCGAGCCCGACTTCAATCGGGTTAAACAGTTTCTTGAGCAGTTTCAAGTTGGCCAGCTGGGCATGGTAGGCACGCTCTCCCAGCGCATGGACTTGTTTGCTCTGGTACGTGATCCGGAAGGTGGCGTGCATCGAGTTTCAGTGGGTGACTACATGGGCACGGATCATGGACGGGTCATCAGTATCGAAGACGGAGCCGTGGAGCTCATTGAAATTGTTCCGGACGGAACGGGCGGGTGGGTTGAACGCGCGCGTAACGTTTCACTCGGAGGGGTAGAGTAAGGATGAATACCATGTTGAGCCGAATGGCCCTGCGGACTCTGGCGACGATAGCCTGCGTAATGACCGCTATGACTGGCTGGTCGTCGACCATTCAGTCGATCGACTTCTCATCGCTACCGGGTGATGCAACTGAAATTCGGATGACGTTCGACGGTACGCCGCCGAGCCCGACCGGATACACCATTGAACAGCCAGCGCGAATTGTTTTGGACCTCCCGGGTTCCAGCAGCGCGCTCGCTGACAAGCACCACGACCTCGGCATCGGCAACGCTCGCCGGGTGTCGGTCCTGGATACCAAGGATCGGGTACGCGCGATCGTCAATCTTACCCGACTGGTTCCCTACGAGACGTCAGTTGAGGGCAATACGCTTGTGTTGCTGGTGGGTGCGGGCACTGGCAGCGCGCCGATTGCCGCCGAATCGAATCAATACAGCGCCGTCGATCAGGCGATTTCGAACGATTCGGCTCGCAGCGGTGGTGCTGGTGATGTCGAGAACATCGATTTTCGCCGAGGCGAAGATGGTGAAGGCCAGATCATCGTGTCTCTGGCTAACCCGAAAGCGCCGGTCAGCGTGGTCAGCGACGGCGGGAAAATCAAGATTGAGATTCGTAACACCGATTTGCCGGCAAGCCTGCGACGCCGTCTGGACGTTACCGATTTTGCGACTCCGGTAAAAATTGTAGATGCCGTTCAGCAAGGCCCTCACACGATTGTGACCATCGCGGCATCAGGCAACTATGACTACCTCTCGTATCAGGCAGACAAGACGCTGACCGTCAGTGTTAACCCGCTTACGGAGCAGGAAGTCGAGGATCGCCAGGACGTATTCAAGTACTCCGGCGAAAAGCTATCCCTGAACTTCCAGGACATCGAAGTTCGGTCGGTGCTTCAGTTGATTGCCGACTTCACCGATCTCAACCTGGTCGCTAGCGACACGGTTGGTGGTCGAATTACATTGCGTCTCAAGAACGTGCCCTGGGATCAGGCGTTGGATCTGATCCTCAAGACCAAAGGCCTCGACAAGCGCCAGATTGGTAACGTGTTGCTTGTAGCTCCGGCGGCTGAAATCGCGGCTCGCGAGAAGCTGGAACTGGAAAATCAGAAGCAGATTTCTGAGCTTGCGCCACTGCGAACGGAGTTCATTCAGATTCGTTACGCCTCTGCGACAGAGCTGTTCAGACTGTTTGATGCCTCCGAAGGCGCGTCTTCCATGTTGAGCGAGCGCGGTAGCGCGATCGTTGACGAGCGCACGAACTCAATCATTCTGACCGAGACGGCAGAGAAGCTGGAAGAATTCCGGCGCGTCATTGCTCAGCTCGACGTGCCCGTTCGACAGGTGCTTATCGAAGCGCGAATCGTTACTGCTAACGCTAACTTCTCCGAGCAGCTCGGTGTGCGTTGGGGCGGCGGCGGCAATAAGCAGCTAGGTTCGAATGTCCATCGCTACGGTGGTTCTCTTGAGACGTTGTCTGAGCTGCAGAATATTCTCGTCGATGGCGAGGGTGACATTACCTCGCCCAGCGATCTGGTCGTCGACCTTGGTGTGACGGGTGAAGGTGCGACCAGCATTGGTATCGGCTTCACTGGCGCAGGCTACCTGATCGATCTGGAGTTGTCGGCTCTAGCCAGTGATGGTCATGCTGAGATCGTTGCCCGTCCGAAGGTCATCACCGCGGACAAGAGCCCGGCGATCATCGAGTCCGGTGTGGAGATTCCGTACCAGGAAGCGAGTTCTTCCGGCGCAACGTCTACTTCTTTTAAAGATGCCGTATTGGCACTGGAAGTAACGCCTCAGATCACGCCTGATGATCGCATCATCATGCAGTTGAACGTGAAGTCGGATACGGTTGGCCAGGTGTTTAACGGCGTGCCGTCGATCAACACCAACGAGATTGAAACCGAAGTGTTGGTTGAGAACGGCTCAACTATCGTGCTCGGTGGTATCTTCACTACGGATACCAACGTCTCCACCACGAAGACTCCGTTCCTTGGCGATCTGCCTTACGTTGGCCGCCTGTTCAAGCGCACCCAGGAGCGCGACGACAAACAGGAACTGCTGGTCTTCATCACGCCGAAGATCATTGCTGACTCCCTCGTCGAATAAATGAGTCGAGCACGCGTAGCGTGCGCGACTCATTTTTCGACGCGCGCTGAGGCCCTCGAGAGCAACAGCGCATTGCCAACGCCGAT
>CAYGQC010000143.1:0-9207 GCA_964351875.1 uncultured Pseudomonadales bacterium
CCACCGCATCTACACGATGTGGTGAACGTTGTACGAGACGAAACCCTGGGAAACGCTCGCGAACTGATGGAAGCCCGAGGTGAACTCAGCTCCGCAGATGAGCACGATTTCGCTCGCGACGAGGCGAAACTGGAATCCATCGAACCCGTGTTCGAAGCCGAGATTGAGGACACGCACGAGGCTATCGATGATGGTTTTGAGCGCATCGACAACGCGATAACCGACATCCAGGACTACGCCTCCGATGTTCAGGATCACGGAGAGCGAAATCCTGAGCTCAACGTCGAGCATATGCCCACCCGCCACGTCGACGACTACGATCTACCGGAACAGATCGAAGATGACACTGGCATCGCGGAGGTATAGCCACGCAACGTCCTCCAGGGGCTAAGATAGGCCTGTCCCTATGGTTGAGAACTCCGGCGCCATGAACCGCGACTCAGGCGACACAACAAAGCAAAGCGAGCCAATCAGCCTGATTGGCCAGCTCAAACGCCGCAAGGTTTTTCAGGTCACCAGTGTGTACGCAGTGGCCGCGTGGGGCGCGATACTCGGCGCGGCCGAACTATTCCCCAGTTTTGGCCTCTCAGATCAGTACGTTCAGTGGTTTGTCTACATCGCGATCGGCTTGATCCCCGTCGTCGCGCTTCTCGCATGGCTGTATGAGCTGACGCCCAAGGGCATTGTGCGCGATCCCGCAGATGTCGAAGCACCGACAGTGATGATGACGGCCACCGTGCCCGCCGCCTCCAGCACACAGCTCACGATCACCTGGCGCGGCGAAGTTCACCGCTTCCACAGTGACGTCCACATAGGCCGGGACCCACGCAGTGAACTGCGCGTGGACGACCCGCAGGTTTCCCGGCACCACGCCGAAATCGTATTTCACCAGGGGCGCTGGCTGTTGCGCGATCTGGGTTCGCGCAACGGCACAAAACTCAATGGCGAGCTGATCAGCGAGGCGTACCTCGCGAAGCAGAATCGTGTGGATTTGTACGATGGTGGCATGCCTATCACCATCTCCATAGGCTAACCCACAGTAAAATCTCATGCCGGCGGCGAGGCCCGCGTGCTATACCTTGTGGACTCTCGCGGTAACCAAGCGCAGCACAACTCACCAGGAGCATCTCCCCATCACTTTCAACGAACCGACGCTTTGAAAGAATCAACAGAAGGCACGTTAACCTGGCGGATTCGAATCTTCTTTTCGATCGGCCAGATGCCCGAAGGAATCAAGGCGGCAGCATTCGGCTTCTTCCTACTGTTCTTCTACAACCAAGTGCTGGGTCTGTCGGGTTTTCTCGCCAGCCTCGCGATCGTTATCGCCCTGCTCTTCGATGCTGTGAGCGACCCGATAATCGGCGGCTGGTCAGACGGCATTCGCACTCGATGGGGGCGCCGACACCCTTTCATGTACGCCTCAATCGTGCCCGTCGCGACTAGCTTCTATCTCCTATTCGCACCACCTGACGGCCTAAGCGAGATGCAGCTGTTTAGCTGGCTGCTCGTCTTCGCTGTGCTGACTCGAACCCTGCAATCCGTCTATTCCATCCCACATACCTGTATGACGGCAGAGCTATCGAGCGACTATCAGGAGCGGACGCTTCTGTCATCGCTGCGCTCTATCCAGCAATCGGTCGGCATGCTTTTGGTGTTTCTGCTGGGCTTTCAGGTTTTCTTCGGCGCAACGCCTGAGTACCCAAACGGACAGCTAAATCCTGAGGCCTATCCTAGATTCTCGGCTCTGTTTGGCCTGATCATCGGGGCCGGTGTTCTGCTATGCGCGGCGGGAACGCACAGCCACATCCCCTACTTGACCAAGGCGACAACCCAGACGACGTTCAGCCTGCGCCAGGTTTTTCGCGAAGCGAAAATGGCATTTAGTTTCAGGTCATTCCGAGCAGTTGTTCTGACTGCGGTGCTCTTCGGCATGACCATGGGCATGGTCTCGGCGCTATCCATCTATCTTGGGACGCTCTACTTTCAGTTCAGTCTGGAACTCATTGGCCTAAGTTTTCCCGCGTCAATTATTGGCAGCTTCATCGGAGCGGGTTTGGCAACACCACTTGGAAAAATCTTCACGGAAAAACGCACGCTGCTGATGACGGGCCTTGCCTGGTACGCCGTGTGGGGAACGCTACCCATCATCTTGAGCATGATGGGGCTGTTCCCGAAGCCCGGCAATCCACTGCTCTTCTATCTCGTGATGACATCAAACGCGATCTGCGCCATGGGCATCGGGATGCTGACCGTAATGATCGGATCCATGATCGCGGATGTCACTGATCAGCATGAGGAGAAGCACGGCAGCCGGAGCGAAGGCATCTACTTCGCTGCTTCATCGTTCGCAGCAAAAGCGGTTAGCGGGCTTGGTATCGTGATGTCCGGCATCGTCATTGACGTTGCTGGCATTAAGCAAGGTTCTACCGCCGAGACTATTGATCCAAGCTCCCTGTTTACACTCGCACTGGCAATGGGACCTGGCGTCTTGATCATGATCGGCATAACAGTCTTCGCTGCGAGTTTCTACGACCTCTCTCGTTCCGATCATGCCCGCATCCGGACAGCGATCGATCAAGAGCAACCGGCTCCTTAGAAACTCTTAGTGCGGTTAACACTCGTCCGCGAGAATCTGCTCCAGCCGCTCAAGGCCGGTCGTTCGATCATAAGCTGTTAGCTGGCCACTACGATCAAGTAACTTCCACAGCGTTTGCGAATGTCGGTAGTGGCCACAGCCCACCTCCGGGGAAGTCGTTTGCGAGAAGATGTCGCCAGCATCGATCAAAGCCGAAGCATGATCCCGCTGAAGCGACAGGTTCTGTGGATCTTCATCCGCGAGTTCGCGAAAGGTACTTATCGCCAGCGTAATGGTTTCGTTGGCAGCACTGTTGTCCCCGATACCCACCTGCGCTTTCGCAACTGCTTGCTGCTGAGCGGCCAGGTTACGACGCCCGCCGCTGTCGCGAGGGTCGATGGCAACCATCTGCCGCGCGATAGCCTCGCCTCTTTGAGCGTTGGTCAGCGCGCGCGAATAATCCTCCGTGCGCATTCTCAGGTTCGCGAGATTGAAGTTGAAGCGCATCGCCTGGACCAGCATCTGGTAGTTGTCAGGCTCCGCCAAAAGACGCCCCTCATAGAAGGCAACCGCCTGTTCATAGTCTGGGATCGCTAGTTCCGTTCTACCGGCATCGGCGTTGATCTCACCACGAAGGCCGAGCGCATACGCTTTCTTGCCTGCGTGATTAGCCACGTTGGCTGCAAATTCCGGGTCATCAAGATCCACGAGGTAGACATCGAGCAGCGCAAGTGCCTCATCGGAACGCGCGGCCCAATTCAACGTGTTTACAAGATCGATGCGCAGGTTCCAACGCCTGCTCTCCAGATACCAGTCGCGCGCTGGCAGCTGCTCGATAACCCTATCAGCAATGGCCAAGCCCTCACGCGCCTGGCGTTCCGCTTCGGTGGTATTCATGTCGTAACCACGATAGTGGTTCGTGGCCAGACGTTTGACCCAAATCATCTCCGCCGCAGCCGCCGCATCGAGCGGGCTTCGTTCAAGCAGTTTAGTGAGCGCTTCGTCGGCTTTACCCAACAAGACGATGGCCTGATCGGACTTACCGAGGCTCGCAACACCCAGGCCAGCGTAGAGGTCGTACAAACGAGTGTATTGAACGCCTAGGTCGAGAAGAATGTCGTCCGGTGCAAACTCATCCTGCGACAATTCATCGAGGTAGCTCACGCCGGTTGCTGCAAGTGCTTCACGCGCAGGCAGCGTACCTTGGACAAACGCCATCTTGTCGTAGACATCGAAGAACACCTGGCGGGCAAGCTCGCGTGCCTGATCGAAACGGGCATCCGCCCGCTCGCGCTCGGCGGTTGCTATCTGATACTGGTAGACCGTCACTCCGTAGGCGGTGACAAGAGCAACCAACGCCAGCAACGATGCCGCGACAGGTATGCGCCGGCGGGAGACAAATTTTCGCAATCGGTAGCCGACGCTATCGCCCTGGGCATTGACTGGAAAGCCGCCAAGGTATCGACGAATGTCATCAGCAAATGCTGCCACGGATGCGTAGCGTCGCTCCGGCTCTTTCGCCATGGCTTTGAGAACGACCGCATCCAAGTCGCCACGTAGTGCCTGCCAGTTGTCTGCATTGCGCACGTGCGCTCGAGCACTGGGCGCGTCGGGGCTGACCTGGGTGATTACCCGCTCGTACTGGGCCGGCGAAAGGCTGTCCGTCTCATAGGGCCGCTCCCCGGTCAGGCACTGATAGAGAACAACGCCGAGCGAGTAGATATCCGTCGCTGTAGTTAACGGCACCCCGGTCACCTGTTCCGGACTCGCATACGCCGGCGTCAGTAGCATCGCTACCGTATCCTCAACATCGGCGCGCGGAGCAAGGGATCGCGCGATGCCAAAGTCCAGCAACTTGGGCTCTCCTTCGCTATCGACCAGAATGTTGCTCGGTTTGATATCGCGATGAATAACCAATGCACGGTGAGCGTGCGCCACGGCCGAGCAGATCTTCAGGAAGAGTTTGAGCCGCGCTTGCAGGTCCAGCCCTTGTTCGCGAATGAAGACATCGAGCGGCAGACCATCGATGAACTCCATCACCACATAGGGCATACCGTCGTCGGTCTGGCCACCATCGAGCAGCGCCGCGATGTTGGGGTGCGTGAGGTCGGAGAGAATCTGGCGTTCGCTGAGGAACTGGGCTACGGCCCGACTGCCCACCGCAGATGCCCGGATGACTTTGATCGCCACCTGCTGATCAAAAGAGCCATCTGCGCGTTCGGCGAGGTAAACCTGGCCCATACCACCCTCGCCGAGCAACTCGACGACGTCGTAGGCCCCAATTCTCTGCCCAGCCAATTGCTGTTCCGCCGCTTTGACGATCAACGTGACGGCCTCATCACTTTCACTCGTCGGTTCGTCCGCGGCACTGATCATCCGCTGGGCTTTCGCTTTCAACGGTTCCGGGCAATGAATCATCAGCCAGCCGTCGCGCTCAGCCGTCGGCATATCGAGCGCTTGTTCGACCAGTTCAAGCAAGACCCGGGCTTCGGTTGTCGGCGTCTTATCGGGTGTCATTGGGGGGCCACTTCTGAGAGACTCGGAAAGGTAATTGCGCGAAAATAGCGTAGGAATTCACTGATCCGAAAGACGTGCGGCAAGACGGCGAGCGAATGAGCGACGTTACACAGATACTGCAGAACTGGTCGAACGAATCGGAAGCCGATCGCGGACGCGTCATCGCCGCCATGTACGACGAGCTTCGCCGCAACGCGGCCGCGCACCTGCGCAACGAGCGCCATGGCGACCTGCAACCGACGTCGCTCGTCAACGAAGCCTACATGCGTTTGATCAACATCACTCGCATTGACTTGAAAGGTCGCAATCACTTTCTCGGCCTCGCCGGTCGCATCATGCGTGAGATTCTCGTCGACGAAGCTCGTCGATTGCGCGCTGCCAAGCGCGACCACGGTTTGCAGACTCGCTTCACTGGCGAGCACATCGGCAACGACATGCCGATTACCGATATTCTCGAACTGGACGAGTTGCTGAGTGCGCTGGAGGAAATCGATCCGGTGTACGTGAAACTCTTCGAGGCCAGAGCGTTCGCTGGCATGACGATCGAGGAAGCGGCCGAAGTTCTCGACATGTCGCCTTCGACGGTCAAGCGCAAATGGAAAGTTGCTCTGGCGTGGATCAAGGAACATACGCAGGACAACTAGCCTAGCTAACCACAATCGCAGACATCCAGAAGCGCGCAATCTGGCTGAACGGAACGGGTTGAGTGAAGTAGGCCATCGGGTCGTTGATCATCAGCATCGGCTCTATCCCATACGGCGTCTGCATCCAGGCCATGCCGCGAAGCACGACAACATGACCTGCGAACGGTGACGACTTCACCGCCAGGATGATGGCTTTGCCAGATGCCAGAGTGTTGTACACCGTCATCGGATCAGTCGGCGCTTCGATCGACGAATGCCGCCCACCAAACTCCGCGATCAACCCCTGAATCTGAGGTAGCTGACCCGTTACGGTGCAGTTGCGTGTATTGCCACAGCAGCTATTGACTGGCTGCCCGAACGCCCTGGCAACCAACGCACATTGCGGCGGAGTCGCCTGGGGGCCTTTCGTGGCGAGAATGATCTGCTGGGCTACGGCCGCCCAACACCACACCTGGGTTTCCTGGGGGATATTCTGGATCTGAATATTCACCGGTGGCGGCAACTGTTGCTGCTGCCGATTCCAGGCCGGTTGGGGCTGGCTCGGGTAACGCTGGATTGATCGATCCGGAGCGTTCGGGAAGGGATCGTATGTTTGAGCCTGAGCAGCAGAAGCAAAGGCAAACATTGCGAGCAGCCCGATCAGCCGAAAGATGCGTGGTGCGATGTTCATGGGGGTTCCTTCGCAAAAGTAATCGTCAGTCAGAAAGCCCGGGGGCTACCAATCGTCGTTGCTCTGACCTGTTGGCCCGTAGTTCTGCGCCGGTTGCTGCGGACCATATTGAGCCGGGTACTGTTGCTGCGGACCGTATTGGGACGGTTGCTGTTGTTGTGGCCCGTATCCGTTGTTCATGGGCGGCTGCCAGTTCTGCGCCGGCTGCTCCCAGGCCGTATTGCCCTTCACTTTGGCATAGCCCTCTTTAACCTGGGCAATGCCTTGAAACATGAAGTAGACGCCTACAACCCCAATGACAATGCGAAGCGCCAAAGGCCAGGGGTGCTTCTTCTCTTCAGGCGAGGCGAGCTTCATCGCCCGCTCCCACTCCCGCATGTCTTTGGGTGACGTCATTGGTTGCTCTCCTGGCTTCTAGTTACGTGACGCTGTCTACCATCCGTCCGCTTCGGATGGCTCGCCAAGGTCCATTTCGCCGCTGTAGATGTCCTGACCCTGTTGCGGGCCATAGCCACCGGGACCCTGCTGGGGACCATAGCCACCGGGGCCCTGTTGCGGGCCGTAACCGCCCGGACCCTGCTGGGGACCATAGCCACCAGGACCTTGTTGAGGGCCGTAGCCGCCGGAGCTCGGAGGTCCGTAGGCACCTGGGCCTTGCTGAGGTCCATATCCACCCGGTCCCTGCTGAGGTCCGTAGCCACCAGGACCTTGCTGAGGTCCATAACCACCGGGACCTTGCTGAGGGCCATAACCGCCCGGGCCCTGCTGTGGACCGTAGCCAGGAGTGTTGCCGGGAATCGGCGCGCAGCCGCCACCCCCAGGACCCACTGCGGGCAGCGTTCCCGGAGGACACTGCTGTTGCTGCTGAGGAGGCTGCTGATTCCAGCCGCTGTTAGGACCTTGCTGCTGGTTCCAGCCGGTATTGGGTGGTTGCTGCTGGTTCCAGCCACTAGAACTGTTGTTGTAGCTCTCGTTGTAACTCTTGTTGTAGCCCTCCTGGAAGTCGTCGGACATGACCATCATGACGATGAGCACGACAACAACGCCGATGCCAACTTTGACGGGAGTGGATAGATTCTTCATCGCATTACCTACTAGTTTTCGATCCTGGTTGCACTGACATTGTTGTCTGCGCTGACGTATAGCGTTTGTGAGCGCTTACTCATTCATTCGGTGCAGCGTATCCATCACCTGAACGCATATAGCCGTTCGGCGGGTAACCATTGTTGGGCGGCATCATGCCCGGCTGCATCGGATAGCCGCCGTTCATCTGCTGCATCATTTGCTGCATCTCGAGCTGCTGCTGCTGAGTTGCCTGCTGCATCTGCTGCTGCATCTGTTGGTTCTGCTGTTGGGTGTTCTGCATCTCCTGCATGTACATGTTCTGCATCATTTCTTGCTGCTCGTAGACCTGGGCCTGCTGGGAGCACTGACTGAACATGGACAGCAGAATGACGCCGCCGATGACTGCAATGATAATTTTCGGGAGAAAGCTGTCTTTCATGGTTGGCTCCGATGCCAATTTCGCTGTGGTTGCCTCTCTAGGCGCAGGGGTGAGGGAAAACGGTTCACCGGTTGCGAGTTTTTTGCCGAGCCCCACACCATCCGGCATCGCGAACGAGCCCGCAGGGTGAGTGCGGCGATCTCCTCGGGCAGGCACGGCACCCACAGTCAGGAGATTGCCGCAGTCGCTACGCTCCTTCGCAAAGACAAAAGAGTAGAGATCCAGGGGCGAGCGCGCCGATCTCCATCAATCCTCCGTCATCGCGAACGAGCCCGCGTCCAACCCCGTCATCGCGAACGAGCCCGTAGGGCGAGTGCGGCGATCTCCCCAGGCCCGCACGGCAGCCAGAGTCAGGGGATTGCCGCGGTCGCTACGCTCCTTCGCAATGACGAAGGCTTCGAGCCCAGCTTGAAGTGACGATCTGAGGTCCCACCTCCCAGTGAGCCGTTTTTCCTGCGTTTTGCGCCTAACAAGGCATCAACAGACACAACCGTCATCGAAATTTGCCCAGGACATCGCCATGACTGCCAGCACCGACATCACCTGCCCCAAATGTCAGTCCGCCAATCCGGTGGGCGCGAAATTCTGCTCCTCATGCCGCAACCCGTTGAAGGCGGCACCGGGCCCGACTCCCCCACCGCCGCCGCCACCACGCCCCGGTCCTGGCGGCATGCTGGGGGGCGTCGGCGGCAAGACGGCGAGCAAGCAGTTCAGCGGTGATCCCGACACTATCTATGCGCATCTCGCGAACGAGGTTCACAATACTGACGGAGCGGAGGTGCAGCAGCAGGTGCCACCCCAGCAGTTGTCCGTGAAGATGCCGTTCAAAAGCCTCGGCACGACCATCGGCCAGGTCATCAAGGTAGATACCATCGTTCAGGTGAGCCCCGTCTCTCCAGGCCAGTGCCAGGTCAATATCACGTGCAAAACGGACGCTAGCAGCACCGGTAGCGTCTGGGCGTACACACTCGGCATCTGGTTTCTGATCGTATTCCTGTGGGGTTTTGCACCGTTCATGATCATCGTTGCCCTCGCCGCCTGCGGCTTCGGCTGGTGGACCATGCAGAGCTCACCGGGCGACAAGATCAGTAAAGGCTTGTTTGAAATGCTGGCGAAGAATGCCGGTGTCGCCGCCCCGGCTGCGGCATCACCCATGACGCCGCCACCAGCAGCAGGGCCGTCTCCTGCACAACCTCAGGCCGAAGCGCCGAAACCACCTCCCGCGAACGAGGACGAGATATTCGATCGCATTCGCAAGCTGGCCTATTTTGATGCGCTGACCGGTTTGCCCAATCGC
>CAYGQC010000143.1:9217-9774 GCA_964351875.1 uncultured Pseudomonadales bacterium
GGCGCAATCACCGAGGCTGAATTCGAGGCGAAGAAAGCTGAACTTCTCGAGCGATTGTAATGACAGAGTCCGCCAGCCAGTTCTGCGTTGCCTGCGGTTTCGATCTAAACCCAGGCGCGACCTTCTGCACGGATTGCGGGCACGAGATCGGCACCCCGCCGGCAGCGGATCCAATGCCGATCTACCAGCCCAACACCATGGGTATCGGTTGCAACACCTGCGGCGGAGACGGCAGCTACCTCGACCCCAAGCTCACCTATTGCCCGATATGTCGTTGGCTCCGGCCCCTCGGAAGCGACTTCTATGTCGATTTGGACGCATTCGTCTGGCAGATGGATGCCCAGGCCATGGAGATACTGAACAATTTAGGCCCGGTCGCAGGCGCTGCACACAACATCGCCGAGCGCTACGGCCGGCCTGTATTCGAGGCCGCGACCAACGGCATCAGGCTGTCCGAGCGGCAGATGCCGGACATCTTCGACATGGCCGTCCGCGCCGCTCGCCTGTTGTCTTTGACCCACCTGCCCGAGATCTACGTATCCGGTGAACGCATGTGG
>CAYGQC010000144.1:0-5793 GCA_964351875.1 uncultured Pseudomonadales bacterium
GTCAAAAGTAATGCAGGTATCTTTACGACGCGCGCAGCATCAAGCTCTGATTTCTCTGGAGACATTCCAAAAAATCCAGGAGCGCATGAATCAAAAAGCAACGGTGCCAACCAGGCAAAACCTCGACCAAGAGTTTCCCCTGCGCGGGTTTGTGGTCTGCGGTTCCTGCAGCAATCCGCTAACGGCATGCTTCTCTAAAGGTCGTAGCGCGTCGTACCCTTACTACTACTGTGTTGCAAAAGGCTGTGAGGATAGGAGCAAGATGATCCGCCGTGATGCGTTAGAAGGTGAGTTTGAAGCTCTACTACACGGACTCACGCCTGCGGCGCAAATTACGAATGTACTCACTGCCATGATGCGAACATGGTGGGCGCATTTGAGCGACAACGTCAAAATGCAGACAACCAGTCTTAAGGCAGAGCGCACCCGCATCAGAACCAAGATTGACCTACTAATGGACCGACTGGTCGAAGCTAATTCGGAGGAGCTGATGGACGTTTATGAAACCCAGATCGAGAAACTCCGAAGAGAAGAGCTCGGTTTGAAGGAAAAAATCGCGAATTCAGGGACGCCGAAACGCTCGTTTGACGAGACACTTCGAACCGCTCTAGCGTTTTTGTCAAACCCGCAGAAACTCTGGGCTTCGGACCGGTTTGAGGACTAAAGAGCGGTGCTTAAACTTACCTTCACGAGCCAGCTGGCATATGCCCGTGGAGAGGGGTTTCGAACCGCAGAAACCACCTTTCCCTTCAAGTACTTAGGTGCACTCTCAGGGGGTGGAATCGCAAATGGCGGAGAGGGAGGGATTCGAACCCTCGATACGTTGCCGTATACACACTTTCCAGGCGTGCTCCTTCGACCGCTCGGACACCTCTCCAAAAGGGCGGTGAGCCCACCCAGCCATTCCTCGGCGCACGAGTTGATTGTTACCGTTGCTCCCTTCCGGGCCTGGCGGAGTTCACAGCCTATCGTCGCGAGGGGACCAGATGGGTCACCATTAAAAGCGGGGCGGTATGCTATCGGAGAACGCTGGCCATGGATAGCAACCTGATCGCGAGAAGGGGTCGCGGGAGCGGATTCGAAGGCCTGGGTGAGCGTGGCCGCGCTATTCGTTGAGCGTCGACTCAGAGAGACGACATCTGCATGTTCATCTGGAAAGTCATCGGGAAAGTCATCTGGAAGTCGAGAAGATGGTGCACCCGGTTGGATTCGAACCAACAATCCCCGGTTTCGTAGACCGGTGCCTTATCCAATTTGGCCACGGGTGCACAGTGTCGCTAGTCGCGAGGCGCGGAATTGTAGGGGAGCTTGCGGCCGTTGTCATGCGCGATCTGCGCGGCGGCCTGTGGGCAGTGCAGGTTGTGCGTCTGGTGAGCCATTTCAGCTCGTTCGCGCGCTAGGCCAGAGGCTTTGCACGCGCCTCGCCAGAGCAGTCTCCACAGTCTTTGCGAGGGATACCATGCTCAGGCGCGTCTTGGCGGCGCAGCCAAAACCCCGGCGCTCGCACTGGTGCTGGAGGCCTTCGCTTTCGTGGCCGCTCAGCAGTACCAATGCCGGGCATAGCGCGTTGTGGCGGGCGCGCATCTTGTCCGCGGCGTCCAGGCCGTCTAGGTCAGCCAGGTGCAAATCGAGCAAAACGATATCGAACGTGTGCTGTGCGGCGGCTCGGAGTGCGGCGTTTGCCGTGCTGACGGTGTGCAGAAAGCCTCCGGGGAAAATGGCCTGTAGCTGCTCACCGAGCATGGCTCGTTCGGCAGGGTCATTGTCCGCAAGAAGAATAGATAGCGCGTTAGGAGCGCTGCGCTTGGGGTATTCGGTGTTCATGTATTGACGATAGGTTGAATTTGCTCAACAGCGAGTATCTCGAGAGAAATTTTAGGCAAATGTGCAATCAATCACGCTGGCTGGTCAGCCTGAGCGACGGCCTGGAGCGCTCAAACTCGCTCATTTCCAACCTTCCTTCCCAGAGTTGAGCTGTACTCGCGCCGACCTTAGAGCTCGGTCGAGGCTAGAAGCCTCGGCCTTCCAGAGGCCCAAGAACAAGGATGTCGACGATCGCGGACGCGGCCGCGAGCGCTACCAGAACGATGCCGATAATGCCCAGCAACCGCCAGATCCGAAAAGGCCGATCCGGGTCGGCGTCCGGGTTGGGCGTACCGGCCTCAGTGAACGTCTTTACGTCGAATTCGTCTGGTTTAGTCATGCTGTCGATCCTGTGCTGGCCGTGTCTACCGTCGATTGGCGAACCCTGGCTGAATTCTACGCCAGACGGCAGCGCCGGTGGGTTGTCTTATCGACGGCCCCTCAAGCGCTTGGCGACGACTCGCAACTGCGGCGTTGCCTATCGGCCTGATGGCTTATACTTTGTTGTCATGTGAGGGGATTGTATGGAATGGAGGGGTTGCGATGGCGGATCCGGCTGTTGACGCGTTTGCTCAGGGTCTGGAACTGATGCTCGCTGGCATGGGCACGGTGTTCGTCTTTCTGACGCTGTTGGTCGCTGCGACCACACTGATGTCATCGCTGGTTCAGCGTTTTGCGCCGGATCTCCCTGGCCATACGCCTGGCGTACGACTGCCGAGAGCAAACGGCAATGAGGCTGAGGTGGTTGCGGCAATTACGGTCGCGATTGCAGCCTTTCGACGCCGAAGTGCGGATTCATCTCAATCTCCATCTCAATCCGGGTCCCAGCGCCCAACTCAATCCAGTAAGCGTCACTGATCGTCATGATCCGATCTGGCGACTACATGCTTAGCCTATGTCTCGAGCGCATCGAGCATCGAACAGTCGAGAATTCATTAGGGGTCTGCGAAGAATGACTAACAGCCAACCGCTTGGCGTGACTGAGCTGGTGTTTCGGGATGCGCATCAGAGCCTGCTGGCGACGCGCATGCGCCTGGATGACATGCTGCCTATGGCCGCTCAGCTTGATGAGATTGGTTACTGGTCGATGGAGAGCTGGGGGGGCGCCACGTTTGATGCCTGCATTCGCTACCTTGGCGAGGATCCGTGGGATCGCATTCGACAGTTGAAGAAGGCGATGCCGAAGACGCCTCAGCAAATGTTGCTGCGTGGCCAGAACATTCTCGGCTATCGCCACTACGCGGACGATGTGGTTGAGAAGTTTGTCGAGCGGGCCGCCGAAAACGGCGTCGATGTGTTCCGTGTGTTCGACGCCATGAACGATATGCGTAACCTCACGACGGCCGTCGCTGCGGTCATCAAACAGGGCAAACATGCCCAGGGCACGATTTCGTACACGGTGTCGCCGGTGCACACACTGCAACTCTGGCTCGATCTGGGGCGCGAGATCGAAGACATGGGCGCGCATTCGATCTGTATCAAGGATATGGCTGGGCTTCTCAAGCCGTACACGGCCTTCGAGTTGGTTTCCGGCTTGAAGAAAAGCCTGGATATTCCTGTTCACATGCAGTGTCACGCGACCACCGGCATGTCGACGGCTACCTATCTGAAGGCGATCGAGGCTGGCGTCGACAACGTCGACACAGCGATCTCATCGATGAGCATGACCTATGGACACTCGGCGACCGAGTCGTTGGTCGCGATCCTCGCCGACGAACCGCGCAGTACCGGGTTGAACCTGGCAGCCTTGGAGTCGGTGGCTGGCTACTTCAGAGGCGTGCGGAAAAAGTACGCGCGTTTCGAAGGCTCCCTGCGTGGCGTCGATTCCCGAATCCTCGTCGCCCAGGTTCCGGGTGGCATGCTGACGAACATGGAGAACCAGTTACGCGAGCAGGGTGCGACCGACCGTCTGGATGAGGTTCTGGAAGAAATTCCGAGAGTACGAGAAGACCTGGGATTCATTCCGTTGGTCACGCCAACCTCGCAGATTGTGGGCACGCAGTCTGTGCTGAACGTGCTCACCGGTGAGCGCTACAAGAATATTGCGAAGGAAACGGCCGGTGTCCTTAAGGGCGAGTACGGCGCGACACCAGCTCCCGTCAATCAAGCTTTGCAGGCGTCGGTTCTTGATGGCGGCAAGGCGATCACTGTCCGTCCGGCGGATCTCATCGAGCCCGAACTGGCATCACTCACCGAAGAGCTGTTGAAACTAGCGAAAGAGCAGGGTTTTGCGCTGGCGGATGCGAGCGTTGACGACGTGCTGACCTATGCGCTGTTCAATCAGGTTGGTCTCAAGTTTCTGGTGAACCGTGGTGATGCGTCCGCGTTCGAGCCAGCTCCGGGTGGTCCGGAGGATGCTCCCGAGACGGTGCAAGCTGGTCCGACTGCGGCCACAGCGCCGTCCGGCCCGGCGACCTATAGCGTTCGGGTAAACGGCACGAGCTACGTTGTGGAAGTGGCCGAAGGCGGCGAGGTCACTGCATTGGATAGCGCGCCGGTTGCTACTACGCCCGGTGCTGCGGCCGGTGGCGGCACGCCGGTCAACGCGGGGCTCGCCGGAAATGTGTTTAAGGTGCTGGTGGCGGTGGGTGATCGAGTGGAGGAAGGCGACACGATCCTCATCCTCGAAGCGATGAAAATGGAGACTGAAGTGAGTGCCCCGCGCGCGGGCAAGGTGAGCGCTGTTTACATCAATGAGGGTGATCAGGTCGCCGTCGGCGAAGCCTTGATCGATCTGTCCTGAGATGGAATTGCTAGACACCATCTGGGCGTCATCCGGCCTTGCCCAGATCGAGGTCGGTCAGGCGGTGATGATGCTGGTGGGAGCGCTGCTGCTCTATCTGGCGATCGTCCGCAAATTCGAACCCCTGTTGCTCGTACCGATCGGCTTCGGTGGCATTCTGTCGAACATACCCGGCGTCGATATCGCGACGGGTGACGGCCTGCTGCATCTCGTCTATGAAATCGGAATTGAGACTGGCGCATTTCCGCTGATTATCTTCATGGGCGTTGGCGCGATGACGGATTTTGGGCCGTTGCTGGCGAATCCGCGGACGCTCTTTCTCGGCGCAGCGGCCCAGTTTGGCATTTTCGCGACGCTGCTTGGCGCGCTGGGGCTGACCAGCCTTGGCATCATGGATTTCACCATTGCCGAGGCCGCGGCGATTGGCATTATTGGCGGCGCTGATGGGCCAACGGCCATTTACGTTGCTGGTCAATTAGCGCCGCAGTTGCTCGGCGCGATTGCCGTTGCGGCGTATTCCTATATGGCGCTCGTACCTCTGATTCAGCCGCCGATCATGCGGGCGCTGACAACGGAGGCGGAACGCAAAATCGAAATGAAGCAACTCCGCGAGGTCAGTAGCACGGAGCGAATCCTGTTTCCGATTCTGATGCTGGTACTGGTCGCGCTGCTGTTGCCAACCGCGGCGCCGCTACTCGGTATGTTCTGCTTCGGTAACCTCATGCGCGAGTGTGGTGTTGTGGATCGTTTGTCTGATACCACGCAGAACGCGATGATTAACATCGTCACCATTTTCCTTGGTCTCGCGGTCGGTTCGAAACTGCAGGCCGCGAGCTTCCTGGTGCCGAGCACACTTGGGATTCTCCTGCTCGGAATGGTGGCGTTTGCTATTGGTACGGCGAGCGGTGTGCTGATGGCGAAGTTGATGAACCGGATGAGCAGCATGCCGATCAACCCCCTGATTGGCGCGGCAGGGGTGTCGGCGGTTCCGATGGCGGCGCGTGTCGTAAACCGGGTCGGTCTCGAGAATAACGCTCAGAATTACCTGCTGATGCATGCGATGGGGCCAAACGTCGCCGGGGTCATCGGCAGCGCCGTCGCGGCAGGCATCATGATCATGTTCACCTCAAACGCCGGTTAGCTGTAAACTGTCCAACGATGTTAGTTAGCAACTCTGTCAATCAGCC
>CAYGQC010000144.1:5893-9720 GCA_964351875.1 uncultured Pseudomonadales bacterium
GGCTTCTGCTGAGCCGCTAAGGGCTTCTGCTGATACGAATTTCTATGTAGCACTCGGTAGCTATGCGGATCGGGAGATGGCGGAGCAGGCTGGTCAGGAGGCGTCCAGTAGGCTGCCTGAACCCTATACCGTGATGGGTGCGGAAACGGGCATCGGTTATATGTACCGGGTATTGGCAGGCCCTTACCTTACGCGTGCGCTTGCTGAGCAGACGGTCGCCGAAGCAAGGCGTGTGGGATTCACGGATGCCTGGCTGCTCGCTAGTGCCGCTGATGAGCTTGCCGTGCCCCGCGTGTACGCAGATGACGTGCTTGGCGAGGAATCCCTCGAGCGCGAATTGAAGCAGCCCCGCAGTGCCCCGTCGCCGGATGAAGGGGCGGTACCTGAGGATCGTGGTTCGTCAGCGCCACCCGCGCCGGTGAGTGAACCCCCCGCAGGTTACAAGCTGCACAAGCTGCACCGCGAGGCGCACGGACCGCCGAGCAGCTCAGACCAGCCGATTCTCGTCGCTGGCGTTCGATCCGGCGACACCATCCCCGTCCCCTTTCTCGCTTCCGCCCGCAATCAGATCACCATCGACGGCATCATCGACGAAGCCGCCTGGGACAGCGCCCACAAAGTCACTGACTTCCGCGTGATTGAGCCCGATACATTGGTGCCCGGGGGTTATCCCACCACGTTGACGATGCTGTTCAGCGAGGACGGCTTGTATCTCGCCTATGACATGGAGCAGCCAGTTGAGACGCTGCTTGAGCGCCAGGGCTCCCGGGATGATGGCCGGCTGAATAGGGATTCCGTAGCGGTTACTCTCGACACCTCGGGTGACGGACGTTACGGCTATTGGTTTCAAGTAGCTTTGGGCGATGGCCAAACCGACGGTACGATCAAGCCGGAACGGGAATTCAGTCGTGACTGGGACGGCGTCTGGTTTGCACGCACGGCGCGAACGCCGCGTGGCTGGACCGCGGAGTTCATGATTCCCTGGTCCCAGATGTCCATGCCGGCACAGAGCGGCGATCGCTCTATCGGCATCTACACATCGCGCCGAATTTCCTTCCAGGACGAGCGCCATGCCTGGCCCGCGTTACCTGAGACCCAGCCCCGATTTATGTCGGTACTCCAGCCATTGCAATTCGACCGCGTCAATCCGCAGCAGCAGTGGAGCATTTTTCCTTACGCGTCAGTTACCGCCGATCAGGTGGGTGATGAGACCAATTACAAAGCCGGGGCTGACATGTACTGGCGGCCGTCGCCTAACCTGCAGGTCACCGCCACGCTGAACCCGGATTTCGGCAACGTCGAGTCGGATGATGTTGACGTCAACCTGACCGCGTTCGAAACGTTTTTCGGTGAGAAGCGACTGTTCTTTCAGCAGGAACAGGACATCTTCGTGACAACGCCGCGAGCAGATCCTTTCGCCAACAACGAGCCCACCACGCTGCTCAACACGCGCCGTATCGGCAGCCCTGCGCGTGATCCGGAGCTTCCGGCTGGGGTAGCGCTGTCCATAATTGAAGACAACAAACCAACTGAGGTGGCCGGTGCACTCAAGCTGACGGGGCAGAGTGGCTCGCTGCGTTTCGGCGTTCTTGCGGCGCTGGAAGAGGAGACGCGCTTCGTCTACGACGCGGGTCTGAATTCGGGTGTGGCTCGTCAGGACGGCCGAGACTTCGGCGCGATTCGCCTCTTGTACGAGTCGAGGGCGTCGGGTGAGGCGTACAAAGCGCTTGGCTTGTTGTCCACGCTGGTCGCGCACCCGGATGAAGACGCTCAGGTGAACGGTGTTGACTATCACTACCTGACCGCTGACGGTCGCTGGAAGGTTGATGGTCAGTTCATGAGTAGCGACAAGGACAGCGTCGGTGAGGGCTTCGGCGGGTTCGCAGACGTTGTTTACACGCCGAAGCAAGGCTTGCGCTACAAGCTTGCGCTCAGCCACTACGATGACACGCTGGATATCAACGATTTCGGCTTTCTTCGGCGCAATGATATAAGCCAGGCGAGCATCCGCTGGGAGTACTCAACCGCCGCGTATGACTGGGCTCGATTCGTCGAGTTCGCGTCTTTCTACAATCACGAGGTTAACGGCGACGGCCTGAGGGTTCGAGACGGCCTGTTCTTTTTCGCGGATGCCACTTTGAACAACCTGTTCGAAGTGGACAGCAAAATCGCCTGGTTTCCCTCGCGCTTCGAAGACAAAGCCAGTTTCGGCAATGGTACCTTTCGTATCGATGACAGGCCGAGCTTTGAATTTGGCGTCAATACCGACGGCAGTAAACCCTTGTTGCTGCGTTTGGCGGCAAGCTATGAGGGTGAATTCGTCGACGGCGCTCGGCGCATGATCGGCACTCGACTCGTTTGGCGGCCGATTGATCGATTTACCATGACACTGCGGCTCGATCACATCTGGCGGGATGCCTGGACACTGCATCAGGAGGATCGCAACTTTACGTCCTTTGAAACCGAGGAATGGCGTCCGAGACTGACCTTTGATTTCTTTGCCAGCGCCCGTCAGCAGCTACGGGTGTCGTTTCAATGGATCGGAATTCGGGCCGAAGAGGACAGATTCTTTGTCGTGCCCGATCGCGCTGGCGAGTTGATTGAAGTGAGCAAACCTGTCGGTCCGACGGACGACTTCACGATATCCAATGTGAACTTCCAGGTGCGCTACCGCTGGGAGATCGCTCCGCTGTCGGATCTGTTCGTCGTCTACACCCGTAGCGGTCTGCAGACGCCGACGTCGTCGAGTTTTGATGACCTTCTCGATGACACGTTTGGCGAGCCTCTGGGTGAGCAGCTGGTCGTGAAACTGCGTTATCGCTTCGGGAGCTGATCGTGGCCGGTAGCTGGCGCGCGTCCATCGATATTGGCGGCACATTTACCGACGTTGTTCTGTGGCATACCGATACACCGCTTGCTCAAGCATCCACCACGAAGCTCCTGACAACGCACTCTGCACCATCCGATGCGGCGCTCATGGGGCTCCGAAGGCTTGCCGCCGATGCACGCGTCGCTCCTGGAGATATCTCGCTCGTCTTGCACGGCACAACGCTCGCGACCAATGCGCTTATCGAGCGCCAGGGTGCGCGCACCGCGCTCATTACCACGCGAGGTTTTCGCGATGTCTTGGAAATGGCCCATGAAAACCGCTTTGAGCAATACGATGTGGGCATCAACCGGCCGCAGCCACTCGTGCAGCGAGCGCAACGCTTTGAGGTGACCGAGCGCGTCGCGGCGGATGGCAGCGTCCTGATCCCGCTCGCCGAAGACGAGTTGGCGCCGCTTGCAACTGAGCTCGCAGCGCAGGGGATCGAAGCGGTCGCCATCGCGCTGCTGCATGAGTACGTGAATGATGATCACGCTCGCAGGATCGCAGAGTTTCTTGCAGAGCAGCAGCCCACGCTGTCGATAACTCTGGCGAGCGAAGTCTGTCCGGAGATTCGCGAATACGAGCGCACGAGTACCGCTGTGGCCAATGCGTATGTGCGGCCTCTGATGGATCGCTATCTGGAAGACTTTCACAGCCGTCTGAATGCCTGGGGCGTTTCCGCGCCGATGCTGTTGATGACGTCGGGAGGCGGACTGACGACGGTTGCGACCGCCCGCAAATTTCCGATTCGGCTGGTAGAGAGCGGCCCAGCCGGAGGCGCGGTGCTTGCGAGAGAATTGTCGCGCTCGCGTAACCTCGATCGCGTGCTGTCCTTCGATATGGGTGGCACCACCGCCAAGCTCTGTCTCATCGACGATTTCGCTCCCGTGCTGTCTCGCGCCTTTGAGGTTGATCGAAGCTATCGGTTCAAGAAGGGCAGGGGCCTGCCTGTCAGTAT
>CAYGQC010000145.1:0-9710 GCA_964351875.1 uncultured Pseudomonadales bacterium
GCCGACGATACGAGTTTGCTGTTAGTTCAAACGGGCAGTGGGGTATTGAGTAATGTCGTGTCCGGCGACGGTAGTCTGGATATCCAGTCGTCCGGCACGGTGACTCTCGCGACTGTGAATACTTATACCGGTGGAACGAGTGTGGGTAGCGGCGTGTTGGCTGGCGCTACCGACGCCTTCGGTACCGGCGAGATTGATCTCGCCGCCGACGCGAGTCTGCTACTGACTCAGCCAGCCGACGGAACCCTGAGTAACCTGGTCGCAGGCGACGGCAGTCTCGATGTTCAGACCGCGGGTACTGTTACGCTCGCGGGTGCCAACACATATGCCGGCGGCACCACTGTGGGAAGCGGTGTCCTCTCAGGTGCGTCCGACGCATTCGGCACGGGCGCGATCGACCTGGCCGCCAACACAACACTATTGGTGGTGTCCGCAGCAGACGCCACCTTTAGTAATGCGGTCACCGGTGATGGCTCATTGGTTGTCGATGGGGTAGGCGTGCTCGATATCGATCAAGCGTTGTCTCACACATCCGGTACGCGGGTTCTGAACGGCTCTGCTCGCGTCACCGATTTGGCGCTTCTTGGATCGGGCGGCCTTAATCTCGCACCAAACGGCAGTGTCATCCTGAACAATGGTGTCGACCAAGCTGTGGCGTTGAGCCTAAGCGGTTCGGGTACGTTCGTAAAAGCGGGGAGTGCTACCGCCACGTTTTCAGCAGCCAACGCCGCGCTCACCGGCGCGGTCGACATTCAGGCTGGGCGAGTCGAGCTGCAGGATTCCGCTGGTCTTGGCAGTGCTGATATCAGTATTGGAAGTGGCGGCAGCCTTGAGCTGAGTCAGGCAGGCGACAGCACGTTTGCCAATACCCTGGACGGTGCAGGTGACTTCGTCAAAAGCGGGGCGGCGTCGCTGACCCTTTCAGGTGCAAACACCAGTTACACCGGAGACGTATTGGTTGCCGGCGGAACGCTCATCGGTGGCGCTGCAAACTTCGGAAACGGATCAATCGAAATCGCGAACGATGCGGAAGTTCAGGTTCAGGCAAGTGGCAACCAAACGCTGGCCAACACACTGACTGGCGCCGGCGTCGCCCGCTTAACCGGTGCTGGGGTGCTTGAGGTTACTGGCGCTAACAGTGTGGCCAGCCTGATTGTGGAGACTGAAGTAAACAGCAGGCTATCTGGCCTTGGCCAGTCAACACGGCTGGCATCTGGCGGCCGCTTGAACCTCACTCTCGATAGCGACGCCAACAATATCGAGCTTGTGGGCGACGCGGATTCAACGTTGGCCAAGCTGGGCACAGGAGCACTTACGTTTGATCAGGTAGCGACGCTTGGCAACCTCGACATCGAATCCGGCCGCGTTGTCGTTAACGACGAACTGACGCTGCTCGGGGCCAACGGCTTGTCCATAGCAGCCGATGGCGAACTGCTCGGATCGGGAACGGTTGTCGGCGATGTTACTAACGATGGCCTATTGGCTGCCGGTAACAGTATCGGCACGTTAACCATCGACGGCGACTACACGCATGGTTCAGGCGCGACGATGCAGGTTGAGTTCGATTCGACCAGCATCGATCTGCTTCAGGTGTCCGGTACTGCAACCATCAATGGCGGCGATCTTGCGTTGCTGTCGCTGGACAACACCGAAGGATCGGGCATGACCTTTCTGGTGGCCGACGGTGGCGTTAGCGGCAGCTTTGCTAACGTAACGCTGGACGGCGCGAACAGCAGTGTTGTCTATTCGCCCGGTTCGGTCGGGCTGCCGGATACGATGGTGGCACTGATGGCGCGGCCAAGCAGTCTGAACAGCCAGATCACCGCGGCCACCGAGGCGATCAATATCGCGCTCGGTGCACGCCAGGGCTTGCCCGCTGTCCGCGGCGAATCCATGGCCTGGGGTTATATCGTTGCGGGCAGCCAGCAACGCGACCGGCAGGATGCTGCTCTGGGTTTTGATGTCGATAGCCGAGGTATTGCCGGCGGCGTAGAGTGGCCCGCCGGCGATAGCCAGTACCACTTGGGAATGTCTATCACCAACATCACTGGCGAATCCGATCTCGACGGCGGCGCTGGTGATGGCGAGGTGGACAGTGATCTGCTCGCTATCTACGCCGGCTTCGGCAACGAGCGATTGAACTGGCGGTTGGGGCTCACCACCGGCCAGCAGAGCTGGGAGAGCGAGCGACTGACTTCCATGAACCAGGTAAGCGAGTTCATCTCCTCCGATACCGAAGCATCCGTATTTGGCCTGGCGGGGCACATCGCGATGCCGATGGATCTCGGAAACTGGCAGCTGAACCCGCAACTCGATCTGCGCTACGTGAGCATTGAGATGGATGGCTACGGCGAAGATGGTTCGAGCGATCTTGCCCTTGTAGTCGCCTCGGAGACGTTCAAGACCGGGTATGCCGCCGCTGGTGTGGATGCGCAGCGACGCTTCGAGCTGAGCAATGGTCGCAGCATGACGACAAATGTTGATCTGGCGCTGGCTCGAGTGTTCCCAATGGATAAGCGCGAGATAGATATTCTGTTCCGCAATTCGGCCATGCGCAGCGAGCTCGATGCGGACGCAAAAGCGCGTAACCAGGTGGAAGCTGGCGCGAGTTTCACCTGGAACTTCGCCAATTCCGTCGGTCTCACCCTGGGATATGACCTCTCGATTGGCCAGGGTGATACGCGGCATCAGGCGCATGCCGCCATCAGTGCGTCATTCTAGGATGGGTGCTTTGTGGTCGTTAAGGCTTAAGCCTGGCCAGGCAAGGCCGAACTAGCAACTCGGCCTACTCTCCGAGTGCGTGAATAAAGGTGCGGGACGTCCGTCTCGCGCGAAGCATGGTGAAGCGCGCAGGACCTGATTCCGGCTCACATAGCCGCCTGGTATGGTCCCTCCCACGAATAGATTGGGGACAGGGCGCTGCACAAAGGATTGTACGAAACGCTGATTAGTGAGGCACTTGCATCAACGCTTGCTGAGCTGTCGGCCAGCGGAGTAGAGCACACAGAGGCGAAGCTGGATGCATCGGAGATTCCGCGCCGCTTTGGTGCCTTCGTAGCTGAGAGGATTGCGCGCACGCTTGAGTCAGTACCGCAGCGCGATCGGTCTGCTGTTGCGCTTGCGTTGTCTCAAGAACTTGCAGAGCTACTGTCTTCCGAGCGTTTCTCCCAGAACGCAAGCGAGCTGCGGCTAACATCTGGTCTCAACGACTTGCGGGCCGTTTTTGACGTTCGAGAGCGCGCGCCTGGAACCCCGCTGACGCCCCTGACCGATACGACGTTGCTCACCAATGCGCGAGGTGAGCCGCCGATTGGCAAAGAACTGCAGACGGAGATTGATTCGGCGGATCGGATAGATCTGGTGCTCGCCTTTATCCGGTGGAGCGGCATTCGCAATCTGGTTGAACCACTCGCACAGTTCTGCGAACGCGGTGGTGTGCTACGAGTGCTTACCACCATCTACACTGGCAGTACCGAGGCTCGAGCGCTTGAAGCTCTCGATGCGCTCGGCGCGCAGATCAAGATCTCCTACGATCGCTCGGCCACACGGCTCCATGCCAAGGCATGGCTTTTTCATCGGGCGAGTGGGTTCAGCACGGTGTATATCGGCTCGTCCAATCTCACACACTCCGCTCAGGTGAGTGGTATCGAATGGAATGTTCGAGCCAGCGAATCCGCCAATGCGGGATTGATCGAGAAATTCAACGCGACCTTTGAGACCTACTGGGCCAGCTCGCACTTTGAGAACTACGATGCGGACGTGTTCCTTTCTGCGATCGCGCGGGAGCGCGGTGGCGACCACGTAGATCTTACGCCGTTCGATTTGCATCCCTATCCCTTTCAGGCACGCATGCTAGAGCAGATAACGCTCGCTCGCCGTAATGGCTATCACGCTAACCTTCTTGTCGCTGCAACGGGCACAGGGAAGACCGTTGTCGCTGCTCTGGATTATCGCAGTCTCAGTGAGGGTGGTGAGTTTCCGAAGCTTCTGTTTGTTGCCCATCGAAAAGAGATCCTGACGCAAAGTCGAACGGTGTTTCGGCACGTGCTGCGCCGTGGCGACTTTGGTGAACTGCAGGTTGAAGGGCGCGTGCCCGTTGAGTCTCAGCATGTATTTGCGTCTGTTCAATCACTCCACGCCGATGCCCTGGAGCGCATGGACCCGCATCATTTCGACGTCATCATTGTTGATGAGTTTCATCATGCAGCCGCAAACACATACAAGCGGCTGCTGAAACACTTCCGCCCCCGTGAGTTGCTTGGTCTGACCGCGACGCCTGAGCGCTCTGACGGCAGTGATATCCTGCACTTCTTCGACGGGCGTATCGCGGCAGAGCTGCGACTGTGGGATGCGCTCGAGCAGCAGCTGTTGTGCCCGTTTCACTACTTCGGAATTGCTGATGAGACCGATCTATCCAACGTCCGCTGGCAACGAGGTAACTACGATAGCGACGAGCTGACCAATGTCTACACAGCGGATGATGTGTGGTTGCTTAAGGTGCTCCAGGCGACGAGGAACGCCGTTGCAGATATCAGCGGCATGAAAGCCATCGGGTTTTGCGTTTCCATCAAACACGCCGAGTTCATGGCGCAGCGCTTCTCGCAAGCCGGGGTTAAGGCGAGAGCCATCACATCGAAGACCGCGGCCAGTGAGCGCGGTGAATGGAAAGACGCTCTGCAGAGAGGAGAGCTCAACATTCTTTTTACGGTTGATCTCTTCAACGAAGGGGTGGACATACCAACTGTGGATACCATTTTGCTATTGCGGCCAACCGCCAGCGCCACAGTCTTTCTGCAGCAACTCGGCCGCGGGTTGCGGCGCCACGAAGGCAAAGATGTGTTGACGGTATTGGACTTTGTCGGCCAGCATCGTCGCGAGTTCAGGTTCTACCGGCGCTTTGAGGCGATGACTGGCGGTTCCAGGGCGGACGTTCAGCGTTCGCTCGAATCGGGTTTCGCCAGCCTTCCTGCCGGGTGTGAGATTCGTCTGGATCGGCAGGCGAGCGAGTACGTGCTCGCTAACCTGCGTGCGTCGATACCGAACAACGTCAATCAGCGAGCCCAGGAACTCACGGCGATGGGTGACGTGCCGCTTGCCGAGTTTCTGCACAGAACCGGGCTCGATCTAGCAGACGTCTACACAGGCAACGGTTACTGGACGGCGCTTCGCCGCCGGGCAGGCTTCGCGCAGCAGGCACAGAGCGTAGACGAGGAAGAGCGCCTTGGCCGAGGGATCGCAAGGCTATTGCACGTGGATGATGAAGCGCACATTGATTGGCTTCTACAGGCGTTGAATCAAGCGGCGCCGCCGAAGGCCGATGTGTTGTCGAGCGAGGCGACACGGCGTTTCAACATGCTCCTCGTGCCCTGGTTGTCGGCGAGAAAAGGCGAGCTCTCGCTTGAGCACGCACTGCAGCTCGTCTGGCGCCAGCCTCTGCTGCGCGATGAGCTGATGCAAGTGCTACGTGTCAGGCGCGCTAGCATCGATCATCTTCACCAAGGCCAGGTACAGGCCGATGTGCCTTTAGTTGTCCATGCCTATTACGCTCGTGATGAAGTGCTGGCGGCGTATGGTGTCTCGACGATTTCTGATCCGCTACCCCTTCAGGCAGGTGTGTACTGGCACGAAGCGAGTCAAACCAATCTACTCTTTGTGACGCTCGACAAGAGCGATTCGACTTTCTCGCCAACAACGCGTTACCGCGACTACGCGATCAGTGAGCGTCTGTTTCACTGGGAAAGCCAAAGCGGCACCAGCGACGCAAGCCCTACCGGGCGGCGGTACATCGGCCAGCGCAGTAACGGATCTCAGATAGCCATGTTTTGCCGGGAGAAACGCCGCCTTAGCAACGGCGCGACAGCGCCCTATCTGTTTCTCGGTCTTGCTGACTATGTGAGCCACGAGGGCAGCCGACCGATTGCAATGACCTGGCGGTTGCGAGATGACATCCCCGGAGATGCCTTCAGCACCTTTCGGGCGGCCGTGGCTTAAGCGGTTTGGTTTTGGAGAAACCGATAAGGGTGGTGGCGGCGGTCGTTCGGCGGGGAGGGCAGGTGCTCGTCTGCCAACGCCCCGAGGGCAAACATCACGGTAGCCTATGGGAATTCCCGGGAGGGAAGTGTGAGAGCGGTGAAACGGATCGTCAGGCTCTCGCCCGCGAGTTGCTGGAGGAGCTGGGCGTAGAGCTGGGAGCCTGTGGTCTGCTCCAAGAGATCGCGGCCAACGACGCACGCAACCGCCGACTCACGATTGCCTTTTACGGCGCAGAGGTTGCCGGTGAACCGATTTGCATCGAGCACCAGAATCTCGCTTGGTGTTCGAAAGCAGATCTTGCTGAGCTCTCGTTTGCGCCTGCTGATGCTCAGTTTCTAACCGGCTTCTTGATGAATACATCGTAGCCAGCTCGCAAGACCTTGTCTCTTCCCTGCGTAGTTAGCCGATTCAGGATTTTTGGGCAGCGGGCTGTAGAGCGATGTCGACAATG
Source organism: uncultured Pseudomonadales bacterium (assembly GCA_964351875.1). Classification (GTDB taxonomy): domain Bacteria; phylum Pseudomonadota; class Gammaproteobacteria; order Pseudomonadales; family Azotimanducaceae; genus JANSWO01. Next base: position 6,485 of record CAYGQC010000145.1, read on the forward strand.
GGTTTTGATTGTCCGGGCTCGCTCGGATTCGACCTTCTCCCCTTGGATAGAGTCTTGATCCTGATGGCAATGACGCCGTGGTTGGGAGATCGCCCCGACTATCGCTTTCTGCGAAATCATCGTCTCGCGAAGACGGCGATGTTGGTTCGTGCGCGAATTGAGAAGGATCCTAGGCGGCGTCTTCACCAAGATTCTTTAACCTGGTCAACGTATCCGGATATTTGCGCACCATAAGTATCAGTGCGGCGGCCTGTGCATTTGGTTTTTCTCGCTCTTGCTCCCAGTTTTCCAGCGTCCGCGTCTCTCAGCGTTTTCCGTTTGGAACTAGAGCAGTATCGTCACTGACGCCACATGAGCGGACCTAAGGCTGCTTCGCCAACGAGAACGTCCAGAGGAATGCCCAGGCCTTTGTTCAGCTTTCGAATCATGTTCAGAGACAGCCCGCGCTTTCGGTTGAGCACTACGGATACTCGATGGCGAGAGCCGAGGAACGGTTCTAGGTCTCGACGCTGCAGGCCCTGCTGTTCCATTCGAAACCGTATCGCTTCCACCGGATCGGCGGTGTCGATCGGGAAGTTGTTGGCTTCGTAGGCGTCGATGAGCGTCGCAAGAACGTCCAGCTCTTCTCCCTCATCGGTATTGGGTGCTGCGTGCATCAGCGCACCGACCCGTTTGATTGCGTTGTTGTAGTCGCGCTTAGTTCTAATCGGGCGAATGTTCATTAGATGTTCTCCGGGTCGACCCTGTCGTACTCGGCGTGAGTACCGATGAACTTGATGTAAGCAATCTGAAATTTGTAGTTCAGGTGTACCTCGAGCCGATCCTTGTTGCCGGCGATATTGAAGATCACTCGGTTGTCAGCGAGAAAACTCGCGTGACGATAGTGGCGTTTTATCGTTTGCGGTGACTTCCATGTGGTTGATCGTGCTTCAGCGAACCATGCCTTCAGCGGCTGCTCCGAGTCTGGGTATCGCCGCCAGAAATCTCGTAGGGTCTTTCTGGTGATGATCCTCATGAGGGGAAGTCAACATGTTCCCGAAATGGTAACAATGGCCGATGTCCCTACTTTTTTTGTAGGGAATGAACGAGCGCCGCAGATCAATCCTTGTATTTGTCCCGAATTGCCTGGGTCTTCTGTTCAACCTCGGTGCGCATCTCAGCCATTTCCGTGTTGAACGTGCGCAGCAGCTCCACCTGTTCTGCATCTGTACTCGCGCTCTGCATCTGGGCTTGAAACGTGGTGTTTGCTGCATTGATGTCTGCCACAAATGCCTCCGAGAGCGCCTGCACTTCGGCGTTCATCAACGCATAGCGCTCGGCGGTTGATAGCGCGGGTTTCGCTGAGGCTGGCTGTTGCGTTGGTTGCGGCTCTATCGGCTGTGCTTGTGTCGGTCCTGCTTGCGCTGGTCGCGCAGGCTTTTCCGGGGCAGGTGAAGGCTGTGTTGATTGAACGGGCGCAGGCTGCGCCGCTGCGGACGTTGATGGCATGGGCTGCTGTTGTCGTTCAGATGACACCGCAGGCTTGGAAGCGCTGCTCGGTGGTGGAGATAGAACACTCAAGGCTCTACCTGCCAGATCATCCCCCGCGAGCGCGATGAGGTTTCGCTCGAAGCGAGCGACTTCCGGACTGCTGCAACCGTAGTCGTCCTTCATCCTCACGAGTCCCTGCAGCACTAGGCGTTGGGCCTTGTTCAGAAATGGGGCGTCGCTGTCCGGTGCGCCGTAGTGCGAGCCGACTCGTTCCAGCAGCGCGAAGAATTCCGGGTTAACGGTGTACTCAGCCTCATACGTCTGGCCAGGCTCAAAGTCGGTACTGCCGTCGAAATTGATTGTTTCCGTATCTGGCGTCGTGTGTACGAACGTACGGGTCTTTGCGCCTGATTTGTAGCACTGCGATCCCCAGGCGGCATAGGAGTACATGTATTTGTTGGCGGCGCCGACAATGAGGCCAACGTCTGTCTCGATCATCCCGGCAAACAAATCAGTGATCGGGTTTGCCTTCATGTCGAACTGGGCCATTTGGCTGTTAAGTGTCTCTTGTGCTTCCGAGCGTTTAAGCTGATCCATTTCCGCAACCAGGTCGCCTCGGCCGTTGTAGATGGCGTTCAGGTAGCGGCCGCCCGGCAGCTCGCAGAATGGCGCATCGCTGCACGCCGGCCCGAGGTGGTTAGCGTTCAAGTAGGCAAGGTGCGCCTTTGCTCGCTCGCTCAGATTTTGGCCGAGCAGCTCGAGGTAGCCATCGTCATTGCCAAACGGGGATGCCTGAATGGGCCGGAACTGGAAAGACATGCTGTCCCACGGGGTCTCGTCCCCTATCTGGTAGCTCGAGACGGTGGCCGTGATTGCATCGCCGCAATACTCGTTCACCACCTGCCTTGCTCGTTCGGCGATGGCCGTTGCGTAGTTGCCGCCGAAAGCTTGATTGCGATCCTCGCTGGCGACGGTGTAGTAGGCGTCGATGCGTCGATTGCTGCACCAGGTTTCGTTGCCGGGGTAGAGCGTGAGGTTGTCGCTCTCAAACAGGGGTTTGCGGGTGCGCGCGAACGCCTGGGCATCGGCCGCTGGGTCCAGATCCATGGCTGCGAGTTGTTCGTGCAGCGGGTCCGTGAATTTCACCCACTCGATTCCCCAGTCCCGCTCAAACCCGGAAGGTCTTGGAGTCGACAAATACAACTGATCGCTATGGCCCTTCTCGCCAGCTTCGGCGCAGAACGTTCGCAGCATCCGCACGTCTGAGCTGCCGCGATTGATGAGCATGGTGAATGACCCCCACAGCGCGTAACCATCCTTGCTTGCGGGGCACCGGCCATTCGGTTGCTCGCTACCCAGCTCGTACCAGTACCCAGCTAAGGTGTGATGAGAGACCCGTTGTGGCGAAGCACCTTCCTGCATGTGGCGCTTCACGTTTGCACCCTCTAAGTGGGATTCCATCCGCTTGCCGTAGATGGCCTCGAACCGCCCATCCTGAAATCGAACCAACGCCTTGTGATAGCCGGCATCCGCAGGCAGGTAGCCGTCAGCAATCGTGTTGCGGATGCGATCTCTGTACCACCCGGCGTCCTGCACCGCCCAATCTGCACTGCGATGCATTTCGAACTGGTAGACCACGGGCCGGCCATCCTTTCGGCCGGGGACATTGACGTGGATAACGTCCGCCTTGAGGCACGCCTTTAGTACATGGGGTACAACGTCGCGCGCGTAACTCGTGACTCGTGGCAGCATATTG